>JAGWTP010000006.1 GCA_028868895.1 Burkholderiales bacterium
CGACGCCGACCTGGCCCAACGCCGATATCTCAAGGTCGATCCCGACAACCGTCTCGTCGCCGATGCGCTCGAGGCCGATTGGAATCAAAAGCTGCGCGTCTTGGCGACCGCTCAGGACACTTATGAGAAGGCAACCGCTGCAGCCACTGAACTCGTCACCGACGCCGAGCGCACTGAGTTGCTCGCACTCGCCACCGACTTCCCGCGGTTGTGGCGCGATCCACGTACCGAGACCAAGGAGAAGAAACGCATGCTGCGGCTATTGATCTCGGACGTCACGCTCACCAAGGGCGATGCGTTGCACGTCGATGTTCGCTTCGCCGGCGGCGCCACCCGCTCGTTCGACTTGCCGTTGCCAAAATCATGCGTGCAACTACGGACCACCGACGCCGAGGTAATCCAGGAAATCGACAAGCTCATCGACACCTACACCGATCGAGAAATTGCCGACATCCTGAACGAGCGCGGTGTGCGTACGGTCGTCACCTCGCCATGGACACCGGCTCGCATCGGTCGCCTGCGCACGACGTACCACCTCATCGATCGTCGCACACGCCTCATTGCTCAAGGACTGCTCGAAGCCACTGACGTTGCCGCCCGCTTCGGCGTCGGTCTGTGCACGGTCCACCTGTGGCGCCGTCGTGGGATCTTGCGGGCGCATCCCGTCAACGACAAAGGCGACTTCCTCTACGAGATTCCACCCGATGAGCTACCGGCAAAATACGCGCACAAGCGCGAGTACCAGATCGTCCCAGTGACTTTAGCGTCACGTGCCGCAGGAGGTGCAGTATGAGTACAAAGCCTTCTCATGGCTGACGCCTCGGTTGTTGCGCGTGCCGGCCATGTCGTAGTGGTCGAGCAGCGCGGTGTAGCGTGCGGTGAAGTCTTCTTCGGCGGCCAGGTTCTTGAACGCCGCCGACAGGCTGTCGGTGCGGTGCTCCCGAGGCGCACCGCCAGCCTGCCACAGGGCGTTCTGCAGCCCTCTGGACAGGGCCTCGAAGCTCTCCCCGCCCTGGACCACCTCGACATGCTCCCAGCGCGAGAAGGCCAGCACGAAGTGGTACAGGATGTGCACGAACGCCGCGCCGGCGATCGTGATGCACAGCTCGGCCATGGCGGTAAAGTCCGACAGGCCGCGATGGCCCGGGGTATGTTCTTGCGGGAAGAACACTTCCTTGGACGGGCCTTCCAGTGCGCGCCACTGACGAACGTGACGCTGTAGCGTGCGCAGCATGCCGTCGGGGAAGCGCTCCGGGTGGTCGCCCTGCAGCTTGCGCAGCAGCGTGATGGCCATCAGCTTGGGCGCGCCCTTGAGCAGCGGCACGACCTCGGCATCCCAGACATCGACGAACGGATCGGCTCGCGAGCGCCAATAGCGTCGAGGGTTCTGCGAGGGCAATGCGGCCGCACTGTCGATGCGCCGGGCGCTGCGCTCGCTGATGCCGGCCTTGGCCGCGGCCAGTTCCTGGGACTTGTTCTTGCGGATGTTCATGTAGAGGCAAACCTGCTGATCGGTGATTCGGGTTCCTGGCACTGGGCCGACCTCTTGTTGAGACCTGAGCCCGCCATCCTGAACCCCACCAACCCGGCGCCGCCGGTGGTTCGTCGTCTACGGCGGCTACGCCGCCTTCGACTCCTCACCACCGGCCATCATGTTTGTCGCTCCACCGGCCAAGATGATTGTCGCGCCCCAGACAGCCGGCTGCGTGGCTCGGGCTGGTGTCCAAGCAGCACTCAACGGGCGGCAAGTCGAAGCTGCTGGGCATCAGCAAGCGAGGTGACTCGTACCTACGCACGCTGCTGATTCACGGCGCGAGATCAGTGATTGTCGGCACGATCCATCGAAGGCGCCCAGGGGCCGTCATTGCACCCGTCGGGTACGATCCGCGCCGCCCTTACAACACCTGCCGCCGGAGACCGCCCCATGCAAATGATCTGCCTCGACCTCGAAGGCGTGCTCGTGCCCGAGATCTGGATCGAATTTGCCAGGCGCACCGGCATTGCCGAGCTGGCGCGCACGACCCGCGACGAGCCCGACTACGACAAGCTGATGAACTTTCGCATCGGCCTGCTCGCCCAGCACCAGTTGAAGCTGGCGGACATCCAGAACGTGATCGCCGGCATGGGCCCGATGGACGGTGCACGCGCCTTCCTCGACGACCTGCGCAGCCGCTACCAGGTGCTGATCCTGTCCGACACCTTCTACGAGTTCGCGCAGCCGCTGATGCGCCAGCTCGCGTGGCCCACGCTGCTGTGCCACAAGCTCGAGGTCGACGCCGCCGGTTTCGTGCGCCGCCACGTGCTTCGCATGCCCGACCAAAAGCGCCATGCGGTCAACGCACTGCGCGGCCTGAACTTCCAGGTGATCGCGGCCGGCGATTCCTACAACGACACCGGCATGCTCGGCGCCGCGCACGCCGGCTTCTTCATCCACCCGCCGGCGGCGATCGTCGAGCAGTTCCCGCAGTTCCCGGTGACGAACAGCTACGCGGAGCTGAAGGCCGCCATCGACGACGCGGCGCTGCGCCTGCGCGCCTGATCAACCGCGGCGCAGCGCCAGCCACGCCATCAGCAGCCCGATCAGCACCGGCTGGTGCAGCATGTAGAAGCTCAGGCTCCAGCGGCCGAGCACCGCGAGCGGCTGCAACTGGCGAGGCAGCACACCCGTCACCCAGGCGCGGCGCCGGGCCAGCACCCATTGCCCGGCGGCCAGCCCCCACCACATCACACCCAGCCACGGCAACACCGGCACATAGTCTTCGGTGACCGGCTTGCGGGTGACCAGGCCGATCCAGTCGGTCCAGCGGGTGTCGAACCACGCGCTTTGCACGAACTGCGGCAGCAGCAACGCGATCAGCCCGAGCGGCCACAACCAGCGCCTGGCGCGGTGGCTCAGGCGCATCACGATCAGCAGCACGGCGATCGCATGCAGCACGCCGAAGCTGATGAAGCTGCGCGGGAACATCGCCATCGAGCCGGCCGTGACGAGCACCGCGCAGAACGCCACCTGCGCCCAGCGGCGCCAGAAGCGCGGCCACGGCTGGCCCTGGTCGAGCGCGATCGCCTGGCCGAAGCCGGCGCAGAACAGGAACAACGAGACGATGCACACGCGCTGCAGCGTCCAGACCGGATCGGTGTAGAAGTTCTGGTGCGTGATGCCGAAGTGGTTCAGGTCGTACGAGAAGTGAAAGACCGCCATCCAGACGATGGCGACCGCGCGCAACGCGTCGAGGCGGTCGAAGCGCGGGCGCTCGGCGCCTGACCCGGTCGACCCGGGAGTCATGCCGGCGCTCCCTTCGCCAGTCCCACGCCGGCAGCGATGGCGGCTTCGCGCAGCGGGCCGTCGCCGGTGGCGATCGGCAATTGCAGGCGCAGGGCCAGTTCGAGGTAGGCCGCGTCGTAGCTGCTCAGACCGAAGCGCAACGCCAACGCCAGCAACTCGCGCGGCGCAACCGGCTGACGATCGACATCGATCGGCAGCGCGACGATCTGCGCCACCACGCGCTGCGCGGCCTGCGCCGTCATTCGCTGGCGCAGGCAGGCGCTGCGCAACACGTTGGTGGATTCCAGTTCCCACAACGCCGGCACGGCCGCCCGATCGTCGCGCAGACGCTCGATGATGGCGTCCGAGTACGGCGTGGCCCGGTTCTCCAGAAACCAGCCGCAAACGACCGAGTTGTCCAGCACAAAAGGCATGCGGTGCTCAGTCGCGGCCGTCGGCGATCAGGTCGCCCAGCCGGCCTTCCAGCACGACACCCTTGCGTTGTTCGCGCAGCGCCTCGATGGTGGCAGGGACCTGCTGGCGCTGGCTGACCGCCCCACGTTTGGCGGTGGTCGCGCTCACCAGACGCGCGATCGGCTGGCCTCGCCGGGTGATGGTGACCTGCTCGCCGCGCTCGACCTCGGCCAACAGCTCCGAGAGCCGGGTCTTCGCTTCATAAACAGCGACTTCTTTCATGACTTGATCAATTCACCGAGTTGGTTAACCATTTTGTAGCCGCGCCGATTGGGCCGATCGCGGACCTCAGCCCACCCACGCCCGGGCGTTCGCGAACATGCGCGTCCAGGGGCTCGCGGCGCTGCGGTCGCCCGGGGACCAGCTCATCTGGACATTGCGGAACACGCGCTCGGCGTGCGGCATCAGCACTGTGTAGCGGCCGTCCGCGGTGGTCACCGCGGTCAGGCCGTCGGGGCTGCCGTTCGGGTTGAACGGGTAGGCCTCGGTGGCGGCACCGTGGTGGTCGACGAAGCGCATCGCCCGGTGCACGGCCTTGGCGTCGCCGTGCTGCGAGAAATCGGCGCAGCCCTCGCCGTGCGCCACCGCCACCGGCAGGCGGCTGCCGGCCATGCCGCTGAAGAAGATCGACGGGCTCTCCAGCACCTCGACCAGGCTCAGCCGGGCCTCGAACTGCTCGCTCTTGTTGCGCGTGAACTTCGGCCAGGCCTGCGCGCCGGGGATGATGGGCGCCAGCGCGGCCATCATCTGGCAGCCGTTGCACACGCCGAGCGCAAAGGTGTCGGTGCGGTGGAAGAACGCGGCGAACTGGTCGGCCAGCGCCGGGTTGAACATCACCGAACGCGCCCAGCCTTCGCCGGCACCCAGCGTGTCGCCGTAGCTGAAGCCGCCGCAGGCGACGAAGCCCTGGAACGGGTCGAGCCGGGCGCGGCCGGTCTGCAGGTCGCTCATGTGAACGTCGAAGGTATCGAAGCCGGCGCGGTGCATCGCATGGCTCATCTCGAGGTGGCTGTTCACGCCTTGCTCGCGCAGGATCGCAAGCCGGGGCCGCGCCCCGCCGATGAACGGCGCGGCCACGTCGATGCCCGGATCGAAGCTCAGTTGCACGTGCAGACCGGGGTCGTCGCTGCGGCCGGCGGCGTCGTGCTCGGCGTCGGCGCAGGCCGGGTTGTCGCGCAGCCTGGCGATGCGCCAGCTCACTTCGTCCCAGGCCTGGTGCAGTTCGCGCAGCGGTGCGCTGAACACCGCCTTGGCATCGCGCCAGACCTCGATGACGCCGCGCGTGTTGGGCTTGCCGACGAAATGGCTGTGCCGGCTCAAGCCGAACTCGCGCAGCGTGCGCATCACCTCGTCGCGCACCTCGGTCGGCACCTGGATCAGCGCGCCGAGTTCTTCGTTGAACAGCGCGCGCAGTGTCAGCTCGTCGCGGCGCGCGCTCACCTGCGTGGCCCAGTTCTTGGCGTCGCCGTGGTCGGCTCGGCTGTCGCCGATGCCATCGCCTTCGACGACCAGCATGTCCACGTTCAGGCTCACGCCGCAGTGGCCGGCGAAGGCCATCTCGCAGGCCGCCGCCCACAGCCCGCCGTCGCTGCGGTCGTGGTACGCGAGCAGCCGGCCCTGCTCGCGCAGGCGGTTGATGGCCCCGACGAGGGCCTTCAGTGGCGCCGGATCGTCGAGGTCGGGCACGCCGTCGGCCTCGGGTGAGCCGAACTGGTTCAGCACCTGCGCCAGCATCGAGCCGGCCATGCGGTTCTTGCCGGCACCCAGGTCGATCAGGATCAGCGTGCTGTCGCCGGGCTGCAGTTGCGGCGTCAGCGTGGGCCGCACGTCGGCGAGCGTGGCGAACGCGGTGACGATCAAACTCACCGGTGCAGTGACCTGCTTGGTGATCGGCGAACCGGCGCCGGCCTCGCTCCAGCGCGTGCGCATCGACAGCGAATCCTTGCCGACCGGCACGCCGATGCCGAGCGCCGGGCACAGCTCCATGCCGACCGCCGTGACGGTGTCGTACAGCGCCGCGTCTTCGCCGGGTTCACCGCAGGCAGCCATCCAGTTGCAGCTGAGCTTGACGCGATCGAGCTCGATCGGCGCGGCGAGCAGGTTGGTGATCGCCTCGCCGACCGCCATGCGCCCCGACGCCGGCGCGCCAGCCGAGCCGAGCGCCGCCAGCGGCGTGCGCTCGCCGATGCCCATCGCCTCGCCGCGAAAGCCGCTGAAGTCGGCCAGCGTGACCGCGCAATCGGCCACCGGCACCTGCCACGGGCCGACCATCGGGTCGCGATGGCTCAAGCCGCCGACGGTGCGGTCGCCGATCGTGATCAGGAACCGCTTGCTCGCCACCGTCGGGTGGCGCAGCACGTCGAACGCCACCGTGGCCAGCGACACGTCGGCCAGATCGAGCGCGGGCGATGTGCGCGCCACACGCGCCACGTCGCGCAGCGTTTTCGGCGGCTTGCCGAGCAGCACCTCCATCGGCATCTCGATCGCGCGTTGACCGCCGGGCCCGTCCTCGAGCACGAGCTCCTTGTCGGCCGTGGTGACGCCGACCACCGCGTACGGGCAGCGCTCGCGCTCGCACATCGCGCGCAACATCGGCAGCGCCTCGGGCGCCACTGCCATCACGTAGCGTTCCTGGCTTTCGTTGCACCAGATCTCCTTCGGCGCGAGGCCGGTTTCTTCGAGCGGCACGCTGCGCAGATCGAACCGCGCGCCGCGGCCGGCGCCGTCGACCAGCTCGGGGAACGCGTTGCTGATGCCGCCGGCGCCGACGTCGTGGATCGCCAGGATCGGGTTGGCCTCTCCCAGCGCCCAGCAGTGGTTGATGACCTCCTGCGCGCGGCGCTCGATCTCGGGGTTGCCGCGCTGCACCGAATCGAAGTCGAGCGCGGCGGCATTGGTGCCCGCGGCCATCGAACTCGCTGCGCCGCCCCCCATGCCGATGCGCATTCCGGGCCCGCCGAGCTGGATCAGCAAGGTGCCGGGCGGGAACGCGATCTTGTGGGTCTGCGTGGCCGAGATCGAGCCCAGGCCACCGGCGATCATGATCGGCTTGTGGTAGCCGCGCCGCAGCGCGCCTGCGCCCTCGCCCACGGTCTGCTCGTAGACGCGCAAGTAGCCGGCCAGGTTCGGCCGGCCGAATTCGTTGTTGAACGCCGCGCCGCCCAACGGGCCGTCGAGCATGATCTGCAGCGCGCTGGCGATGTGGTCGGGTTTGCCGTAGGGCGTTTGCTCCCACGGCTCCTGGGTGCCGGGCAGGTGCAGGTTCGACACGCTGAAGCCGGTGATGCCGGCCTTGGGCTTCGAGCCGCGTCCGGTCGCGCCTTCGTCGCGGATCTCGCCGCCCGCGCCGGTGGATGCACCCGGGAACGGCGAGATCGCGGTCGGGTGGTTGTGGGTTTCCACCTTCATCAGCACGTGCACGAGTTCGGTGCGCGCCGTGTACAGCGGCGCGTTGGTGTAGCCCTGCGGCAGCCAGCGCTCGATCACGCCGCCTTCCATCACCGAGGCGTTGTCGCTGTAGGCGACGATCGTGTGCTGCGGGCTCGCCGCCTCGGTGTGGCGGATCATCTGGAACATCGAGCGCGGCTGCGCCACGCCGTCGATCACGAACTGCGCGTTGAAGATCTTGTGCCGGCAGTGCTCGCTGTTGGCCTGCGCGAACATCATCAGCTCGACGTCGGTGGGGTTGCGCCGCAAGCCGGTGAACGCGCCGACGAGGTAGTCGATCTCATCGATCGACAGCGCCAGGCCGAACTCGGTGTTGGCCTGCACCAGCGCCGCGCGCCCGCGGCCGAGCACGTCCACATGCTGCATCGGCACCGCCGGTTGGTCGTCGAACAGGTGCGCGGCGTCTTCGCGCGCGAGCAGCACGCTTTCGGTCATGCGGTCGTGCAGCAGTGCGCTGGCCGAGCGCAGTTCCTCGGCCGCCAGCGCCTTGGCGCCGCCGAGCAGGCCGCTCCTGAGCGTGAGCCGGTACTCGGTGACGCGCTCGATCCGCCGGACGCTCGCACCGCAGTTGTGGGCGATGTCGGTCGCCTTCGAGGCCCACGGCGACACCGTGCCCAGGCGCGGCGCGACCACGATCAACGTACCGTCGGTCGGCCCGGCGTACGGCGCGCCGTAGTGCAGCAGCGCGGCGAGCTTGTCGGCGTCGGCGCGTGCCAGGGCGGTGTCGGCGCAAACCCAGTGCACATGCCGCGCGGCAACGGCGTCGATGCGCGGGCTGATCGCGCGCAGCCGCGCCAGCAGCGCCTGGGCGCGGAATCCGGACAGCGCGTTGCCGCCCTCGAAGTGAGTCAGGTGCTTGGGGGTGGAGGTCACGCGGCGGGCCCGGGCGGAGGTGGTCGCTAGGCCGGGGCGGGCTGAGGGTCACCCCGGGCGGAAACGCGTGATTTTACGGGCCTGAGATAATTCGAACCATGACCATCACGATCAAGACCGCAGCCGATATCCAAGCCATGCGCATCGCCGGCCGCCTCGCCTCAGAGGTGCTGGATCTGCTCACCCCGCACGTGAAGCCCGGCGTGACCACCGACGAACTCGACCGCATCGCCCACGACCACATCGTCAACGTGCAGCACGCCGTTCCGGCGCCGCTGAACTACGCGCCTTCGGGCTACACGCCCTACCCCAAGTCGATCTGCACCTCGATCAACCACCAGGTCTGCCACGGCATCCCGAACGACCGGCCGCTGAAGAACGGCGACATCGTCAACATCGACGTCACCGTCATCAAGGACGGCTGGCACGGCGACACCAGCCGGATGTTCATCGTCGGGGAGGGTTCGATCGCCGCCAAGCGCCTGTGCCAGATGACTTACGAGGCCATGTGGAAAGGCATCAACAAGGTCAGGCCCGGCATCCGCCTGGGCGACATCGGCCACACGATCCAGACCTTCGCCGAAAGCAACGGCTTCTCGGTGGTGCGCGAGTTCTGCGGCCACGGCATCGGCCAGAAGTTCCACGAAGACCCGCAGGTGCTGCACTACGGCCGGCCGGGCACGCTCGAAGAACTGGTGCCGGGGATGATGTTCACGATCGAGCCGATGATCAACGCCGGCAAGCGCGAGATCCGCGAGATGGGCGACGGCTGGACCATCGTCACCAAAGACCGTTCGTTGTCGGCGCAGTGGGAGCACACGGTGCTGGTCACCGAGACCGGCTTCGAAGTCATGACGCTGTCGGCCGGCAGCCCGCCGCCGCCCGCCTTCGTGACCCTCTGAAGCAGCCACCGATGGCCGCCGTGCTCGACGCACCGACGCCGGCCGCCGCGCCGGGCCTGGCCGATCTGCGCCAGCGCTTTCGGGCCGGCAAGGGCGCATTGCTCGACCACTTTCGCGATTCGCGCCCGACCGCACCGGCCGCCACGCGGTTGATCCGCGCGCTGAGCCGGCATGTGGACCAGATGCTGCTGGCGTTGTGGGCGCACGCCGCCATGCCCGACGAGGCGGCGCTGCTCGCGGTCGGCGGCTACGGGCGCGGCGAGTTGTTCCCGCACTCCGATATCGACGTGCTGGTGCTGCTGCCGCCCACGCCCACGATCGCCGGCGACGCGCTTCACACGGCGGTCGAGGCCTTCATCACCGCGTGCTGGGACATCGGCCTGGAGATCGGCTCCAGCGTGCGCACCGTCGGTGAATGCATCGCGATGGCGCGTGCCGACGTGACGGTGCAGACGGCGCTGCTCGAGTCGCGCTACCTTTGCGGCTCGCGCCGCGTGTTCAACACGTTTCGCCATGCCAACACGCAGGCGATGGACGCCAAGGCGTTCTTGCGCGCCAAGCAGCTCGAGATGGTGCAGCGCCACGTCAAGTACGAGGACACGCCCTACGCGCTCGAACCCAACTGCAAGGAAAGCCCGGGCGGCCTGCGCGATCTGCAGGTGCTGATCTGGGTGGCGCGTGCTGCCGGCCTGGGCAAGACCTGGAGCGCGCTTTCGGCGAAGGGGCTCATCACGCCGTTCGAGGTCAAGCAGCTCAACCGCAACGAAGGGCTGCTCAAGCTGGTCCGCGCTCGGCTGCACACGATTGCCGACCGGCGCGAAGACCGCCTCGTGTTCGACTTGCAGACCGCCGTGGCCGAGAGCTTCGGCTATGCGGGCACGCGCGGGCAGAGGGCCTCGGAGGTTCTGATGCGGCGTTACTACTGGGCCGCCAAGGCCGTGACGCAGCTCAACCAGATCCTGATGCTCAACATCGAGGAGCGCATCAACGGCTCCCAGCACGCGCCGATGCGCCCGATCACGCCGAAGTTCCTCGAGCGCGGCGGCATGCTCGAGGTCGCCTCCGACGACCTGTACCAGCGCGACCCGCACGCGATCCTCGAAACCTTTCTGGTCTACCAGCAGACGGTCGGGCCCAAGGGCTTGTCGGCGCGCACGCTGCGCGCGCTGTACAACGCACGCGACCTGATGGATTCGAAGTTCCGGCGCGACCCGGTGAACCGCGCGACCTTCATGAAGATCCTGATGGAACACGAGGGCCAGACCCACGCGTTCCGGCTGATGAACCAGACCAGCGTGCTCGGCCGCTACCTGTGGGTGTTCAGGCGCATCGTCGGGCAGATGCAGCACGACCTGTTTCACGTCTATACGGTCGACCAGCACATCATCATGGTGCTGCGCAACGTGCGGCGCTTCTTCATCCCGGAGCATTCGCACGAGTACCCGTTCTGCTCGCAGCTCGCGTCGAACTTCGACCGGCCCTGGGTGCTGTACATCGCGGCGCTGTTCCACGACGTCGCCAAGGGCCGCGGCGGGGATCACTCCGAACTCGGTGCCAAGGAGGCACGGCGCTTCTGCCGCGACCACGGTGTGCCGCGCGACGACGCGAGCCTGATCGAGTTCCTGGTCGAGGCGCACCTGACCATGTCGCGCATCGCGCAGAAGGAAGACCTCTCCGACCCCGACGTGATCGAGGCCTTCGCAAAGATGGTGGGCAGCGAGCGCCGGCTCACCGGGTTGTACCTGCTCACCGTGGCCGACATCCGCGGCACCAGCCCGAAGGTCTGGAACGCCTGGAAGGGCAAGCTGCTCGAAGACCTGTACCGCCTGACGCTGCGTGCGCTCGGCGGCGCGCGCCCGAACATGGACGCCGAGATCGAGGCCCGCAAGCTCGAAGCGCGCCACATGCTGAACCTGGCCACGCTGCCAGCCGGCAGCGAGCTGCCACTGTGGAACACGCTCGAGCTGAGCTACTTCGCGCGCCACGACGCCGCCGACATCGCCTGGCATGCGCGTGCGCTGCACGAGCGTGTGGGTACGTCCCGGCCGGTCGTGCAGGCGCGGCTGTCGCCCCTGGGCGAAGGCCTGCAGGTGCTGGTGTACGCCCCCGACCAGCGTGACCTGTTCGCGCGCATCTGCGGCTACTTCGACGGTGCCGGATTCAACATCCTCGACGCCAAGGTGCACACCACGCGCACCGGCTACGCACTCGACACGTTCCAGGTCAACACGCCGAACTTCGAGCCGCAATATCGCGATGTCAATTACCGCGACCTGATCTCCTATGTCGAGACGCAGCTCGCGCTGGCGCTGCAGGCGACGGGCGCGCTGCCCGAACCCGGGCGCGGGCGCCTGTCACGGCGCGTCAGGTCGTTCCCGATCACGCCGCGCGTGACGCTGCGCCCCGACGAGCGCGCGCAGCGCTGGCTGCTGGCGGTCTCGGCGAGCGACCGCTCGGGCCTGCTGTATTCGATCGCTCGCGTGCTCGCGCGCCACGGCATCAACCTGCAGCTGGCCAAGATCACCACGCTCGGCGAGCGCGTCGAGGACACCTTCCTGATCGACGGGCCGGCGCTGCAGCAGAACAAGGCCCAGTTGCAGATCGAGACCGAGTTGCTCGACGCGGTCGCGGCCTGAAGGGCCGAGAGGCCGTGCACGCGACCCCGACATGCTGCTGACACTCACGGCCGCGCAGGCGCTCTCGCGGCTCGAAGATTTCGACACCGTCATCGATGCCCGCTCGCAGAGCGAGTACGCGCAAGACTGCGTGCCGGGCGCCGTCAACTGGCCGACGCTGAACGACGCCGAACGCCACCTGGTCGGCACCGAATACAAGCAGGTCTCGGCCTTCACCGCCAAGAAGCGCGGCGCGGCGCTGGCGGCACGCAACATCGCCGAACACATCGAGCGCCATGTGATCGACAAGCCCAAGGAGTGGCGCCCGCTGGTGTACTGCTGGCGTGGCGGCTCGCGCAGCAACTCGCTCGCGCTGGTGCTCGACCAGATCGGCTTTCGCGTGCACCGGCTCGAAGGCGGCTACCAGCAGTTCCGACGCGCGGTGGTCGGTGCACTCGACGTGCTGCCGCGCCAATTCGAGTACCGCGTCGTCTGCGGCACCACCGGCTCGGGAAAGAGCCGCTTGCTGCAGGTGTTGCGCACGCACGCCGCGCAGGTCATCGATCTCGAGGCGCTGGCCAACCACCGCGGCTCGGTCCTCGGCCTCGTGCCGGGCGAGCGCCAGCCGGGCCAGAAGCAGTTCGAGTCGCGCGTCTGGGACGCGCTGCGCCGGCTCGACCCGGCTCGGCCGGTCTACATCGAGAGCGAGAGCAAGAAGGTCGGCGACCTGCGCGTGCCGCAGGCACTGGTCGAGCGCATGCGCGCCTCACCGTGCCTGCAGCTCGAGCTGCCGCTGGACGCGCGGGTGGCGCTGCTGAACGAGGAGTACGACTTCTTCGTGCGCGACGCCGAGGCGTTCTGCGCCCGGCTCGATGCGCTGCGCACCCTGCGCGGCCATGCGCAGGTCGATCGCTGGCAGGCCGCCGCGCGCGGCGGCAGCACGTCGCAGGTCGTGCGTGAGCTGCTCATCGACCACTACGATCCGATCTACCTGCAGTCGATGGCGCGCAATTTCGCCGGCATCACCACACCGCGGCGGGTTCTGCAGTGGGACGGCAGCGCCGCCTCGCTCGGTGCCGCCGCCGAGCAGGCGATCGCAGCCGGATGACGCGTCGCGCCACGGACTGAATCGGAGCACCTTCTGGAAGCATTTCTGGTCTCGACCGGTGTGATCGCGCTGGGCGAAATGGGTGACAAGACCCAGTTGCTCGCGATGCTGCTCGCCGTCAAGTTCCGCCGACCGGTTCCGATCATCCTGGGCATCTTCGTCGCGACGGTGTTCAACCACGCCACAGCCGGCCTGGTCGGTGCTTGGGTCGCAAGCGCGCTCGGCCCGGTCGCGCTGCGCTGGGTGGTGGGCCTGTCGTTCATCGGCATGGCCGGCTGGGTGCTGGTGCCCGACCGCATCGACGCCGACGAAGCGCAACGCCCCCCGCGCTACGGTGTGTTCGGCACCACGGTGGTGGCGTTCTTCCTCGCCGAGATGGGCGACAAGACGCAGATCGCCACCGTGGCACTGGCGGCGCACTACCGCAATCTGGTGGCGGTGGTGGCCGGCACCACGCTGGGCATGATGATCGCCGACGTGCCCGCGGTGTTCCTCGGCGAGACGATCGCGAAGAAGGTCTCGCTGCGCTGGGTCCACGCCATTGCCGCCGCGATCTTCGCGACGCTGGGCATCCTGACGTTGCTCAACGTCGGCAAGCTCTTTTGACCTGCGAGGCGGATCAACCCATGTGCAAGCCGCCGTTGACCGAGAAATCGGCGCCGGTGGCGAACCCGGATTCGTCGGACGCGACCCAGGAGACGATCGAGGCGATGTCGGCCGGTGTGCCCAGGCGCTTGACCGGGATGCCGGCGATGATCTTGTCGAGCACGTCCTGGCGGATCGACTTGACCATGTCGGTGGCGATGTAGCCGGGGCTCACGGTGTTGACCGTCACACCCTTGCTGGCCACTTCCTGCGCCAGCGCCATCGTGAAGCCGTGCATGCCGGCCTTGGCGGCCGAATAGTTGGTCTGGCCGAACTGGCCCTTCTCGCCATTGACCGAGCTGATGTTGATGATGCGTCCCCAGCCGCGATCGACCATCTCGTCGATCACCTGCTTGGTGACGTTGAACAGGCTCGTCAGGTTGGTCTCGATCACCGCATCCCAGTCGGCACGGGTCATCTTGCGGAACATGCCGTCGCGGGTGATGCCGGCGTTGTTGACGAGCACGTCGATAGGGCCGTGCTCGGCCTTGACCTTCTGGAACGCGGCGACGGTCGAGTCCCAGTCGCCCACATTGCCCACCGAGGCGTAGAACGTATACCCGAGCGCGGACTGCTCGCTGAGCCACTTGGCGTGATCGCGGCTCGGGCCGCAGCCGGCGATCACCTTGAAGCCGTCGGCGTGCAGCCGCTGGCACATCGTCGTGCCGATGCCTCCCATGCCGCCGGTGATGTATGCAATTCGTTGGGTCATGGTCATGCTCCGGTGGGTTTCAGCGTTCGACGCAGAGTGCAACGCCCATGCCACCCCCGATGCACAGCGAGGCGATGCCCTTTTTGGCATCGCGGCGCTGCATTTCGTGCAGCAGCGTCACCAAAATGCGGCAACCCGACGCACCAATCGGGTGACCGATCGCGATCGCACCGCCGTTGACGTTGACCTTGCTCGTGTCCCAGCGCATCTCGTTGTTGACGGCGCAAGCCTGCGCCGCAAAGGCTTCGTTGATCTCGAGCAGGTCGAGGTCCTGCGGCTTCCAGCCGGCGCGCGCCAGTGCCTTGGTCGAGGCCGGCACCGGGCCCATGCCCATGATGCTCGGGTCGAGCGCCACAGTGGCATAGCTGGCGATGCGCGCCAGCGGCTTCAGCCCGAGCTGCTCGGCGCGCTTGGCGGTCATCAGCACGACGCCAGCGGCGCCGTCGTTCAACCCCGAGGCATTGCCCGCGGTCACCGTGCCCGCCTTGTCGAAGGCCGGGCGCAGTCCGGCCAGCACCTCGGCGTTGGTCTTCTTGTTGATGAACTCGTCGGACGCGAAGACGATCGGGTCGCCCTTCTTCTGAGCGATGCTGAAAGGCACGATCTCGTCCTTGAACTTGCCGGCCTCCTGCGCGGCAGCCGCCTTCTGCTGCGAGCCGAGTGCGAGCGCGTCTTGCTTGTCGCGGCTGATGTCGTACTTCTTGGCCACGTTCTCGGCCGTGATGCCCATGTGGTAGCGGTTGTACACATCGAACAGGCCGTCGACGATCATCGAGTCGACCAGCTTCCAGTCGCCCATGCGCATGCCGTCGCGCGAGCCCGGCAACACGTGCGGCGCCAGGCTCATGCTCTCCTGGCCGCCGGCGATGACGATCTCGGAGTCGCCGTCGCGGATCGCCTGCGCGCCCAGCATCACGGCCTTCAGGCCGGAGCCGCAGACCGCGTTGATCGTCAATGCCGGAACGCTTTGCGGCAGGCCGCTCTTGATCACGGTCTGGCGCGCCGGGTTCTGGCCCGAGCCGGCGGTGAGCACCTGGCCGAAGATCAGTTCGTTGATCTGGTCGCCACCGAGCTTGGCGCGGCGCAGCAGGTCGGCGACCACGGCGGCGCCGAGTTCGGGGGCGGGGGTCTTGCTCAGCGTGCCGCCGAACTTGCCCACGGCGGTACGGGCAGCGGCGACGATCACGATGTCGGTGGTCATTGAAGTCTCCTGGGTCTAGGTTGATGCGGGATGGAATCTGGAAATGAACTTGACAAACGAATCAGCGTGCAGCGGGTGACTGGGCCTGCGGCGGGCGCGTTCAACTCGCCTTTTGCTTCACGTAGCGGCCGGGCGCGGCCTCGATCGGTCGGTGCCGGCGATTGCCCAGGCTCTTCGGCGCCGCAACCTGCCTGCCGGCGTGGCCGGCCAGCCATGTCGCCCAATCGGGCCACCAGCTGCCCGGGTGTTCCTTCGCGGTGTCGAGCCATTGCTGTGCCTGGGCCGGCAGTGAGGCCGTGGCGCCGATCCAGTGGCTGCGCTTGCCCTTGGCGGGCGGGTTGATCACGCCGGCGATGTGGCCCGACGCACCGAGCACGAAGCGCATCGACTTGGCCCGCGCCGCGCTCGCGCCACCGAGCACCTGCGTGTTCCGGTAGGCCGCGTCCCACGGCACGATGTGGTCTTCGCGCGAGGCATAGACGTACACCGGCGCATCGATCGTGCGCAGGTCGACCGGCGCGCCGCACACGGTCACCTTGCCCGGCACGACGAGGTTGTTCTCGAGGTAAGTGTTGCGCAGGTACCAGCAGTACATCGGGCCGGGCAGGTTGGTGCTGTCGCTGTTCCAGTACAGCAGGTCGAACGGGGGCGGCGTCTCGCCTTTGAGGTAGTTGCCGACGACGTAGTTCCAGACCAGGTCGTTCGGGCGCAGAAAGCTGAAGGTCGTCGCCAGTTCCTGGCCCTTGAGCAGGCTGCCGCCGCCCGGGCTCTGCGGGCCGAGTGTCATCTCGCGCATCTGGACCATGGTTTCGTCGATGAACAGATCGAGCACGCCGGTGTTGGAGAAGTCGAGCAGCGTGGTCAGCAGCGTGACGCTGGCCGCCGGCTTCTCGCCGCGCGCGGCCAGCACCGACAGCGCCGTGGCCAGGATCGTGCCGCCGACACAAAAACCCAGCGTGTTGACCCGCTCGCTGCCGGTGATGTCCTGCACGACCTCGATGGCGCGGATCGCCGCGTCTTCGATGTACTGGTCCCAAGTGTGGGTCTTGATACTGTCGTCGGCATTGCGCCAGCTCACCACGAACAACCGATGGCCCTGCGCCACGGTGTAGCGGATCAGCGAGTTGTCGGGTTGAAGATCGAGGATGTAGTACTTGTTGATGCACGGCGGCACGAACAGCATCGGCCGCTCGAACACCTTCGCGGTGAGCGGCTTGTATTCGATCAGCTGGAACAGCTCGTTCTCGAACACGACCGAGCCTTCGGTGGTGGCGACATTGCGGCCGACCTCGAACATGCTCTCGTCGGTCTGCGAAACGTGGCCTTGCTGCACATCGGCCAGCAGGTGCTTGAGGCCTTGCGCGATGCTCGCGCCGCGGGTCTCGATGGCCTTGCGCTGCGCTTCCGGGTTCAGGGCCAGGTAATTGCTCGGTGCCGCGGCGTCGACCCACTGCTGCACCGCAAAGCGGATGCGCTGCTTGGTCTTCTCGTCACCTTGCAGGCTCTCGGCCATCTGCAGCAAGGTGCGGGCGTTGAGCAGGTACATCTGCGCCACGTAGGCGCTGGCCGGGTTGGCGGCCCAGTCCTGCGCGGCGAAGCGGCGGTCGGCAGGCGGCAGCCGGTCGGCCCGCAGGGTCTGGTTCCAGAGCTCGGTCGACTGTTTCAGGTAGGCGTTCTGCAGCTCCGTGACGGCCGGCATCGGCAGGCTCAGGCCGGAGATCGTCGTCCACGCGTCGCCCAGCGTCGCAGCCAGCGTTTGGCCGTGCGCGGCGAGGTCGGGAAGCGACGCGGCCGCAGAATCTGGCTTGTTCTTCATAGGTCTCCTGAGCGTTTTGATCGAGCCCCTCGGCCGGAGGCTGCCGAGACCTGTTTTACGTGAGTCGGCCGGCTTTGTACATCCGCACTCGATCTCAATCTCGACCCATTTCGATTGGGGTTCGACCGTTCCGTGATCGATCGCGGATTGGTCCCTGGCAATGCCGCATTATGACTTCGTGTTTCATAATCAGGCAATCTCGAGCGGAGAAATCTCCATGCTGCTGGTGGCGATCGCCTGGATCTACGTCGTGCTGATGGTGGTGGTGGTCGAGGCCACCGGCAGCCGAGGGTCGCTGCTCGGCGCCGTGTCCACCTTCGTGCTGTACGGCGTACTGCCGCTGTCGATCCTGGCCTATCTGTACTTCAGCCCGGCGCGGCGCCGAGCGCGCCGGTTGGCCGAAGCGCTGTCAGCCGAGGCGGCGGGGCTCGATCCAGACCGCGGCGGCCATGCGCCCGGTGATGCGGTCGCGCCGGAACGAAAAGAACCGTGACGGCTCGTTGACGGTGCACCACGCACCGCCTCCCGCGGCACGTACCCCGGCCGCCTGTAGCCGGTCGCGCGCCAGCGCCGCCAGATCGGCCCACCACTTGCCCGGCCCCTTCGCCACGAAGCGCGGCGACCTGCCACTGTGCGGCGATGCGCCGAACGCTTCGAGCACGTCGGGCCCGACCTCGAACGCGCGCGGGCCGATGCATGCACCGAGCCACACCTGCACGTCGGCGCTGTCGCAGCCGCCGGCCTCGCAGACCTCGCGCAGCGTGGCCTCGAGAACACCGAGCGACAAGCCCCGCCAACCGGCGTGCGCCGCACCGACGGCACGCCCATCCGGCGCGGCGAACAGCACCGGCAGGCAGTCCGCCACCAGCACCGTGCACGCGATGCCCGGCACGGTGGTGACGCTCGCGTCGGCGCGATGGGTCGGTGCGCCGGCCAGCGCGTCGGCCGCGCTCAGGCGCACCACCGACGCCCCATGAACCTGGTCCAGGTAGACCGGCACCGCCCCGATGGCGTGCGCCAGCAATTGCTGGTTGCGAGCCACGGCGGTGTCGTCGTCACCCAGGCCCGGGCGCAGGTTGAGACTGTCGAACGGCGCCGCGCTGAAGCCGCCATTGCGTGTGGTCATCAGCGCGCCGACACCCGGAGCGTTCCAGTCCGGTACCAGCGGATCGGCGCGTGGCCACGCGGGCGCCTGGTGCGCACCGGCCATCAGGCGGATTCCGGATACGCGGAGGGTTGCGTCTTCGCGAACGCATCGAGCCGCATGCAGGCGTCGAACACCCGCATCACCGTGGGCACGTGGTCGAGTCGGCACGCCAGACGCTGCGCGTTGTGGATCTGCGGCACAAGCACGCAGTCGGCCAGCGTTGGCGTGTCGCCGTGGCAGAAGTGCCCGGTGCGGGGGTCACCGGCAAGCTGCCGCTCGACCGCCTCGAGGCCGGTCTCGACCCAGTGCCGGTACCAGCGATTCTTGTCGTCCTCGCTCACCTTCAGCTCGCGCACCAGAAAGCGCAGCACGCGCAGGTTGTTCATCGGATGGATCTCGCAGGCCACGTCCTGCGCAATCGCGCGGATGCGCGCGCGCGCGGCCGCATCGCCGGGCAGCAGCCGTGGCTCGGGGTGGACCTCGTCGAGGTACTCGATGATCGCCATCGATTGCGTCAGCACGCGGTCACCGTCTTTCAGCAAAGGCACGAGGCGCGCGGCCGAGATCGAGGCATACGGTTCCTCGAGCTGCTCGTTGTGCAGCAGGTGCACCGGCACGAGTTCGCAGTCGAGCCCCTTCAGCGCCAGTGCGATGCGCACCCGGTACGAAGCCGACGAACGGAAGTAGTGGTACAGCTGCATGATCGGCCTGCGAGCGTCTCAACGACCTGCGACGATCTGGATCTGGAGCGTTCCGACACCGTCGATGCGCGCACTCAGCGTGTCGCCGACCTCCACCGCGGCCACGCCTTCGGGCGTGCCGGTGTAGATCAGGTCGCCCGGGGCCAGTTCCCAGGCCTTCGACAGGTGTTCGATGATCTCGGGCACGCTCCAGATCAGCTTGCCCAGCGTGCTGGCCTGGCGCGGTTTTCCATTCACGTCGAGCGCAATCTTCGTGGCGGCGTCGAGCTGGCAGTCTTCCTTGCGGCGCAGCGAACCGATCGGCGCCGACTCGTCGAAGCCCTTGCCGATGCACCACGGCCGGCCGAGTTTCTTGGCCTCGGCCTGCAGATCGCGGCGTGTCATGTCCAGGCCCACCGCGTAGCCCCACACGTGATCGAGCGCCTGCGCCGCGGGGATGTCGCGACCGCCCTTGCCGATCGCCACCACCAGCTCCAGTTCGTGGTGCAGGCTGGTGCTCAGGGTCGGGTAGTGCATGCGCCCGACCGTCCCTTCGGCCACCGGCAGCACGGCGTCGGCCGGCTTCATGAAGAAGAACGGCGCCTCGCGGCCGCTGTGGCCCATCTCGATCGCGTGCTCCACATAGTTGCGCCCGACGCAATAGATGCGGTGCACCGGGAACAGCGCCGCCGCGGCGCCTCCCTGGACCGGAACGGCGGGCGTGGGAGGAGGTGCGAAGACGAAGCTCATGGTCGGTTTCCGGGTTCGTGCAAAGGCGCCTCGAGGCATCGCGGCGGGTGGCCGGGAATGATGCCACGCGCCACCGCACCGTCGCCGCGGGGCCGCCGACCGCAAGGCTAAACTCGGCAGCCATGTTCACCACGCGCAGCATCAAGCATTGCAAGTCCTGCGGCGGCGTTGCGGTCTACGCGGTGCCGCCCGACGACAACCGCGAGCGCGCCACCTGCACCGTGTGCGGCCAGGTTCATTACGAGAACCCGCTGAACGTGGTCGGCACCGTTCCGGTGTGGGGCGACCAGGTGCTGCTGTGCCGGCGCAACATTGAGCCGCGCTACGGCCTGTGGACCCTGCCGGCCGGCTTCATGGAACTCGGCGAAACCACCACCGAAGGCGCGGCCCGCGAGACCGATGAAGAGGCCGGCGCGCACTTCGAGATGCAAGACCTGTTCAGCGTGCTGAGCGTCGTGCGCGTCGGCCAGGTTCACATGTACTTCCGCGCTCGCCTGCTCGACACCGACTTCGCCCCCGGCCCCGAGACCATCGAGGCCCGGCTGTTCCGCGAAGACGAGATCCCGTGGGACGAGCTCGCCTTTCGCACGGTGCGCGAGACGTTGAAGTTCTACTTCGCCGACCGGCGACTCGGCCGCTTCGAGGTGCACACCGGCGCGATCGCCTGACGAGCTCCGCCTGCGGGCCAACCGATCGTCACCTCAAGCAGGGCCTTGCGAGCTCCCCAAGACAAGCTTCGCCACCAGAACCGGCGGCAACTCGCTTCATCCGGTGCTGGCGGGTCGCCTGAGCGGCGGCAAGTCGGTACATGCACCCTCGAACGCCTCGGCCGCCAGGCCGATGCTTTCGCCCAGCGTCGGGTGCGGGTGGATGGTCTTGCCGATGTCGACCGCGTCGGCGCCCATCTCGATCGCCAGCGCGATCTCGCCGATCATGTCGCCGGCATGCGTGCCGACGATGCCGCCGCCGACGATCGCGTGGGTGGTTTCATCGAACAGCAGCTTGGTGAAGCCTTCGTCGCGGCCGTTGGCGATCGCGCGGCCCGAAGCCGTCCACGGGAACAGACCCTTCTTGACCGTCAATCCGCGCGCCCTGGCTTCGTCTTCGGTGACGCCGACCCAGGCGACCTCGGGGTCGGTGTAGGCCACGCTCGGGATCACGCGCGCGTCGAACGCCGCCTTGCCCAGCTTGGCGTCGCCCAGTTGCTCGCCGGCAGCGACCTCGGCGGCCACATGCCCTTCGTGGGTCGCCTTGTGCGCCAGCATCGGCTGGCCGACGATGTCGCCGATCGCGAAGATGTGAGCGACGTTGGTTCGCATCTGCACATCGACCGGGATGAAGCCGCGCTCGGTGACCGCCACGCCGGCCTTGTCGGCGCCGATGCGCTTGCCGTTGGGCACCCGGCCGACCGCCTGCAGCACCAGGTCGTAGAGCTGCGGCTCCTTCGGTGCGCCCTCGCCTTCGAACCGCACCAGAATGCCGTCTTTGGTGGCTTCGCCGCCGACCGTTTTCGTCTTGAGCATGATCTTGTCGAAGCGCGGCGCGTTCATTTTCTGCCAGACCTTGACGAGGTCACGGTCGGCGCCTTGCATCAGACCGTCGAGCATCTCGACCACGTCGAGCCGCGCGCCGAGCGTGGAGTACACGGTGCCCATCTCCAGGCCGATGATGCCGCCGCCGACGATCAGCATGCGCCTGGGGTTCTGGCGCAGCTCGAGCGCACCGGTGGAGGTGACGACGCGCGGGTCGTCCTTCGGCAGGAACGGCAGTTTGACGGCCTCGGAACCGGCCGCGATGATGGCGCGCCTGAACTTGATGGTTTGCGTGCCGCCCGCCTTTGCGGGCCCGCCGAGGGCGACCGACACGTGGAACGGGTCGAGGAACTCGGCGCTGCCTTGCACCACCGTGACCTTGCGCATCTTCGCCATCGCCGCCAGTCCGCCGGTGAGCTTGCCGACGACCTTTTCCTTGTGGCTGCGCAGCTTGGCCAGATCCACCGTCGGTGGCGCGAAGCTGACACCCATCGCGTCGAAGTGCTTGACCTCGTCCATCACCGCCGCCACGTGCAGCAGCGCCTTCGACGGGATGCAGCCGACGTTCAGGCACACGCCGCCGAGCGCGGCGTAGCGTTCGACGAGCACGACCTTCAAGCCCAGATCGGCGGCGCGGAACGCCGCCGAGTAGCCGCCGGGCCCGGCGCCGAGCACGAGCAGGTCGCATTCGGTGTCGGCACCACCGGCGTAGCTCGACGCTGCGGGCACTTCCAGCGCTCGCGCCGAACCCGTCGTGGGGGTCGCCGCGCTCGGCGCAGGGGCTGCGACAGGCTCAGCCCGAGCGGCCACGGAAACGCTTGCATCCACCGCTTTGCCCGAGCTTGGCAAAGAGCCAGGCGCGCTGGGCGCAGAGGTGGCCGCAGCCTCGAGCGAGACGATCACCGACCCTTCGTTGACCACGTCGCCAACCTTGATCTTCACTTCCTTCACGACGCCGGCGTGCGATGACGGGATCTCCATCGACGCCTTGTCGCTCTCGACCGTGATCAGGCTTTGCTCGGCCTTCACGGCGTCGCCGGGCTTGACCAGCAACTCGATCACGGCCACGTCCTTGAAGTCGCCGATGTCGGGCACCTTGATGTCGATGAGGGCCATGTTCAGCCTTTCGCAGTCGGTTTGAGTTTGATGGTGTGGGCGTGGATCGGCGCACTCGAGTTCTTGTCGAATTCGCAGCCGGCGCGCACGCCGATCTCGGCGACTTCGCGCGCCGATCGAGCCTTGTCGTAGCCGGCGTACATGGCGCCGAGCGCGAACGCGCGGCCGGTACCGATGCTCCAGAAGCGGTCGAACTCGAACACCTCGCGGTACGAGTACACGCCGTAGATGCCGGCGTGGTTGGCAATCAGCGCAGTGAACTGCGAACTCTCGTACGGGTCGGAGTCTTCTTCCTTGGTGTTGAGGAAGAAGTTCTCCTTCAGCTTCGGGTGCAGTTTCAGGAAGGTGTCGAAGACTTCGTCGCGGGTGTGCAGTTTCAGATCCTCCGGCGCCAGCGCAGCCAGCGCGCGGCGCAGCACCGGAAAGTGCGCGGTCGTGCCGGCCATGCCGATCCACGAGTCGCCGGCCTGGAACAATTTCAGGTTCGCCTCGTAGCCGTGCGCCAGCCGCGTGTCCCCGAAGGTGACGAGCGTGTCGGCAGCGATGGCCACGGTATTGCCCAGCCGAGCCACCACGACGGTCGTCATGCGCAGCCCGTCACAACAACACGCGGCGCAAGTCGCCGAGGATCTGGCCGAGGTAGGCGTTGAAGCGCGCCGCGGAAGCGCCGTCGATCACGCGGTGGTCGTACGACAGCGACAGCGGCAGCGTCAGGCGCGGCTGGAAGGCGTGGCCGTCCCACACCGGCTTGATTGCACTCCTGGACAAGCCCAGGATCGCGACCTCGGGCGCATTGATGATCGGTGTGAAGTGCGTGCCGCCGATGCCGCCGAGCGAGCTGATCGAGAAGCAGCCGCCGGTCATGTCGGCGGGGCCGAGCTTGCCGTCGCGCGCCTTCTTCGCCAGTTCGCCCATCTCGGCGCTGATCTGCAGCACACCCTTCTTGTCGGCGTCACGCAGCACCGGCACGACCAGGCCGTTGGGCGTATCGGCCGCAAAGCCGATGTGAAAGTACTGCTTGTAGACGAGCTGGTCGCCGTCCAGGCTGGCGTTGAACTCGGGGAACTTCTTCAGCGCCGAAACGACCGCCTTGATCACGAAGGCGAGCATCGTCACCTTCACGCCCGACTTCTCGTTGTCCTTGTTGGTCGAAACCCGGAACGCCTCGAGGTCGGTGATGTCGACCTCGTCGTTGTTGGTGACGTGCGGGATCATCACCCAGTTGCGGTGCAGGTTCGCGCCGCTGAGCTTCTTGATGCGCGACAGGTCGCGGCGCTCGACCGGGCCGAACTTCGTGAAGTCGATGTTCGGCCACGGCAGCAGGCCGGGGAACGAGCCGGTGGCAGCGACGGGCGCCTTGGCAGACTGCGCCCGGGTCTGCGTGCTGCCGGCCATCACGCCCTTGACGAACCCCTGCAGGTCGGTCTCGGTGATGCGGCCTTTCGGGCCGCTGCCCTTGACCTCGTCGAGCGGCACACCCAGCTCGCGCGCGAGCTTGCGGATCGACGGCGAGGCGTGCGGCAGCGCGCCCTTCGGCGCGCTCGGCTCGTGGGCCGGCAATGCTGCGGTGGGCACGAGTTTCTCGGCCGCTGGCGCCGTGGCAGCGGTCGATGCCGGGGTCGGCGCCGATGCTGCGGCGGCCGCAGGCGCGGGGGCCGCGGCGGCGCGCGGCGCAGGGGCCGCGCCACCCGCAGCCTGAACCACCGCGACCAGGCTGCCCTTGGCAACCTTGTCGCCGACCTTGACCTTCACCGCCTGAACGACACCGGCGTGCGACGACGGGATCTCCATCGAGGCCTTGTCGCTCTCCACGGTGATCAGGCTTTGCTCGACCTTGATCGTGTCGCCGGCAGCGACCATGACCTCGATCACGGTGACCTCGTCGAAGTCGCCGATGTCGGGCACGACCACATCGAGCAACCCACCTTCGCGCCGACCTGCTCCCGCCGGGACGGGAGCGGGCGAGGCAGAGGCAGAGGCAGAGGCAGCGGGAGCGGGAGCGGGTTGGGCCGAGGCCGCCGGCGCGGAGGCAGACGCTTCGGACTCCAGCACCAACAGCAGCGAGCCTTCGGCGACCTTGTCACCGATCTTGACCTTCAGCTCCTTGACCACGCCCGCGTGCGAGGACGGGATCTCCATCGATGCCTTGTCGCTCTCGACCGTGATCAGCGACTGTTCGGCCTTCACCGTGTCGCCGGGCTTGACCAGCAGTTCGATGACTTCCACCTCAGCGAAGTCGCCGATATCGGGGACCTTGACTTCCACCAGTGCCATGTTGTTCGTCTCCGTTTATGAGGGTGAAAGTTCAGGCGTACAGCGGATTGATCTTGTCGGCGTTGATGGCGTACTTCTGGATCGCCTCGGCGACCTTGGTTGCCGGCACCGTTCCGTCATCGGCCAGCGCCTTCAGCGCGGCCACCACGATGTAGTGCCGGTCGACCTCGAAGTGCTCGCGCAGCTTGACGCGGAAATCGCTGCGGCCGAAGCCGTCGGTGCCCAGCACCTTGTAGGCGCGGCCCTTCGGGATGAAGGCGCGGATCTGCTCGGCGTAGTTCTTCATGTAGTCGGTCGAGGCGATCACCGGGCCCGGGAACTTGTCGAGCTGCTGCGCGACGAACGGCACGCGCGGCTTCTTCTCCAGCGGGTGCAGCAGGTTCCAGCGCTCGGCGTCCTGGCCGTCGCGGGCGAGCTCGTTGAAGCTCGGGCAGCTCCACACGTTGGCGGCCACGCCCCAGTCTTGCTTGAGCAGGGCCTTGGCGGCCACGCTTTCGAGCAGGATCGTGCCGCTGCCCAGCAGGTTGACGCGCGGCACGGTGCCGGAGGCGCCCTTCGGGCTTGGCTTGGCACCTTCGTCGAGCAGATACATGCCCTTGATGATCTGTTCTTCGGTGCCGGCCTTCAGGCCCGGCATCGGGTAGTTCTCGTTCAGCAGCGTGATGTAGAAGTACACGTCCTCCTGCTGTTCGACCATGCGCTTCAGGCCATGGTGCAGGATCACGCCGACCTCGTGCGCGTAAGTGGGGTCGTAGCTGATGCAGTTCGGGATCGTGCCGGCCAGGATGTGGCTGTGGCCGTCTTCGTGCTGCAGGCCCTCGCCGTTGAGCGTCGTGCGCCCCGAGGTGCCGCCGAGCAAAAAGCCGCGTGCCAGCATGTCGCCCGCAGCCCAGGCCAGGTCACCGACGCGCTGGAAACCGAACATCGAGTAGTAGACGTAGAACGGAATCATGATCCGGTTGTTCGTCGAGTAGCTCGTCGCCGCGGCGATCCAGCTGCTCATGCCGCCGGGCTCGTTGATGCCCTCCTGCAGCACCTGGCCGGCCTTGTCTTCGCGGTAGTACATGACCTGGTCCTTGTCGACCGGGGTGTAGTTCTGGCCCGCGGGGTTGTAGATGCCGATCTGGCGGAACAGGCCCTCCATGCCGAAGGTGCGGGCCTCGTCGACGACGATCGGCACCGCACGCGGGCCGAGTTCCTTGTCGCGCAGCAGCTGCGTCAGGAAGCGCACGAAGGCCTGCGTGGTCGAGATTTCGCGGCCTTCGGCGGTGGCGTCGAGCACGGCCTTGAAGGTGTCGAGCGGCGGCACCGCCAGCTTCTCGTCGGCCTTGGTGCGCCGGTGCGGCAGGTAGCCGCCGAGCGCCTTGCGGCGCTCGTGCAGGTAGCGCATCTCGGGCGTGTCTTCGGCGGGCTTGTAGAACGGGATGTCGGCCAGCTGGTCGTCCGGGATCGGCATGTTGAAGCGATCTCGAAAGGCGCGCACATCTTCGTCGATCAGCTTCTTGGTCTGGTGCGCGGTGTTCTTGCCCTCGCCGCTCTTGCCCATGCCGTAGCCCTTGACGGTCTTGATCAGCAGCACCGTCGGCTGACCCTGGTGGCTGTTGGCCCGGTGGAACGCGGCATAGACCTTCTGCGGGTCGTGGCCGCCGCGGTTCAGGCGCCAGATGTCGTCGTCGCTCATCTTCGCCACCAGCTCGAGCAGCTTCGGGTGTTTGCCGAAGAAGTTCTTGCGCACGAACGCGCCGTCGTTGGCCTTCATGGCCTGGTAGTCGCCATCGACCGTGTCCATCATGACCTTGCGCAGGATCTCGTCCTTGTCGCGCGCCAGCAGCGGATCCCAGTAGCTGCCCCAGAGCAGCTTGATGACGTTCCAGCCCGAGCCGCGGAACTCGCTTTCGAGCTCCTGGATGATCTTGCCATTGCCGCGCACCGGGCCGTCCAGGCGCTGCAGGTTGCAGTTGACGACGAAGATCAGGTTGTCGAGTTTCTCGCGCGCGGCCAGGCCGATCGCGCCGAGCGATTCGGGTTCGTCCATTTCGCCGTCGCCGCAGAACACCCAGACCTTGCGGTTCGCGGTGTCGGCGATGCCGCGCGCGTGCAGGTACTTCAGAAAGCGCGCCTGGTAGATCGCCATCAACGGGCCCAGGCCCATCGACACGGTCGAGAACTGCCAGAAGTCGGGCATCAACTTGGGGTGCGGGTAGCTGGAGATGCCCTTGCCGTCGACCTCCTGGCGGAAGTTGAGCAACTGCTCTTCGGAGATGCGGCCCTCCATGAAGGCGCGGGCGTAGATGCCGGGCGACGAATGGCCCTGGACGTAGATCAGGTCGCCGCCGTGGGTCTTGCCGCCATCGGCGCTCTCGGCATGCCAGAAATGGTTGAAGCCGGTGCCGAACATCGTCGCCAGCGACGCGAAGCTCGAGATGTGGCCGCCCAGGTCGCCGCCGTCGGCCGGGTGCAGGCGGTTCGCCTTGACCACCATCGCCATCGCGTTCCAGCGCATGTAGGTGCGCAGCCGCTCTTCGATCTCGATATTGCCCGGCGTGCGCTCTTCCTGGTCGACAGGAATGGTGTTGACGTACGCGGTGTTGGCCGAGAACGGCACATCGATGCCGGCCTGGCGCGCGTGGTCGATCAATTGCTCGAGCAGGAAATGCGCGCGCTCGGAGCCTTCGGCACCGATGACGGCCGACAGCGCGTCGAGCCATTCGCGTGTTTCCTGCGCGTCGGCGTCGGCGCCGGGGAATGAATCAGGCTGTGCTGACATGCGTGTCTCCGATGATGGTTTTGCGAGGCCGGCGGGAGTTTCGCACAGGTCTTTCAGATTTCCAAATGGCGCGAGTCTGTTTCATATTATGCAATTGCCACCAGCATCAACCTGTCTGGGAAGGCTCACGCGGGTACTGAATCGGGGGTTGATCGGGCGCAGCCTTGATAATCCGCCCATGCAAACCGTCACCGAGGCTGCGCCGCTGTCACGCCCCGCGCGAACCTGGCCGCAAAAGCTGTTCGGCCGCTGGTGGCGGCGCCAGTCTGCGGCACGCCAGGACCGCTTCGCCACGCTCGGCCCGCTGGTCTCGGTGATGCTGTTTCTTGCCGCGATCATCTTGGCGTTCTGGTACTTGCGCAATGAGGAATTCGAGCGCGAGCAGGAGACCGTCAAGCGCGACACCGAAATCGCGCAGACCCAGATTCGCCTGCACCTGATCGAGAACCAGGAGCAACTCGTGCGCATCGCGCGCGAGGTCGTCACGCGCGCGATCGACCACGACCAGTTCGTTGCGCAGGCCGCCACCTTCACGCGCGAGCGGCCCGAGATCACGAACCTGGTTTGGGTCAACGCGGCGCGCGCCCTCAAGGCGAGCTACTCGGCCACCAGCTTTCCCGCGGACGGCGGCGCGACCTCCGACGACACTCCGGCCTCGCTGCCGACCGCCGGCAAGAACGGGCCGCCCGAAGTCGCGTTCAGGGCCGCGCGCACCCAGCGCCAGCCGGTCTACTCCAGCGCCTTCGTCGATGCGTTCGGCAATGCAGTGTTCCAGGTGCAGGTGCCCTTGCTCGAACGCAGCGGCTTCGCCGGGGTGCTGATCGCCGAGTATTCGATCGAAAGCCTGATGCGCCGCCAGGTGCCCAAAGAGGTCTCGACCCGCCACGCGATCACGCTGCTCGACGACCGCGGCCACGTATTCGCCAGCACGATCACGCCGATGCCGGGAACCAAGGCGACACACCCCTCGATCGTCTACCAGTTGCCGCTGGCGCCCGCCGCCAACGGCCTGATCCTGCGCGGCCAGGGCTACCGCACCTCGATCGGGCTGATCAGCAACACCTTGTTCTGGATGGTGGCCGCGCTGTCGGTGCTGACGGTATGGATGCTGCTTGGCACCTGGCGGCACATGCGCCGGCGGCTGCAGATGCAAAGCGCGCTCATTTCGGAAACCAATTTCCGCCGGGCGATGGAAAACTCCATGCTCACCGGCATGCGCGCGATGGACACCGAGGGCCGCATCACCTATGTGAACCCGGCGTTCTGCGCGATGACCGGATTCTCCGAAGCCGAACTGGTGGGGCGCAAGCCGCCGCTGCCGTACTGGCCGCCCGATCGCCTGGAAGAAAACGCCCGGCTGCTGCAGCAGGAGTTGCACGGGCGCAGCCCGGCCGGCGGCATCGAGGTGAAGGTCATGCGCAAGGACGGCTCGCTGTACGACGCGCGCATGTATGTCTCGCCGCTGATCGACCCGAAGGGCGTGCAGACCGGCTGGATGACCTCGATGACCAACATCACCGACGCCAAGCGCATTCGCGACCAGTTGTCGGCCTCGCACGAACGCTTCACGACCGTGCTCGAAGGGCTGGACGCCGCGGTGTCGGTGCTGTCGGTGCACCAGGGCGAGTTGCTGTTCGCGAACCGCTCGTACCGGCTCTGGTTCGGTGCCGATTCGCAAGGCCATGCCCTGCTCGCCGGGGCCGAGGCCGGCACCCCGTACCTGGCCGAGATCGACGATTCGGTCGACAACTTCGGTGGCCTGCCCACGCAGGAGCTGACCGAAGCCGGGTCCGACTCGCGCGAGGTCTTCATCGAACCGCTGCAGAAGTGGTTCGAGGTGCGCGCCCGCTACCTGCAGTGGACCGACGGGCGCCTGGCGCAGATGCTGATCGCCACCGACATCACCGCGCGGCGCAGCGCCGAGGCGCTCGCAGCGAGCCAGGCCGACAAGGCCCAGGTGACGAGCCGCCTGGTGACGATGGGCGAGATGGCATCGTCGGTGGCGCACGAATTGAACCAGCCGCTGACCGCGATCACCAACTACTGCAACGGCATCATCACCCGCGTCAACAACAACGCGATCGCCAAAGACGACCTGATCGCCGCGCTCGAGAAAACCTCGCGCCAGGCGCAGCGCGCCGGCCAGATCATCCACCGCATCCGCGCGTTCGTGAAACGCAGCGAGCCGCAGCGCCAGCGCGCACAGGCGCACAGCATCGTCGAAGACGCGGTCGATCTGGCCGGCATCGAACTGCGCCGGCGCAATGTGGCGATCCACACCTACGTGGCGCAACGCCTGCCGCCGTTGCTGGTCGATCCGATCCTGATCGAGCAGGTGGTGCTCAACCTGCTGAAGAACGCCGCCGAGGCGATCGACAACGCGCGGCTGCCACCGGCGCGGCGCAACATCGAACTGCGCGTCGTGCCGCGCCACACCGACGAAGAAGGCGACGTGATCGAGTTCAGCGTCACCGACATGGGGCCCGGCCTGGCGCCCGAAGTGATCGCGCGGATGTACGAGGCGTTCTTCTCGACCAAGACCGACGGCCTGGGCATCGGCCTGAGCCTGTGCCGCTCGATCATCGAGAGCCACCGGGGCCGAATCAAGGCCCAGAACCTCTACAATGGCGAGACCCCCGCCGGCTGCCGTTTCTCGTTCACGCTGCCTGTCGAAAGCTCGCGCACCGAGCCCCTCGAAACTCCGAAAGCGACTGTCACTTCATGAGCCTCATTCCGAAGAAAGGGACGGTCTACGTGGTCGATGACGACGAAGCCGTGCGTGACTCGCTGCAGTGGCTGCTCGAGGGCAAGGACTACCGCGTCAAGTGCTTCGATTCGGCCGAATCGTTTCTTTCCCGCTTCGACCCGCGCGAGGTCGCCTGCCTGATCGCCGACATCCGCATGGACGGCATGACCGGCCTGGAGTTGCAAGACCGCCTGCTCGAACGCCGCTCGCCGCTGCCGGTCACCTTCATCACCGGCCACGGCGACGTGCCGATGGCGGTGACCACGATGAAGAAGGGCGCTGAAGACTTCATCGAGAAGCCCTTCAAGGAGGCCGAACTCGTCGGCCTGGTCGAGAAGATGCTGGACCGCGCCCGTGTCGACTTTTCCAAGCACCAGGAAGCCGCGAGCCGTGACGCCCTGCTCTCGCGCCTGACCACGCGCGAAGCGCAGGTGCTCGAGCGCATCGTCGCCGGCCGGCTGAACAAGCAGATCGCCGACGACCTGGGCATCAGCATCAAGACCGTCGAAGCACACCGCGCCAACATCATGGAAAAGCTCAACGCCAACACCGTGGCCGACCTGCTCAAGATCGCACTGGGGGCCCAGGCCAAGGCTTGACCGGCATCACCGATTCAAGGGCCGCCTGATCCGCGGCCCTTGTCGTTTGAAGGAACATTCATGACCGCGCAACTGATCGACGGCAACGCGCTGGCGCGCGACATCCGCGCCGATGTGGCCCGGCGCGCCGCGGCGCTGTCCGCGCTGGGGCATCCCCCCGGCCTGGCGGTGGTGCTGGTCGGCGACGACCCGGCCTCGCAGGTCTATGTGCGCCACAAGATCAAGGACTGCGAAGACGCCGGCGTGCGCTCGGTGCTGGCGCGCTACGACGCCGGCGCCTCGCAGGCGCAGGTGATCGAGCGCATTCAGGCGCTCAACGCCGACCCGGCCATTCACGGCATCCTGGTCCAGTTGCCGCTGCCGCCGCACATCGACACGCACCGCGTGCTCGAAGCGATCTCGCCGCTCAAGGACGTCGACGGCTTTCACATCGCCAGCGCCGGCGCGCTGATGGTCGGGCGGCCGGTGTTCAAGTCGTGCACACCGTACGGCTGCATGAAGATGCTCGAGTCGATCGGCTGCGACCCGAAGGGCAAGCATGCGGTCGTCATCGGGCGCAGCAACATCGTCGGCAAGCCGATGGCCATTCTGCTGCTGCAGGCCAATGCAACGGTCACGATCTGCCACAGCGCCACCGTCGACCTGGCCTGGCACACCCGCCACGCCGACATCGTGGTGGCCGCGGTCGGCAAGCGCAACATGCTTACCCGCGACATGGTCAAGCCCGGCGCGGTGGTCATCGACGTCGGCATGAACCGCGACGAACACGGCAAGCTGTGCGGCGATGTCGACCATGCCGCGGTGCGCGAGGTCGCGGGCTGGATCACCCCGGTGCCCGGCGGCGTCGGGCCGATGACCCGCGCGATGCTGCTGACCAACACGATCGAGGCTGCCGAACGCAGTGCCCGCTGAAGGATGATGCCGATGAACCCGACCCCCGCCGCCAACCCGCTGCTCGACCTGACCGGGCTGCCGCGCTTCGACGCGATCCGCCCGGAGCACATCACACCGGCACTCGATGCGTTGCTGGCCGACGCCGATACCGCGCTCGAGCGGGCCACCAGCGCGGCGGTGCCGGCCGACTACGACGCGCTCTCGGCGGTGCTCGACGTCGCCACCGAGCGGCTCGCTCGCGCATGGGGCGCCGTGGGCCACCTCAACGCCGTGGCCGACACGCCGGCGCTGCGCGCCGCCTACACCGACAACCTGTCTCGGGTCGTCGACTTCCATACCCGCGCGGGTGCCGACGAACGGCTGTTCGCCAAGTACAAGGCGGTGCTGGCCGACCCGCGTTCGGCGGCACTGACGGCGCCGCGCCGACGCGCGCTCACGAACGCACTGCGCGACTTCAAGCTCTCCGGTGCCGAGCTCGAGGGCGCGGCCCGGCTGCGCCACGCCCAGTTGCAGGACGAGCAGGCCGAACTCGGCCAGAGGTTCTCCGAGCACGTGCTCGACGCCACCGACGGCTTTTCGTGCATCGCCAGCGACGTCGAACTGGCCGGCGTGCCCGACGACGTGCAGCAGGCGGCTCGCAACGCCGCGCAGGCCGAAGGCCTGGCCGGCCACAAGCTCACGCTGCACGCGCCGTGCTTCGTGCCGGTGATGCAGTACGCGCACGACCGTGCGCTGCGCCAGCGGCTCTACCGCGCCTACACCACCCGCGCCAGCGAGTTCGGCCCCGCCGAGCTCGACAACAGCGGCGTGATGCGCGAGCTGCTCGCACTGCGCCAGGAAGAAGCCGGTCTGCTCGGCTACGCCAGCCCGGCCGAGTTGTCGCTGGTACCGAAGATGGCGAGCTCGCCGGCGCAGGTGATCGAGTTCCTCGAAGACCTGGGCCGGCGCGCCCGCCCCGGCGCGCTGCGCGACCTGGCCGAGCTGCGCGAGTTCGCGCGCGAGACGCTCGGCCTGCCCGACCTGCAGGCCTGGGACATCGCGTACGCCAGCCAGCGGCTCAAGGAGCAGCGCTACGCGTTCAGCGAACAGGAGGTGAAGCAGTACTTCACCGAACCGAAGGTGCTCGAAGGCCTGTTCCACATCGTCGAGACCGTGTTCGAGGTTCGCATCCGCCCCGACGCGGCGCCCGTCTGGCACCCGAGCGTGCGCTTCTTCCGGGTCGAACGCGACGACCCGCAGGGTGCCGGTGCACCGCAGCTGGTCGGCCAGTTCTACCTCGACCTCTTCGCCCGCCCCGGCAAGCGCCCCGGCGCCTGGATGGACGACGTGCGCGACCGCTGGCTGCGCCCCGAGGGCCAGCTGCAGACGCCGGTCGCGCACCTGGTGTGCAACTTTGCCGAGCCGGTGGTGGTGGACGGCGTGGCGCGCCCGGCGCTGCTCACGCACGACGACGTGACCACGCTGTTCCACGAGTTCGGCCACGGTCTGCAGCTGATGCTCACGCAGATCGACGACATCGGCGTGTCCGGCATCTCCGGCGTCGAGTGGGACGCCGTCGAACTGCCAAGCCAGTTCATGGAGAACTTCTGCTGGGAGTGGGATGTCGTCAAGCACCTGACCGCGCACGTCGACACCGGCGCGCCGCTGCCGCGGGCGCTGTTCGACCGCATGCTCGCAGCGAAGAACTTCCACAGCGGGCTGGACACCTTGCGCCAAGTCGAACTGTCGCTGATCGACATGCGGCTGCACACCGAACCGGGCGCGCAGGATCGCATCGCGCAGCTGCTGGCCGAGGTGCGGGCGCAGGTCGCGGTGCTCAAGTCGCCGGCGTTCAACCGCCCGCTGAACACCTTTTCACACATCTTCGCCGGTGGCTACGCGGCGGGCTACTACAGCTACAAGTGGGCCGAGGTGTTGTCGGCCGATGCCTGGAGCGCGTTCGAGGAATCGGCCGATGGCGCGAGCGGTGTGCTCAACGTCGAAACCGGCCGGCGCCTGCGCCAAAGCGTCTTCGAGACCGGTGGCAGCCGCAGCACGATGGACAGCTTCAAGGCGTTCCGCGGCCGCGAGCCGCGCATCGACGCATTGCTGCGACACCAGGGACTGGCCTGATTCGGCGCCGCGCCGATGTGCGCCATCTTCCACGCATCGCGCCCCGGCAACTTGAAGACGCCGCACCCGTGCGGTAGATTCCGCCATGACCCGATCCAACGGAGCGCCGCCATGAAGTCCGACCGCATGTCCAACCAGCTGCGGGCCTGGCTGCGATGGGCGCCGCTCATCGCCGCGTTCGTCGCCCTGCCCAGCCAGGCGCAGTTCAAGATCGTCGGCGCCGACGGCAAGGTCACCTACACCGACCGGCAGCCCAGCGCCAGCGAGGGCAAGATCACCTCGCTCGGCGCCCACGACCTGACACCCGTCACCGGCGATGTGGCCCTGCCGCTCGAGCTGCGCCAGGCAGCGGCGCGCTACCCGGTCACGCTGTACACCCTCGTCGGGGCCTGCGAGCCGTGCGAGGCGGCGCGCCAGTTGCTGCGCAAGCGCGGCATTCCATACACCGAGAAGCAGGTGCAAAGCGCCGAAGACAGTGAAGCGCTGGAGCGTTTGTCGGGCGGACGCGACGCCCCCACGCTGAGCATCGGCACGCAAATCATGCGCGGCCTGGCGCCCGAGGTGTGGGGCTCCTACCTCGACGCCGCCGGCTACCCGCGCGAGTCGAAGCTGCCGGCCACCTACCAGTACCCGCCTGCCGCGCCGCTCACCGAACGCCGTGTCGCGAACGCGGCCCGCGCACCGGCCGCACGTGCATCCGAGCCAGGGCCGGCCGAGACACCGGCAGCGGCACCCTCGCCCGCCAACCCCGCCGGCATCAAGTTCTGACCGGCACGGCGCTCGCGCGCCGCCAGCACGCGAGCCCCGTCAGGCGCTCTCGTCGTCGACGGGTTCCATCTCGGCGCCCGGCAGCAGCAGTTGCGTGCGCGAATCCGACAGCGCTTCCACCGACTTGAGCTTGCGCGCCATCACATTGGTGCGGGTCTGCGCCAGGTCGATCGTGCTGCTGGCTTCGTCGAGCTTTTTCTTGGTCCGCGCCAGCACCTCGCCGAACTTGGCGAACTCGGTCTTCACCGCGCCCAGCACCTCCCACACCTCGGCACTGCGCTGCTCCAGCGCGAGCGTGCGAAAACCCATCTGCAGGCTGGTCAGCGTGGCCAGCAGCGTGGTCGGGCCGGCCAGCGTGACGCGCGACTCGCGCTGCAGCGACTCCATCAACCCGGGGCGGCGCAGCGCCTCGGCGTACAGGCCTTCGGTGGGCACGAACAGGATCGCGAATTCGGTCGTGTGCGGCGGCGCCACGTACTTCTCGCGGATCGTCCTGGCCTCCATCCGCAGGCGCTGTTCGATCGCCTTGCCGGCCGCCTCGGCGCCCGGGGCGTCGGCGCGCTCCTGCGCGTCGAGCAGCCGCTCGTAGTCCTCGCGCGGGAACTTGGCGTCGATCGGCAGCCACAGCGGCGCACCATCGTCGCGCCGGCCCGGCAGCCTGATCGCGAACTCGACCCGCGCACCGCTGCCCGGCACGGTCTCGACGTTGACCGCGTACTGGTCGGGCGTGAACACCTGTTCGAGCAGGTTGGCGAGTTGCACCTCGCCGAAGATGCCGCGCGTCTTCACGTTCGTCAGCACCCGGTTCAGCGAGCCCACGTCCTTGGCCAGCAACTGCATTTCACCCAGGCCGCGGTGCACCTGCTCGAGCCGGTCGGCGACCTGCTTGAAGCTCTCGCCCAGGCGCTGCTCCAGCGTGGCGTGGAGCTTTTCGTCGACCGTGGCGCGCATCTGCTCCAGCTTCTTCTCGTTGTCGGCCTGGATCGCCGCGAGCTTTTGCTCGACGGTGGTGCGCACCTCGGCCATGCGCTGGTCGTTCGATTGCGAGAGCGCGCGCAACTGCTCGGTCAGCGTCTCGGCAAAACGCTGCAATGACAACGCCTGCTGCTCGCCGGCACGCCCCAGCGTGTCGGCCTGAAGCTGCTGGGTCGCGGCGAGCTGGGTGCGAAAACCGTCGATCTGTTCGTTCTGCGTGCGCGCCACGTCGCCCTGCTGCGTCAGCAGTGTCTGCTGCAGGCTGGCCAGTGTGCTGGCGAGCTCGGTGCGCGTGCCGCTGGCACTGCGGGCGACCTCGTCGCGCAGCTCGCGCTCGAGGTGCTGCACCTCGGTGCGCACCGCGCCGAGCAGTTCGTCGCGCAGCGCCTGCATCGGGCGCGGGTCGGCGCGGCGCAGCGCGAGCCACAGGATCGACAGGAGAACGAGGACGAGGAGTGCGAGCAGGATCCAGTCGAAGGGCATGCCGGGATTGTCGCAGCAGCGATCAGCCCCGAGCTGCTGCGCCGACCCCGCCGCGGCCTCGCACCAGCACGCGCTCGACGGCGTCGAACAGCGCCTGCACGAGCAACGCGAGCACCGCCGCCGGCAGCGCGCCGGCCAGCATTGCGGCGTTGTCGTTCACCGCCAGGCCGGCGACGATGCGTTCGCCGAAACCGCCGGCGCCGATGAAGGCGGCCACGGTGGCGGTGCCCACATTGATGACCGCCGCGGTCTTCACGCCGGCCATCAGCGTGGGCAGCGCCAGCGGCAGCTGCACCTCGTGCAGGCACTGCGCAGGGGTCAGGCCGAGCGACAGCGCTGCCTGCGCCAGGCCTTCGGGCACGCCGCGCAGGCCCGCGTGGGTGTTGCGCACGATCGGCAGCAGCGCGTACAGGAACAGCGCCACCAGCGCCGGCACCAGGCCGATGCTGCCCAGCAGCGCAATCAGGAACGCGAGCAGGGCCAGCGAAGGCACCGTCTGCAAGACCGCCACCGCGCCCAGAACCCACCCCGAACTGCGCGGCCAGCGCCAGGCAAAGATGCCCAGCGGCACGCCGACCACGATCGCGATCAGCAGCGAGCCGAACACCAGCGTCACGTGCTGCCACGCCAGGCGCGCGAAGTCGGGTGCAAACAGGCGCTGCACGAAGCTCTGGCGCTGCGTGGCGCCCGGCGCACTCGCCGATCCCGGGCGCGCCGCGCCGGCCGTGGCGCTGCCGGCCGAAAAATCGCCGGCGATGAAGCGCTTTGCGACCGTGGCGAAACTTTGCCCGTCGAGCTCGACCGCGGCGTTCATCGCGATCATCGTCGCCGCGTCGATCTTGCCGGCGAGCCGATCCAGCGGCCGCGCGTCGAGGCCGGCGCGCATCAGCAGCACCGCGTCGTACTTCGGGAAGAAGCCCAGGTCGTCCTGCAGCACGCGCAGCTTGTAGCGGCCGACCTTGGCATCGGTGGTGTAGATGTCGATCACGTCGACCTTGCCGGCGCGCAGCGCCTCGTAGGCCAGGCCGTGGTCCAGGCCGTCGGGCGCCGCCATCGGCAGACGGTAGGCCGCCTTCAGCGCCGGCCAGCCGTCGCCGCGCTCCAGGAACTCATGCGACAGGCCCAGGCGCAGCGCTTGCGCCTGCGGTTTGCGCAGGTCGGAGATGCGCGTGATGCCCAGCGCCGCCGCACGCGACTCCAGCATCGCCAGGGCATAGGTGTTGTTGAAGCCCAGCGGCACGGCCACCTTCAGGCCGCGCGGCGCAAGCCATTCATTGAGCTGCGCCAGCGACGGGTTGCCGGAGGTCTGCGGGCGCTTCAGCAGCTCGCGCACGATCGTGCCGGTGTACTCGGGATAGACGTCGATCGCGCCGCTTTCGAGCGCCTGCTCGAGGATGCCGGTGTTGCCCAGGCCCTGCCGCAGTTCTGCCGGGATGCCCTGCGCCTGCAGCGTCTGGCGCACGATCTCGCCCAGGATGTACGACTCGGTGAAACGCTTCGAACCCACGACCACCAGCGGCGCGGCGAGTGCCGCGGTCGCGGTCGACAGCGTGACGAGCAAGGCCGCGAAGCCGATCAGGATCCTGTGCATCGGGCCATTCTGGCAGGCCCAGGCCGATGCCAAGGCCCCGCGCTGGCGTAGGACATGTCCCACACGCGATCGGGAAGTCCTGGGTTTGAAGCGACGAGCGGTGTGCGGAACAATCAGACGCCCGCAACCGTATCAACGATGCGGGCGTCGTTTTGATTCGAAGAGGCAGATCGAGGCTTCCCGACCCCGATACCCGCACGCCACCGAAGCCCAGCCGCCCATGCCCGCCCTCAAAGCCTTCATCGTCGAAGACAGCCCGGTGATCCGCGAGAACCTGATCGCCGCGCTCGAAGAGCTCGCGCCGGTTCAGGTGGTCGGCACGGCCGAAGACGAGCCCAGTGCGCTCGACTGGCTCGGCAGCGCCGGGCGCCGCTGCGACCTCGTCATCATCGACATCTTCCTGAAGCGCGGTTCGGGGTTGGGCGTGCTGCGCGCCGCCAGCGACCTGCACCAGCCGATGAGCCTGGTCGTGCTGAGCAACTACGCCACGCCCGACATGCGGCGCAAGTGCCTGGAGCTGGGCGCGAGCCGGGTGTTCGACAAGTCGAACGAGATCGACGCGCTGATCCTGTACTGCACGCGCCTCGCCGATGGCCAGACGGGCCCTGCGCCGCTCGCCGCGCTGACTTGATATGGCCGGGCTACTGGATCAACCCGTTCTTCAGCGCGTAGTAGGTCAGGTCGCTGTTCGAGGCCAGGTTCATCTTCTCCATCACCCGCGTGCGGTAGGTGCTGACGGTCTTCACGCTGAGCGACATGCTGTCGGCCATGTGGCCGATGGTTTCGCCCTTGGCCAGGCGCAGGAACACCTGGAACTCGCGTTCCGAGAGCTGCTCGTGGGGCGGCTTGTCGCCACCGCCGCTCAAGCCGTCGGCCAGCAGCTCGGCCACGCCGGCGGTGATGTACTTGCGGCCGCGAAAGACGGTGCGGATCGCCTTGACGATCTCTTCGGGGTCGCACTCCTTGTTCAGGTAGCCGCTCGCCCCCTGGCGCAGCAGCGTGGTCGCGTAGTGCGCCTCCGGGAAACCGCTCAGGATCAGCACCGGCAGGTCGGGCGCACGCGCCTTGATCGCCGCCAGCGCGTCGATGCCGCTCTGGTCGGGCATCGACAGGTCCATCACCATCACATCGACCTCGCCCTTGCGCACGATGTCGAGCGCCTCGCGACCGTTGGCGGCCTCGGCCACCACCGTCAGGTCGACCTGCTCCGAGAAGAACTGGCGCAGGCCGGCACGCACGATGGCGTGGTCGTCGATGATCGCAACTCGAATCATGATGCGCAGGTTCCGAAGCGATGTGAGAGCTCGAGTTTAAGGGGCCCGGTATGCGCCAGCCATTGAAATTGCTACCGCTGCTGCGCGGCAGCCGGTTCGCGTTCCCGCTCGCCGCCCTGGTGGCGCTGGCGTTCTTCATGATCAGCGAGAGCTCGTACCAGCAGGCCACTGCCACTTTCGCCGAGCTGGGCACCGAGGGTACGGCGCGCACGACGATCCAGGTGCTGTGGCGCAGCCTCACCGACGCCGAGACCGGCCAGCGCGGCTACCTGCTCACCGGACGCAAGGAATACCTGAAGCCCTACACCGAGGCGCAGACCCAGGTTGCGCAATCGCTCGACTGGTTGAACCGCTACTACGGCACCGACCCCGCCACCGCGGGCCTGATGAAGCGGGTGACTCTGGCCTCGCGCGACAAGCTGTCGGAGCTGGCCGAGACGATGAAGCTCTACGACGAGGGCAAGGAAGAAAGCTGGCGCGCGCTGGTGCTCAGCGACATCGGCAAGGAGCAGATGGACACCGTGCGCAGCCAGAGCGAGCAATTGCTGGCGATCGAGTCGACTCGGCTGGCCGCGGCTCGCAAGAGCCTTGCACAGACGCTCTTGCTCAACCGCATCGGCGTCACCGCAATGACCGCGCTGAGCCTGCTGGCGCTGTTCATGTACTTGCGCCAGACGACCGTGGTGGTGCGCCAGCGCGAGGAGCAGCGGCGGATCGTGCAGGCCGAGCGCGACCTACTCGAGCGCGAAGTGGTGCGCCGCACCGAGCAGCTGACCGAGCTGACGCGCCACCTGCAAACGGTGCGCGAAGACGAGCGCAACCATCTCGCCCGCGAACTGCACGACGAGCTCGGCGCGCTGCTCACCGCCGCCAAGCTCGACGTCGCCCGGCTCAAGTCGCGCCTGGGCGCGCTGGCGCCCGAAGTCGCCGAGCGGCTGCAGCACCTCAACGACGGTCTCAACAGCGGCATCGCACTGAAGCGGCGCATCATCGAAGACCTGCGGCCCTCGTCGCTGAGCAACCTGGGCCTGGTCGCGGCGCTGGAGATCCTGGTGCGCGAGTGGGCGCAGAACACCGAGATCGCCGTACGCAGCGCGCTCGAGCCGGTGCGGCTGCGGCCCTCGGGCGAGCTCACCGTCTACCGCCTCGTGCAAGAGGCGCTGACCAACATCAGCAAGTACGCCCGGGCGAGCCAGGTCGCGGTCGAACTCTCGTCCGAGGACGGGCAGGTGCGCGTGCTGGTTCGCGACAACGGCGTCGGGTTCGACGTGAACGTGCCGCGCACCAGCGCGCACGGCCTGCTCGGCATGCGCTACCGGCTCGAAACCGAAGGCGGCCGGTTGATCCTGAGTTCGGCGCCGGGCCAGGGCACGGCCATCGAGGCGCAGCTGCCCGAGTCGTCCGAGGGGCAACCGGCCGCGCCGGGCCACGCGGCGCTGGCCACCGCCTGAGCACCGGCTGAATCCCCGGCCCGTCGCGCGCGTCGGCGGCGTCCTACAGCGATCGGGTCGATCCCCCCACAGCGTGTCGGCGACGCGACCTATCGTCGCACCCCGGCCTGCGGCCGACACTTCGTCCATCGCATCGTTCCCCGCTGCGAACTCACCGAAACCGGAGCGCACACCGCTCCGCACGCCCCAGGAGCCCACCACCATGTTGCATTACGCCGTTGTCTTCTTCGTGATCGCCTTGATCGCCGCGCTGTTCGGCTTCGGCGGCATCGCCGCCAGTGCCGTCGGCATCGCCAAGATCCTCTTCATCGTCTTTGCGATCCTGGCCGTCGCCAGCTTCCTGTTCGGCCTGATCAAAAGGGGTTGAAGGCCCGCCCGCTCGCACGCCGGCCTCACTGACCCCACCGCCCCTCATCGCTTCATCCCAACCCGGAAAGTCACCATGAACACCAACACGATGCACCCTCTCGGCACCGATGCACCCAACCTCGCCGACCAGGCCGCAGACCGCGCGAACAGCGCGATCCGCTCGACCCAGAACGTGACCAACGCCGCCTTCGACCGCCTGACCGACAAGGTCGGCGACGTCCGCGACCAGGCCGCGCCGCTGATCAACCGCTTGTCGGACCAGGCCGGAACCGCGGCGCGCCGCGGCCTCGACGCCGTGCGCGACACCTCCGCGCAGGTGCGCGAGACGGCGTTGAAGGCCTCCGACACCACCGTGGCCTACATCAAGGACGAGCCGCTGAAGGCGATCCTGATCGCGGCCGCCACCGGCGCTGCGCTGATGGCGCTGGTCAGCCTGCTCGGCCGCTCGCGCAGCGCCAACTGACACCGCACCCCGACGCTCGGCCGCGCCATGAAACACCCGCTGCTTCGACTGATCGCCACGCGGCCGCAGTTGCTGGCCGACCATGCCGAAGCCTATGCGGCGCTGATCGGTGACGAGGTCGGCGCGACCGCCGCCGTGTGGAAGCGGCGTGCCCTGTTCGGCGCCACCGCGCTGTGCCTGGGCGGTGTGGCCGCGGTGCTCGGCGGTGTGGCGTTCATGTTGTGGGCGGTGATGCCCGCCGCTGGCCTGCACGCGCCGTGGGCACTGATCGCTGCGCCCGCGCTGCCGGCATTGATCGCGCTGGGTTGTGGCCTCGAAGCGCGCCGCGCTCAGGGCGCGGCCTTCGCCGAACTGCGGCGTCAGGTCGGCATCGATTTCTCGATGCTGCGCCAGGCGAGCGCGCCATGACCACGCTGGAGCGCCTCGAACTGTCGCGCGCGCGGCTGCGTGAGGCGCTCGCGCCGCCGCCGGTTGCGCCGTCGCTGTCGCCGGGCCATGGCATCGGCGCGTCGATGCTTCAGCGTTTGAAGGCTTCGCCGACGGCCGGCCCGGTGATCGACAGCGTGGTCGGCTGGTGGTCGCTGCATCCCTTGCGGGCCTGGGTCGCGCTGGCCGGCGGGGCCTCGAATGCAGTCGTCAAACCGCTCGCCCGGCGCAGCCCGCTCACGCTGGTGCTGACCGCCGCCCTGGTGGGCGCGGTGTTCGCCCGAAGCCGGCCGTGGCGCTGGGCGCTCAAGCCGGTGCTGTTCGCCGGGCTGGCGCCGCAACTCGCGGCGCGGGTGGCCAAGGCGCTGCCGATCGAATCGTGGGTCGCATTGCTCGCCTCGGCGCCACCGCGCCAGCCGGCACAGGCCGCCTTCGATTTCCCGCCCGCGGGCTCGACGCCCAGGCCGTGACGCCAAGCCACCAGGAACGAACCCGGCGCCGGCCCCGATTCACCTCCAACGACCCCTCGCCGTCCGCCCGCAGTTCCTCGCGGAGCGCGGCCGGCACTCCCTTCCTGGGGTCTTGAAAGCGCGCTTCGGCGCGCTTCTTTTTGCCCCCCGATCGAGCCCTTCCTAGGAATCGTCCTACGCAGGCCGGTGCGTCGGGCCGACAGACGCCGAACAAGGTCGTTCGTAGCATGGGCTATGCCCTATTTGTCACTGTACGCACGCCCCGGAGACTGCCATGTCCGCCCACGCCGCCAACCTGCCCCGCTGGACCACGGCATCGATTCCCGATGCCACCGACACCACGCCGATGGAGCTGTCGGAGCTGGGCGATCACGTCGAGCGCTGCAACGGTTGCCGCGGCCGCTGGTTCTCGGTGCGCTGCACGGTCGATGCCCTGCACGACTTCGTGGCACCACGCGTCATCACGACGCTGTTCGTCGCCGGCGCGCTGATCGCGCTGGCGGCCTACGCGCTGTGATGGTTGCGGCGTTGCCTTCTGCCATGCGCGCAACACCTGCCGGGGCACCCGGATCCCGCCGCCTGCGCGCCGCGACGCATGACGCATGACCCGAGCCGATCTGTTGCGGCTGGTCCCCGGCGCCTCGGCCGAGCTGCGCACGATCCTTGACGGTGCGCGCGGGCCGGTCGAGCCGCCGATCCGCTCCGAGATCTTCGGCCCCGAGCGCTTCGCGCAGCACGCTCGCAGCCTCGGTGATACGCACCGGGTGCAGACCGCGGCGGCCCGATCGGCGGCGTTCTTCCCGCGCGTTCAGGACAACATCCGCGCGCTGCGCGAATCGCAGCGGTACATCGGCGCGCACGCCCAGACCGGCCACCAGGTCAGCCCGGCCGCCGAGTGGCTGCTCGACAACTTCCACCTGATCGAGGGCCAGCTCAAGGAGATCCACGAGGGCCTGCCGCGCCGCTACTTTCGCGACCTGCCGGTGCTGGTCGACGAGCCGCTCAAGGGCCTGCCACGCGTGTACGGTGTGGCCTGGGCGTTCGTCGCGCACACCGACGGCGCGTTCGACGAGGGGTTGCTGACGCACTTTCTCGCCGCCTACCAGCCGACCCGCGAGCTCACGCTCGGCGAGCTGTGGGCGCTGCCCACCACGTTGCGGGTGGTGCTGGTCGAAAACCTGCGCCGCCTGGCCGAGCGGGTGGCCACCAACAAGGCGGCGCGCGAGCTTGCCAACCTGGTGTGCGACCGCATCGAGACCTACACCGCTCACGGTCTGGACGAATTGCGCGCGCTGCTCGACCGGCGCGGTGTCGGCCGCACCTTCCTGCTGCAGATGGCGCAGCGCCTGCAGGACCACCGCGCCACCGGCCTGTCGCGCTACCACGAATGGCTGCTGCGCGTCCTGCCCGACCTGCCTGCGGCCCAGGTGCAGCAGCCGGTCGAACAGGCCGCCGACAACCTGAGCGTGAGCAACGCGATCGGCTCGCTGCGCATGATCGGCGACGCCGATTGGCCCGAGATCGTCGCCCGCACCAGCACGACGATGCGCCTGCTGCTGAGCTCACCGGCCTTCGAGGCCGAGCGCGACGACACGCGCGACGACACGCTGCACGAGATCGAGCTGCTGGCACGGCGCAGCGAGCGCACCGAGACCGCGGTCGCCCAGACGCTGCTCGAGCTGATGCACCGCAGCGATGCCAGCGGCGCCAGTGCGGTGGCGAGCCACTGGCTGCGTGGGCGCGGCCGGCCCGAGCTGATGCGCCGGCTCGGCCTGCACGAGAGCGCTGCGGCGCTGTGGCACACGCTGCAGCGGCACATCGCGATGCCCGCCTACCTCCTGACGCTGACCGCCGGCTCGCTCGCCCTGGTGGCCTGGATGCTGGTGCGCCACAGCGCGGTGCTGCAGGGCGTGACGCTGTCCGGCACCGACGCGCGGCTGTGGCTGAGCCTGCTCACCGCGGCGCTGATGCTGTTCCCGGCGTCCGAGGCGGTGGTGGCGCTGATCAACCGGCTGATCAGCGAGTCGGTCCGGCCGAGCCACCTGCCGCGGCTGGCGCTGGCCCACGGCATCCCGCCCGAGCACCGCGTGATGGTGGTCATCCCCGGCATGCTGGCGAGCGCCGCCACGACCGAGGAACTCGCGCACCGGCTCGAGCTTCACTTCCTGGCCAACCCCGAGCGCCACGCCCAGTTCGCGCTGCTCACCGACTGGGCCGACGCCGACGCGCGCCGCCAGGACGCCGACACCGCGCTGCTCGACACCGCCGTCGCCGCGATCGCCGCGCTCAACGCGCGCTACCCGATGCCGGGCGCACCGGCGGACGGGCGCGCGCCGAGGTTCGTCGTGCTGCACCGCGAGCGCGTATTCAGCGAGTCCGAACAGTGCTGGATCGGCTGGGAGCGCAAGCGCGGCAAGCTCGAGCAGCTGATCGCGCTGCTCGCGGCACCCGAGCCGCAGCCCGCGCCGGCCGACGCGGCCGGCGCTACAGCGGTGCCCGGCAGCCCTTTCATCGACCTCGGCGAGTGGTCGCGGGTCGAGCCCGGCACGCGCTACGTGGTCACGCTCGACGGCGACACCCAGCTGCCGCCGGGGCGCCTGCGCGAGCTGGTCGGCGTGGCCGCGCACCCGCACAACCAGCCGCAGGTCGATGCCGCCACGCGCACGGTGACGCGCGGCTACGGCATCCTGCAGCCGCGCGTGGTCACGCCGCTGCCGGCGCCGAAAGACTTCACGCCGTACCACTGGCTGTTCGCCGGCCAGTGCGGCATCGACCCCTACAGCGCCACCAGCTCCGAGGTCTACCAGGACGTGTTCAGCGAAGGCACCTTCACCGGCAAGGGCCTGCTCAACGTGGCGGCCATGCACGCGGTGCTGGCCCGGCGCCTGCCCGACGGCCAGGTGCTCAGCCACGACCTGCTCGAAGGCGCGCTCGCGCGCTGCGCCGCCGTGACCGACATCACCGTGATCGAAGACGCCCCGTTCCACGCCGACGTGGCCGCCTCGCGGGTGCACCGCTGGACGCGCGGCGACTGGCAATTGCTGCCGCTGCTGCTCAGCCCGGCCCAGCACCGCATCCGCGCCGTCAACCGCTGGAAGATGGTCGACAACCTGCGCCGCTCGCTGGTGCCGCCGGCCTCGCTGGCGCTGCTGGTGCTGGCCCTGGCCAGCGGCCGGGTCGCACCGCTGGCGGCGCTGGCGCTGGTGTTCGCGGCATTCGCCGCCGGCCCGCTGATGGGCGCGGTGGCCGGCCTCGCGCCGAGCCACGACGACATCGCCAAGCTCCATTTCTACCGCCGCGCGCTGACCGAGCTGATGCGCGCGCTGTGCAGCGGCCTGTGGTTGATGGCGCAGCTGCTGCAGCTCGCGATGGCCAGCCTCGACGCGGTCTTTCGCGCGCTCTGGCGCACCGTGGTGAGCCACCGCCATCTGCTCGAATGGACCACCGCGGCGCAGGCCCAGTCTGCGGCCTCGACCGACTGGCGCGCCATCCTGCACAAGCACCGCGCGGTGCCGCTGGTGGCCGTCGTGCTGTGGCTCGCGGTGCTGGCGGTGCGGCCCGAGTCCGCCATGCTGGCCACGCTGCTGTGCGCGGCGTGGGCCGCCTCGCCGGTGTGGACCTGGTGGGTCAGCCGGCCGCGCCCGGCGCGCCGCGACGCCGCGCTGCCGGCGGCGGACCAGGCCTACCTGGAAGAGACCGCGCGCGACACCTGGCGCCTGTTCGAGCGCTGCGTCGGTGACGACGACCACCAGCTCCCGCCCGACAACCTGCAGCTCACGCCGCAGACGCTCGTCGCGCACCGCACCTCGCCGACCAACATCGGCCTGTACCTGCTGAGCGCCGCCTGCGCGCGCCGCTTCGGCTGGATCGGCACGCAAGACCTGCTCGAACGCATCGAAGCCACGCTGCAGACGCTGGCCGAGCTGCCGCGCCACCGCGGCCACTTCCTGAACTGGTACGACACGCAGAGCAAGACCGCGCTGCTGCCGATGTACGTCTCCACGGTCGACAGCGGCAACCTCAGCGGCCACCTGCTCGCGGTTGCGCAGGCCTGCGCCGAGCTGGCACGTGCGCCGTTCGACGCCAGCGCGGCGCGGCGCGCGGTGGCGGCTTCGCAGGCCCGCATCGAGCCGCTGCGCGCGGCCGCGGGCACGACGCTGCCGGACGGCGCGCTCGCCCGCCTGCTGGCACGGGCCGACCCGCTCGCCGACGCGCTGGCCGACCCCGAGCCGCTCGAAGCCTTGTTGCGCAGCGCCGCCGACGAACTGGCGCCACTGCTGCCCGACGACGCAGCGGCACTCGCGCCGACGCCGTTGCGCCAGTACGCGTGGCGTGTGGCCGACCACCTGGCCACGCTGCGCAGCGCCCTGCTCGACGCTCGCGCGCAACGAACGCCGGCGGGCGACGTCGCGGACACCACCGCGAGCGACGCGACGGCCAACGCGAGCGACACCACGGCCAACGCAAGCACCACCGTGCGCCGGCTGCGCGCGGTGGCGGCGCGTTGCGAAGCGCTCGCCTGGGAGGCCGATTTCAGTTTCCTGTACCACCGCAAGCGCCGCCTCTTCCACATCGGCTACCGCGTCGCCGAGCAGCAGCTCGACGCCAGCTACTACGACCTGCTGGCCTCGGAGTCGCGCCTGACCAGCCTGCTGGCGATCGCCAAGGGCGACGTGCCGGTCAGCCACTGGGCGGCACTCGGCCGGCCGTTCTATGCGGTCGGCGCCCACGCCGGGCTGCGTTCGTGGTCGGGCTCGATGTTCGAGTACCTGATGCCCACGCTGGTGCTCGACGAACCGCACGGCAGCGTGCTGCGCGGCGCCTGCCATGCCGCACTGCGCGAGCAGATCGCGTTCGGCGACAGCCGCCACGTGCCGTGGGGCATCTCCGAATGCGCCTACGCCGCGAGCGACCACACGCTGGCCTACCAGTACGCGCCGCAAGGCGTGCCCCGGCTCGCGTTGCGGCGCACCCCGCCCGATGAACTGGTGATCGCGCCGTACGCGACCGCGCTGGCGGCGCAGATCGCACCGCACCGCGCGGTCGCCAACCTGGCGCAGATCGAGACGCTGGCACAGCGCGCGCGCTACGGCTTCATCGAGGCGCTCGACTTCAGCCCGGCACGCCAGACCGAGACCGACGGCTACACCCGCGTCGACACCTTCATGTCGCACCACCAGGGCATGACCATCGTCGCGATCGCCAACGTGTTGCTCGACGGCGCGCCGCGCCGCTGGGGCATGGGCAACGCCCACGTCGAGGCGGTCGCATCGCTGCTGCACGAGCGCGCGCCGCGCGAGGTGTCGGTGCTGTCGGCGCCGCCGCCGGCGGCTTCGGCCGATGCGCAGCAGCGCCGCGCACCGGGGCTGCTGCGCGAGGTGCTGCCGGGCATGACCGCACTGGCACCGACCCACCTGCTGGCCAACGGCCGCTACAGCGTGGCGCTGCGCGCCAACGGCGCCGGCTGGAGCCGCTGGGGCCCGTCCGGGCAGAGCCAGTTCGGTGTCACGCGCTGGCGCGACGACGCGCTGCGCGACGCCCACGGCAGCTTCTTCTTCCTGCGCTGGGACCGCCAGCCGCAGGCCGTGTCGCTGACCCAGCATCCGGCACCCGACCCGGCCGCGCACTACCAGAGCATGTACCACGCCGACCGCGTGTGCTTCGACGCCACCTGGCCCGAGATCGAGGCCCACACCACCGTCTGGGTCAGCCCGGAAGACGACGTCGAGTTGCGCCAGGTCGAACTTCGCAACCTGAGCGACCGCCCGCTCGATCTCGAGCTGATGTCGGCGTTCGAGATCACGCTGGCCGAGCCGCGCGCCGACGAGGCGCACCCGGCGTTCTCGAACCTGTTCGTGCGCTCGGGCTGGCGCGGCGCGCAGCAGGCTGTGGTGTTCGAGCGCAAGCCGCGCCTGCCCACCGAGGCCGGCCTGCTGGCGGCGCACTTCCTGGCCGAAACCGATCCGGCGGTGACCGCGCTGCGGGTGCAGACCGACCGGGCGCGCTGGCTCGGCCGCAACCGCGATTCGAGCCATCCGCTGGCCGAGTTCGCGCCGCTGCCGCCACGCGCCGACGGCGCCGCGGCGGAGCTGGCGCTGGACACCGGCCTGGACCCGATGTGCGCGCTGTCGGTGCGGCTGACGCTGGCGCCGCACAGCAAGCTGCAGCTGACGTTCTGCACCGCCGTGTCGGACAACCCGATCACGCTCGACGCGGTGGTCGACAAGTACCGCCAGCACAGCGCGATCGAGCGCGCCTCGCTGATGTCGGCCACGCTGACCGGCATCCGGCTGCGCGAACTCAACGTCAACGCCGAGAGCTATGCCGCGATCCAGACCTTGACCACCGCGGTGGTGATGAACGTCACGCGGCAACGTGCGGCTGGTGCCGGCGTCGAGAGCGGCCCGGTCGACGCCTGCGACCGCCGCCTGCTGTGGCGCTTCGGCATTTCGGGCGACCGGCCGATCGTGCTGGTGTCGGCCGGCGCGCCGCAGGGCATGGGCCTGCTGCGCAGCCTGGTGCAGGCGCTGCGGATGTGGTCCTGGGCCGGCGTGGCTTGCGACCTGGTGGTGATCAACGCCGAGCCGACCTCGTACCTGATGGCGCTGCAACGCGACGTGTCGGCTCTGCGCGAGCAATTCAGCGCCCAGAACAGCGGCCAGCCCGGCGCCGGCAACACCAGCTTCCACGTGCTGCGCGCCGACGAGGTCTCGGCCGACGAGCTGGGCACGCTGCGCTCGCTGGCGCGGGTCAATTTCAATGCCGACGGACGGCCGCTGACGCACCACATGCTGGAGTGGAGCAAGCAGCACGAAGACGCCCTCGAAGAGCGCCATGCGACCTCGATCGCGGCACTGCCGATCGCCGCCGGGGCCGGCGCCACGCCGCGCGCCCCGCAGGGCCGCTTCATGCCCGAAGGTGGCGAGTTCCGGTTCGACGTGAGCGTGTTCCAGCGCCCGGCCCGGCCGTGGGTCAACGTGCTTGCCAACCCGGGTTTCGGCACCCAGTTGTCCGAGGCCGGCGGCGGCTACACCTGGGCGCTCAACAGCCGGCTGAACCAGCTCACGCCATGGTCGAACGACGCCGTGGCCGACACGCCGGGCGAATGGTTCTTGCTGCAGGACCTGAAGACGCGCGAGCTGTGGAGCGTGTCGCCTTCGGCGTGGGGCTTCGCCACCGCCACCTACCGGGTCGCGCACGGCCAGGGCTACACCGTGGCGACCCATCGGCGCGGCGACCTCGAGGTCAGCGCCGCGTGGTGCGTGGACGCGAACACCGCCGTCAAGCAGGTGCGGCTGCGGCTCGTCAATCGCGGCCACCGCACCCAGCGCCTGCGCGCCATCGGCATCGCCGAATGGGTGATGGGCGCGCAGCGCGGCGACCGCGCCACCACCGACACCGCTTCGTTCACGCAGCGCCTGCCCGGCGGACCGCGCGACGACGCGACCACCACGCCGCGCAAGCTGAACGCACTGACCTGCACGCAGCGCGACCTGTCCGCCGGCTTCGGCGCGGGCACCGCGTTCTTCGCGGTCACGACCGGCACCGACGACGCCCCGGACTGGACCTGCGACCGACGCGAATGCTTCGACGCGCGCGGCCGCCTGGCGGTGCCGGACCACTACGGCCAGCGCAGCGGCGCCGGCCTGGATCCGTGCGCCGCGATCGCCACGCTGGTCACGCTCGCCGCCGGCGAGTCGGCCGAGTGCGTGTTCCTGCTCGGCTACGGCGCGAACCCGGGTGAAGCGCGCCAACTCGCGACCGCCGCCGCGGCCGTGCCGGCACGCCAGCGGCTCGACCAGGTGCGCGCGTCGTGGGATGCCCTGCTCGGCGCGACCACCGTGCTCACGCCCGACCCGCTGTTCGACGCGATGGTGAACCGCTGGCTGCTCTACCAGACCGTCGCGTGCCGGCTGTGGGCGCGGGCCGGCTTCTACCAGGCCGGCGGCGCGTTCGGCTTTCGCGACCAGTTGCAGGACACGATGGCGCTGGCCTGGGCGGCGCCCGCGATGCTGCGCCAGCAGATCGTGCTGAACGCCTCGCGCCAGTTCGTCGAAGGCGACGTGCAGCACTGGTGGCACGCCCCCACCGGCGCCGGCGTGCGCACCCATTTCTGCGACGACCTGCTCTGGCTGCCGCACGCCTGTGCGCACTACCTGCGCTGCACCGGAGACGCGACGCTGCTCGACGAGAGCGTGGCCTTCATCGAAGGCGCGCCGATCCCGCCGGGCGCCGAAGACGCCTACTACGTGCCGAGCGTGAGTGCCACCAGCGCCAGCGTCTACGAGCACGGCGCTCGCGCGATCGACCGCAGCCTGAAGGTCGGCGCGCACGGCCTGCCGCTGATGGGCAGCGGCGACTGGAACGACGGCATGAACCGGGTCGGCATCGAAGGCCGCGGCGAGTCGGTCTGGCTGGCCTGGTTCCTGTGCCAGCTCGTCGACGACTACGCGCCGCTGGCGCGCAGCCGCGGCGAGACGGCGCGGGCGCGGCGCTGGGAGAACGCGGCGCTGGGCTGGCGCGCGGCACTGCGGCGAGACGCGTGGGACGGCCAGTGGTACAAGCGCGCCTTCTTCGACGACGGCACGCCGCTGGGCTCGCACACCAACGCCGAATGCCGCATCGACCTGATCGCGCAGGCCTGGTCGGTGATCTCGAACGCGGCGCCCGCGGCGTTCCAGCGCATGGCGCTCACCGCCCTCGACCAGCACCTGGTCGACCGCGACGCCGGCCTGATCAAGCTGCTCACGCCGGCGCTGCAGGACGCACGGCCGAGCGCGGGCTACATCCAGGCGTACCCCAGGGGTGTGCGCGAAAACGGCGGCCAGTATTCGCACGCCGGCGTCTGGGCCCTGATCGCGCAGGCCAGGAACGGCGACGGCGACGCCGCCTACCGCTACTTCACTTACCTGAGCCCGGCGCACCGCGCCGCGCACGCGGTCTGGGGCGCGACCTACGCGATCGAGCCCTACGTGATGGCCGGTGACGTCTACAGCGAGCCGCCCTACCGCGGCCGCGGCGGCTGGAGCTGGTACACCGGCTCGGCCGCCTGGCTGCACCGCGCGGCGATCGAGAACATGTTCGGCCTGCAACTGCGCGCCGGCGAGATCGCCTTCGCACCGTGCCTGCCTTCGCACTGGGACCACGCCGAACTGACGCTGCGCCGCGACGACCGCACGTTGCGGGTGATCTTGTGCCGCCCCGGGGCGATCGCAGCGCTCGAAGCGGCCCGGCGCGCGAGCGCCGCAGAACTGAGCGCCGGGCAATGGCTGCGCTGGGACACGCTGCCGGCGCAAAGCAGCTGCCTGGTGCGCCTGCCTGCCGCCGCACCGCCCGCCGAAGCCGCCGAGGTCACCGCACCACCCACCACCGGAGCGCCCGCCGCGTCGGCCGCGACCCACTGAACCGCGGGCCGCGTCGCGGTGCTGTCCTACAGCCGCAAGCGCGCCGCTCCGATGGCCGGCGCAGTCGCCGATTCGTACAGTGACGCCATGGTGAATCAACCCCAGGCCCGCGCACCGCGCCGCCATCGACCGACCGGAAGCGCGCCATGCTGAAGTGGTCCCTGTTCTTCGCCGTGATCGCTGCCATGGCGGGGCTGTTCGGCTTCGCCGGCATCGCGGTCGGGGCGGCCGGGATCGCCCAGAACCTTTTCGTCGTCTTGCTGGTGCTGTTCGTGGCGGTCGTGCTGCTCGCCCTGCTGGGCATCGACACCGCCAGCTGACGCCGCCCACCCTTCACATCGCAGGAGTTGCCTCATGAGTACCAAAGAAGAATCCGGCAAGGTCACGCCGCTGACGCTGGCCAAGCCCGAGCGCCTGGTGCTGAACCAGGGCAGCCTGGACGCTGCCAAGCACTCGCTCGACCAGGGCGCCGTGACACCCAGCTACGGTCCGTGGCGCGACGACATCGTCGCGCTGCTCAATGGCGCGCTGGCCACCGAACTGGTCTGCGTGATGCGCTACAAGCGCCACCACTACACCGCCAAGGGCCTGGCCTCGCCGAAGATCGCCGAGGAGTTCATGGTCCACGCGCTCGAGGAAACGGCGCACGGCGACCGCATCGCCGAACGCATCGTGCAGCTCGGCGGCGAGCCCGATTTTTCGCCCGCGGGGCTGCTCGAGCGCAGCCATGCGGAGTACGACGATTCGGCCGACCTGAAGGCGATGATCAAGGCCAACCTGATCGCCGAGCGCATCGCGATCGAGGCCTACAGCCAGATGATCGCGCTGATCGGCGACAAGGACACGACCACCCGCCGCATGCTCGAAGCCATCCTGAGCCAGGAGCAGGAGCATGCCGAAGAGCTGAGCGACTGGATGAGCGCATGACGCTCCCCAGCCCGCAGCCCTGAGTTACGCCCACCGGTGGCGGGGCCAATCGCCACCCAGTCAAGCCATAACTCTGACCTACCCTCAAGGAGATTCAACATGCAATTGCGCACCCTCATCGCCGCCACCGCCACCGTGCTGGCCCTCGTCACCGTTTCGGGCTGCGCCGTCCAGCGCGGCCAGGAGACCGTCGGCGCCTACGTCGACGACGCCACCATCACGACCCAGATCAAGGCCCGCTTCGTCGACAACAAGTCGGTCGATGCGGCCGCCATCAAGGTCGAGACGCTCAACGGCAACGTGATCCTCTCGGGCTTCGCCAAGAGCAGCGCCGAACGCGCCACCGCCGAAGACATCGCCGAGCATGTCAAGGGCGTGAAGAGCGTCAAGAACGCGATCGTCGTGCGCCCGTAATCGCGACGACGCTGTTCGGCCCGGCCCGGCACGCGCCGGACCGCGCCTCGCGCCCCGGGTTCGTCGCCGAACCGCGGGGCGTTTTCCTGCCGACGCCTCCACAGGTTCCGTATGAACGTTGACCACCCGCCGCGCATCACCAGCTCGCACGCTCCGGCCTCGAGCATCGGCACCACGGTGCTCGCCACGCTCGCGGTGATCGTCGCGCTGTGGTGGGGGCGCAGCTTCCTGATCCCGCTGACGGCCGGCCTGATGCTGGCGATGCTGGTGTTCCCGGTGGCGATGCGGCTGGAACGCTGGCTGCACAGCCGCATTGCCGGGGCCACGCTGACGCTGGCGCTCGTGATCGCGGCGATCGGCCTGGGCGCAACCGCGTTCGGCGACCAGCTCGCGCGGGTGGCCGGGCGTGCGCCCGACATGATCAGCCTGGTTGCCCAGCAGGTCTCGGACACGTCCCCGGGCACCGACTCGCTGCTGCAACGCGCCCGCGTCTCGTTCCATCAGCTCGACCGCGCCGCCGACCGCCTGGCCAGCGCCCAGCCGCTGGTGCTGACGGCGCGCGGCAAGGCGATCGCGGCGCGCAAGGCCGAGCTGGCGGCCAGTGCGGCGGCCGCTGCGGCGCCGCAGATCAACCTCACGCAGAGTGCCACGGTGGCGCTGCGCGACAGCGCCGTCAGCGGCTCCAGCGCGCTGCTCAAGCTGGCCGGCGACCTGACCATCGTCTTCTTCATCGCCTTCTTCGTGCTCGCCGGCGGCCCGCCGCTGGCCGAGCGCTTTCTGAGGCTGTGGGACGAGCGCCCGGGCCTGCGGTTGCGGGCCGAGCATGCGGCGCTCGAATGCGTGCGCCAGATCCGCATCTACAGCGGCGTGCTGCTGGTCACGAACACGGTGGTCGGGCTCGCGGTGTGGGCCGCGTTCGCCCTCGCCGGGCTGCCGGACGCTGCCGGCTGGGGCATCACCGCCGCGTTGCTGCATGTGGTGCCCTACCTCGGCATGGCCACGCTCACCGCGCTGGGCGCGGCGGAAACCTATCTGGCCTACGGCACGGTGGGCGCCGCACTCGGCATGGCCGGCTTCCTGGTGCTGCTGTCGATGCTGGTGGGCACCGTCGTCACCGCCTGGCTGCAGGGCCGCGCCGCCAAGATGAACGCCGCGGCGGTCTTCATCGGCGTGGTGTTTTGGGGTGCGCTGTGGGGCGTGTGGGGCCTGCTGCTGGGGCCGGCTCTGGTGGTGTTGCTGAAGGTGGTGGCCGAGCACACCCGGCCGGGCCAGCATCTGGCGCACCTGATGCAAGGCTGAGGCCGATGCCCGCTTCGCTGCCCCGGCCTCGAACGCGCATCGCCGCGCTGATCGAGGCCGCCCAGACCTCGGGGCGAATGCCGGCACGAGCGGCGCGCCTGCTTTGGACGGCCCTGCAACGCTATCTCGACGCCGGCGGCATGCACCGCGGCGCGGCGGTCGCGTTCTACGCTGCGTTTTCGATCGCGCCGTTGCTGGTGGTCGTGGCCGGCGTGATGGTCTGGCTGCTCGGCAGCAACGTCGCGCAGGCCGCCTTGCTCGACGCCATGACGCGCCTGATCGGCGCCAGCGAAACCAAGACGCTGGCCGCGTTTCTGGTGCCACGCCCGCTCGCCGCGGCGGGCGCTCAACCCGCGATCTTCGGCTCGTGGCTCGCGCTGGGTACCACGCTGCTCGGCGCCACCGGCGTGTTCATCGAGTTGCGCAGCGCCCTGCAGGCGATGCTGGGCGAGACCGACGGCGCCTTCAGCTGGTGGCAGCTGGTGCGCATCCGCCTGCTTGCGATCGGCGTCGTGCTGGGTTGCGGCTTTCTGCTGTCGGTGGCGATGCTGGCGCAGGCGCTGTCGCTGCTGGCGCTGCGCTGGGTCGCGCTGAAATGGCCGGCGCTGGCGCCGTTGCTCGTCGCGGCCGAGAGCCTGTGGTCGTGGGCCGTGATCGCACTGCTGTTCGCGCTGATGATCCGCTGGCTGCCGAGCGGGCGGCTGCCGCCGCGCCATGCGCTGGCCGGCGCCGCGGTGGCCGCCGGCCTGTTCATGGTCGGGCGTTACGCGATCAGTCTGTACATCGCCACCACCGCCACCCAATCGGCGCTGGGCGCGGCAGGCTCGTTCGCCGCGCTGCTGGTGTGGGTGTACTGGTCGAGCCAGATCTTCCTGCTCGGCGCGGCGATCGCGGTGGAGCTGGGGCATCCGCCGCACCCACCCAGCCAGGTGTACGGCGAGCCTGCCCGCTGAGCCACGAGCGACGCGCCGGGCGACATCGCTCGGTGTTTTGTGGTGCCTCGGCGAGGCTCGAAACGGCCATCACGCCTCCGCGCACTGCGGGCAAGCCGCTCGCGCCGGCGGCGCCGGCGAACAGCGGCCGACAGGGCGATCGCGGTGGGCGTGGAGCCGGCACATCGTCAGCGGCTCGGGCGATGCCGCCACGTGCCGCACCGAGCAGCGTGCCGCTCGACGAGACGACGCAACGCACCGGTGCGCCCATTACCGAAAGCGGCGTACGACGGCACCGCGGAAGCGAGCCGGTATGTCATTTGACACAGCGAGTTCAACATAGGCCGATAGCTGCTTGTACGACGGTGAACGATTCGGCCAATCGCCGCAAGGCACCAGCGCGATGTCCGAACCCACGCGGTACGGTCCCGTATCACGGATTCGCCCTGCGCTTCGCATCGTCGCCGGGATTCCATCTGCCGATGGGAATCGACATGAGCCGACCGGAACCCGCAATCCCGAACTGCTGAGCGCACGCCGCTGCGACGCCACGCGACGCCACGACAACGCAGCCCAAGAGTTCGTGCGATCGGGCCAGCTCGAAGACCCCGCCCGAGCCGGGAAGCCGGCCAGCTCGGAGAACGACGAGACGATGAAGCGCGCCGAACGCGCAAACCGCGCGCATTCGACGGGCGGCGCCCCGGCCACCGCGACGCCGCCAGCGCCCATGTAGCAGTCACCGGGCAACGCTCGCAGTGCAACGAAAAAGGCCGGCTTCTCGCCGGCCTGCTCATGCGCCCGAACGGCCGCTCAACTCTTGTGGAATTGCGCCTTGGCCGCGCTGATGCACGAGGCCTTGGCGTCGCCCGCGAGGCTTTCGCACTTCTGGGTGGCAACCTTGTAGTTGGCGTCGTTCTTGTCCTGGGCCGCGTCCTTGCGGGCCACGCCGACCTTCTCGATCAGCTTGGCATCGGCCAGGGCCTTGGTGTGGGCGGCCTTGGCCTCGGTCGTGCACAGGTCCTTGGCGTTGCCGGCCTTGTCGTCGCACATTTCCTTGGCGATCGCGTAGGTGGAGTCGGCCTTGGCGAGCGCGAGCTTGTGGGCGTCGCCCCTCTTGCCCGTGTGGTCGTACTCCAGCTCGGCGCGGGCCACCTTGCGCTTGCCCTCGGCCTGCTCGATGCACACGTCTTTCGCGTTGCCGCTCGACGACGCACAGGCCGCCTTGTCGGCCTTGTATTCGGCGCCGATGTGGTCCTTGGCGGCGCTGTATTCCGACTTGCTCATGGTGGCCGCGAACGCGCCCGAGGCGGCGAAGAGTGCGGCGCAGGCAACTGCGGTCTGGAGGTGTCGAAGGGTCGTCATGGGGGTGGGTCCTGGTGGGATGAAGGGATGAAGGGATGCAGGGATGCCGATCGGTGCGCAGCCGCGCCGCTCAGTCGTCGAAGCGCTCGTAGTGGCGATAGCCGCTCAAGTCGTCGCCGGTGCGGGTGACGAGCACCCACACGCGCGCAGCGAGCACCGTCGGGAACAACGCGATGCACACGATCAGCAGGCTGGAGGCGTTCATGCGGGGTTCGATTTCGGTGGCATGCACGGAGTATGAAAACCGCGCGTACCGCAGACCAGCGGACGCTGCCGCGAGCCGGCGTAGTTCTTCTCCTACCGACCGGTCGGTGGCCCCATGTCACTGACCTGGTCCACTGGACCGGGCCGGCGGCCGATGCGCGCGCCGCGCCGGGCCGGGCGCCGGCAACGTCGAATTGGCGGCGATTCGGTTGGAGAGCGCCCGGCACTCGTCGGCACCGCGCTCAGCCTCGGCGTTGTTGCCGACGTCCACCAGCGGGATCAAGGCGGCCAGCGGGTTCACCAGCGCCAGCAGCGCCGACGCCGCCAGTCGCATGCCGAGCTTGCCCTTGTCCACCGACAGGCTCGGGTGGGCGAAGCTGCCTCGCACCTTCAGCGGCGTGCGCAGTGCCAGCGGGCTGATGTCTTTCGGGGCGACGACCACGCTCAGGTCGATCGCCTCGGTGGCGAGCGAGATCGAGCCGTTGATCCAGATCGTCGATTCGGGCGTCGACAGCACCATCACACGCGGGCGCAGCACGCCCTGCTCGGCCACGAGGTCGCCGACGGCGCACTGGATCGGCAAGGCGTTGTCGCCCTTGATCAGCACGCCCAGGCCCTGCGCGATATCGAGCCCGGCGGCCTCGACCGCGAGGTGCGAGATCGAGCCGTGGAGCAGCTGCAGGCGCACCTCGCCGTGCAGGCTGGCGAGGATCGTGGCCGTGGATCGGCCCTGCCCGGCCACGCGCGCCTGGCCTTCGAGGCGGCCGCTGGCATAGGGTGGCGCGTCGCCGGCGCGCGCCTGGTGGATCCAGCGCTCCAGGCGCACGCCGCCCCAGCGCAGGTCGGCCGTCCACACGGCCTGCGCGTGGCGGCCGTCCAGGGTCACGTTGCCGCCCAGCCGGCCCTGGCCGGTGCGCGCATCGATGTCGCTGAGCGTGAGCACGCCGTCGGACAGCACGAGGTGGGTGCGCAGCGGCCGCAACGGTTCGAGCAGGCCGCTGCCGAGGTCGAGGTTGTCGATGTCGATCAGCACGTTGGCGTTCATCATGCGCAGCGAGGGCAGGTCGAACTCGCGATCCGGCAACACGCGGCCCGGGGTGCCGCCGGCGTGCGTCGGCGCAGGTGCTGCCGCGGCCTTGACCGGCACCGTGGCGCCTGCGTTCGCGGCCGCTGCGGGCGCCGGGTGCACCGGCGCGCCGACCACCGGGCCGAGATCGGCCAGCGTCAGTTGGGTTCCGGTCAGCCGACCGGCCAGCATCGGCACGCGCGGACGCGGGTCGTAGGTGAACGCACCGGCGAGCCGGCTCGAGCCGATCCGGGCGTGATCGACCACGGCGTTCCAGACCACGCCGTGCTTGGCGATCCGGCCGTCGGCCTGGAACGCTCCGGTGGTCGGCAAGGTCACGTGCAGCGGGTCCCCGACCGCGGCGAGCGACGGGCCTTGCACCGTGAAGCGGCCCTTCAGCGCGCCCAGGTGCAGCGCATCGGTGGCGGTGCCGACAAAGCTCACGCGGCTGGCACCGCTGCGCGCCTCGATCGTCAGCGGCAGCGCCAGCGTGGCAGCGTTCGTGGCGATCAACGGCAGCACGCCGGCGGTGCTCAGGTGGATCGTCACCGGCTCGTTTCGGTAGCTGCCCTTGGCGTCGAACTGCAGGCCGGCGGTGGCCCCGGGCGCGGCCGGCGCGGTGGCGGGCGCGTTGCCTTCGGCGAGTGAAAAGTGGGCGTCGAGATCGAGCGCGGTGAGCGCATCGCGGTAGACGAGCGAGCCCGCGCCGACCTGCAAACGGCCGAACACCGGCATGCCGGTGGGCACGGCGGCGGTGTCGGGCAGGTTCGACTTCTTGCCGAACTGCCATGAGGCGCGGCCATCGGCGAGGCGCTCTATTTGCAGATCGAGCTGCGCCGCGCGCAGGTCTCGGATGTGCAATGGCGCGCCGCGGCTGGCGCGCCACAGGTCGGCATAGCCGAGCGTCAGGTGCGCGTCGCGGGCCAGCAGCATATGGGGCGCACTGCTCCAGGCCGGCGCGCCGATCTCGAGGTGGGCAGCGCTGATCCGCACGCCGCCCAGCAGATGGATCACGATCCGGGGTTCGAGCGCGGGATCGGCGCTCAGGCTGACGCGACGCTCCAGCGCGCTGGCCAGCCAGCCCTGCAGCGGGGCCGCCAGGAACGGCCAGCCGAGCGCCTCGCACACGCCGACACCGACGACGAACGCCGCCGCCACGCCTGCACCGAGCAGGCGCCAGCGGACCGGTCTTGCGATGCCTGGGCTCATGCCTCGATGCTGGCACGCTCGGCGCCGGCCGGCCATCGGGAGGCGGCGGTTCCGGCTGTCGGCGGCCTCCTACAGCGGCGCCGCGCAGCAACGCGGTGCCCGGCTCAACCCGTGACCCCAACCCTTTCCCGAAGGGGAAACAACATCGTGTGGAGCGAACGATCCCTCAGCCCAGCACTTCGGGATTGAGCGGCGTCGGCGGCCGGCCCGCGTGCTCGCCCGCGCCGAGCGCGGCGAGCAGGTTGTCGACCGCGAGGTTGGCCATCGCGCGGCGCGTGGGCAGGCTCGCGCTGGCGATGTGCGGCGTGAGCACGACGTTCGGCACGGTCAGCAGTTCGGGGTGGACCGCGGGCTCGCCTTCGAACACGTCCAGGCCGGCCGCGGCGATGCGGCGCTCGCGCAGCGCTTGCGCCAGCGCGGCGTCGTCGACGATGCCGCCGCGCGCGATGTTGGTCAGCGTGGCGGTCGGCTTCATCAGCGCGAGTTCGGCAGCGCCGACGAGGTGGTGCGAGGCGGCGCTGTAGGGGACCACGATCACGAGGTGGTCGCTTTCGCGCAGCAGCGTGGCCTTGTCGACCCAGCGCGCACCGAGCTCGGCCTCGATCGCGGCGTCGAGCCGCGAGCGGTTGTGATAGATCACCTTCATGCCGAAGCCGAGTGCGCCGCGCCGCGCGATGGCCTGGCCGATGCGACCCATGCCGAGCACGCCGAGCGTGGCGCCGTGGACGTCGGTGCCGGCGAACGCGTCGACGCTCCACTTGGTCCAGGCGCCGCTGCGCAAATAGTGCTCGCTTTCGGCGATGCGCCGCGCCGCGGCCATCATCAGCGCGAAGCCGAAGTCGGCGGTGGTCTCGGTCAGCACGTCGGGCGCGTTGCTGACGAGCACGCCGCGGGCGGTGCACGCCGGTACGTCGATGTTGTTGTAGCCCACCGCCATGCTGCACACCGCGCGCAGCTCGGGGCAGGCGTCGAGCAGCGCGGCGTCGATCGGCTGGGTGCCGGTGACGAACACGCCGGCCTTGCCCTGCAGATGCGCGATCAGCTCGGCGCGCGTCCAGACCACGTCGGCCTCGTTGGTCTCGACGTCGAAATGCGCGCGCAGGCGGTCGACGATGTCGGGGAAGACGGCACGGCAGACGAGAACGGCGGGTTTCATGGCTTGCTTTCTGACAGGGTTGACGGAGGGGTGGGGGAAAGCCGGAGAGGGGCGGCGTCAGGGTGCCAGCCGAGCGTGAACAGCAGACAGGCGAAGCCGACGAGGTAGCCCACCGCCACGTGCCAGCCGCCCTTCAGCCACGCGCCGACCGAGCGTGCCTGCGGGAACATGCCGGCCAGCGCGACGCCGGCCGACGAACCGAACCAGATCATCGAGCCGCCGAAGCCCACCGCGTAGGCCAGGAAGCCCCAGTCGTAGCCGCCCTGGTGCAGCGCCAGCGACGTGAGCGGGATGTTGTCGAACACCGCCGAGACGAAGCCCAGGCCGAGCGCCACAGGCCAAGACGCAAGCGGCAGCTGCTCGACCGGCATCATCGCCGCGCACAGCACCAGCGAGAGCAGGAACACGCTGCCGCGCGTGGCGCCGGGCAGCAGGCTCCAGTCGGGCTTGCGGACCCAGCCGGTCAGCGCGATCGCGACCCAGACCGCCAGGCCGATCACCGGGGCCTGCATCGGCACCTCGGGGTGGCGCAGGTTGAAGTAGACGTTGGCGCCGATCGCGGCGAGCAGGATCGCCGCGACGATGCCCAGGCGCGGCCAGTCGACCACGATGCCGGCCGGCGCGTCTTTCGTGATCGGCTGGAACGCGTGCTGCTGGCGCGCCGCGACGACGCCGAAGAACAGCAGCGCGGGCACCGCGGCCACATAGGCATCGAACACCTGCCGCGGCGCGACGCCGGCGATCCACATCATCGTGGTCGTGGTGTCGCCGACCACGCTGCCGGCGCCGCCGGCGTTCGAGGCGGCGACGATCGCGGCCAGGAAGCCGATGTGCAGCCGGTCCTTGAAGAGCACGCGCGCCATCGTGCCGCCGATCATCGCCGCGGCGATGTTGTCGAGAAAGCTCGACAGCACGAACACGCTCACCAGCATCGCGAACCCGCCCTTCCAGTCGTCGGGCAGGAAGCGAGGCAGCAGCGCCGGCAGCCGGCTTTGCTCGAAGTGCCTGGAAAGCAGTGCGAAGCCGAGCAGCAGCCCGAACAGGTTGGCCAGCGTGACCCACTCGTGGCCGAACAACGCGAGCAGCCCGTCGACCCCGGGCACGCCGCGAAAGCCGCTGAAGGCGAGCTTGTACAGCGTGATGACCACCAGGCCGATGACCGCCACGCGCAGCGTGTGGTGGTGAAACAGCGCGACACCGGCGAGCGTCAGCGCGAACAGGACGAAGTCGACCGGGATGCCGGCGACGGCGGGGATCGGCGGCGCGGCGAGCATCGACGTGGACGGGCGAGGCGTGAACCGGCGCGGGGCGGCGTGAACGGGCGTCGTGCGGTGCGGCGCGGCGAGCCGCCGATCAGTCGAGAAAGCGCGCGAAGGCGCTGACCGGCTCGCGCTCGGTCACCAGCGTGTTCTCGATCGCGGCAGGGTCCGCATGGCCGAGCGACATGCCGCACACCACCTGTTCGTTGTCGGGCGCGCCCACGTGCGCGCTGATGATCCGGTGGAACTGCATGAACGCGGCCTGCGGGCAGGTGTCGAGGCCGCGCGCGCGGGCGGCCACCATGATGCTTTGCAGGAACATGCCGTAGTCGAGCCAGCTGCCCTGGCGCAGGATGCGGTCGATCGTGAAGATCAGGCCCACCGGCGCACCGAAGAACTCGTAGTTGCGGCCGTGCTGCACGTGCATGCGACCCTTGTCGGTCTTGGCGATGCCGAGCAGGCCGTACAGGTCCCAGCCGACCTTGCGGCGCCGGTCGATGAACGGCGACTTCCATTCGGTCGGGTAGTAGTCGTACTCCTCGGTGTGCCGGGCACGCTCGGCCGGGTCGTCGTAGGCCGCGAAGATCTTGCGCGACAGCTCGGTCTTGGCCGCGCCGGTGAGCACGTAGACGCGCCACGGCTGCGTGTTGGTGCCCGAAGGCGCGCGCGACGCAACGGCCAGGATCGCCTCGATGGTCTCGCGCGGCACCGGCGTGGGCAGGAACGCGCGCAGCGATCGCCGGCCAGTGATCGCGGCATCGACGAGTGCGGTTTGTTCGGGGGTCGGGTTCACAGCAATCCTCGCAAGGTCTGGATGAGTGCGTCGGGCAGTGCCGCCGGCCGGCGCGTTTCGCGGTCAACGTACACGTGCACGAAGTGGCCGCTGGCGGCGCTCAGCGGCTCACCGGCACCGAACAGGCCGATCTCGTAGCGCACGCTCGTCGCGCCCAGCCGCGCCACGCGCAGGCCGGTGTCGACGGTCTGCGGGAACGCGAGCGGCGAAAAGTAGTTGCAGTGGGTCTCGACCACCAGCCCGATCACCGGGCTGCGCTGCACGTCGAGCACGCCGGCCTCGATCAAGTGGCGGTTCACCACGGTGTCGAAGAAGCTGTAGTAGACGACGTTGTTGATGTGGCCATAGGCGTCGTTGTCCATCCAGCGCGTCGAGATGCTGCTGAAGTGGCGGTAGGCGCTGCGCGGTTGCGGTGCGGGGCGCGACGTGGTCGCGCTGGCCGGGGGGGTCGGGTCGACGGCATTCATGGTCGCGCATTGTTCCATTGCCGCCAGCTCTCGATCGCCGCTCGGATCGTGCCCAGGTGCACCTGCACCGTGTCTTCGACCACGCGCCCGTAGCCGCCGGCCATCGACAGCGCCACCGGGATGCGGCGCTCGCGCATCTGCGCGAGCACGCGCCGGTCGCGCTCGGCCAGGCCGGCGGTGGTGAGTTTGAGGCGGCCGAGGCGGTCACCCTCGTGCGGGTCGGCACCGGCCAGGTAGAAGACGAGCCCGGGCGGTGCGGATTCGGTGCGGCGCCACAGTTCCGTCAGCGCGGCGTCGAGCGCGCGCAGGTAGTCGGCGTCGCCGCAGCCGTCGGGCAGATCGACATCGAGGTCGCTGCGCTCCTTGCGGAACGGGAAGTTCCTGGCGCCATGCAGCGACAGCGTGAACACCGTCGGGTCTTCCCGGAAGATCGCGGCGGTGCCGTTGCCCTGGTGCACGTCGAGATCGACGACCGCGACCCGCAGCAACTGTCGGTGCGAGCGGTGCCACTCGGCCTGCATCAGCCGCGCGGCCACCGCAGCGTCGTTGAACACGCAGTAGCCGCCGCCCTTGTCGGCGCTTGCGTGGTGAGTTCCGCCGGCCAGGTTGGCGGCCACGCCGCCGGCAAGCGCGGCGCGCGCGGCGCAGATGGTGGCGCCGACCGAGCGGCGCGCGCGCGCCACCATCGCCTCGCTCCACGGGAAACCGATCTCGCGCTGGTGCGCGGCGCCGAGCGTACCGTCGGTCACCGCGGCCACGTAGGCCGGGGTGTGCGCCAGCACCAGTTCACCGTCGCTCGCCGGCGGCGCCTGGCCCATCTGCAGCCCGGGCAGGCCGTCGAGCTGCTCGCGCAGCAGCCGGTACTTCGACATCGGGAAGCGGTGACCCGGCGGCAGGGGCAGCACGAACTGATCGGCGTAGAACGCGTGCATCGACATGGTCGGCGCCGATTGTGCCGGTCGACCCGAACCGGTGCCGCGGGCCTGCTTTTCACCAACACGACACGAACCGCGTGCACCCTGAAACGGCTTGCGCTAGAAGTTGTACTCTAGATTGTTGCAGTGCACCAAAAACCGCTTGCAACGCCAGGAACCGTCGCTATACTTCAGTCCATGTTGCAGTGCAGCATTTCTGCATCAAGACGCTTCCCGCCCCTGTTTCAACCTGACCACCGGAGATTCAAATGTCCTTCCTCACCGCTGAACAAGTCGTCGCTGCCCACAAGTCGAATGTCGAGGTCCTTTTCGGCCTGACCAACAAGGCCTTCGAAGGCGTCGAAAAGCTCGTTGAACTGAACCTGCAAGTGGCGCGCGCCGCCATCGGCGAAGCCGCCGAGAACACCAAGGCTGCACTGTCGGCCAAGGATGCGCAAGAGTTCATGGCCCTGCAAGCCAGCCTGCTGCAGCCCGCCGCCGAGAAGGCCGCCGCTTACAGCCGCCACCTGTACGACATCGCTGCCGCGACGACCGCCGAAGTCAGCAAGGTCGCCGAAGCCACCGCTGCCGAAACGCAGTCGAAGTTCCTGTCGGTGGTCGACTCCGCCGTCAAGAACGCACCGGCCGGCAGCGAAAACGCCGTGGCCCTGGTGAAGTCGGCCGTCGCCGCCGCGAACAACGCGTTCGAAGGTGTGCAAAAGGCCGTGAAGCAAGCGTCCGACGTCGCCGAAGCCAACTTCCAGGCCATCAGCGCCAGCGCCACCAAGGCCACGCAAGCCGCAACCAAGACCAAGCGCGCCGCGTAATCAAGCGCCCGACGGGAGCCGCGGTTCAGGTTCGGTAATTTTTTGTTGCCCGCCTGAACTTCTCCGAGGGTCGCCCGTCAGATGACCACCACGGGCGACCCCCGTGGTGTTCCTGAAGGTTGTCTCCTCGGTACCTTTGACTCCTCCCTGAAGGTACCTTTCGGCCCGGTGTATCACCGGGCCGTTTTATTTGGTGCCGGGTGTTATGCCGATGGAGGTGTAAAACGCTTCCAAGTGCTTGTCGGCGTTGACGTTTTCGGCCTCACCGCTGCGCGAAGCCATGGCCAATTAGAGAGCCCTCTCTAGTCCGCGATGATTTGCGAGAGTGCTTATTTTTTGAGCAACTTTGGCAGGTGGGGCGCCCCGCTTCGCTGGACGGGAAGCCGGTCGGACTCCGTCTCGGCGCTCAGGCCTGCGCACCCTTCTGAAACTGCTGCCAAACCATCCTTGATACCAACCTTTGCATCACCCCGAACACCCGCTCGTCCTTGAGCAGTTGGTCCGCGATGCTGTTCTGTGCATCCTTGGCGTCAATGACCACGTCCATGAACGCTTCCTTGAAGTCGCCCATCGAGAACTGCTCTTCCGAGTTGTTCTTGGCCTGCTCGGCCAGACTCTCGTTGGCCATCAGGTGACCCTTCCATGTCGTCACGGCGCCGATGAAGTCCGCTTCACTCACTTCGCCCGCGAACAGGTCGTTCATCTTGGCCACGATTTCGCGCAGCTCCTTGCGCTC
>JAGWTP010000084.1 GCA_028868895.1 Burkholderiales bacterium
GTGCATCGAAATCCTCTAAACGAACAGTATTGGGTTAGGCATCACTCGGGTAGGGCGCCAAAGCCCTTGAATTTGTTGGGATTGGCTTCGCAGGCTGCGACGATGCTCTTAAATTCTTCTCCTGAACCTCCTGCGAAGTCAGCAAAGTATTCTTTGATATCTTGCGCCAAAGCGGAGAAGCTTTGTTCTGGAGTTGTCCCAAAGTCCGGGTACTTGCGCTTGCTCCAGTTCCCAGAGTATTTGAGATAGTTTTCATGACTTATTCGGTTGCCTTCAACTTCATACATAACCTCGCCTAGCCCGTACCTAAAGCTGAATTCAAGAATTCTGTTGCCTCTAGTCAATCTACCCTGTGCGAATAGGCCCCCGGAACCTTTGCCCTCTTCACCCGGTTCAAAGCTGAATCCTTGGGGGCCGAGTACCGTAAGCAGCGCTTCCGATCCGGCGCTGACGATCTCTCGAGGGTGCAGGGAGTTCATGTTTTCTGTGATGCCTAACGTGAAGTGGGCCAACTTAGACTGATCACGCGAGTTGGCCTATGTCGAACGATCATCGCGACCTCCATCGTCGGCACCCCATTGTGGCGGCACGCCCCGAGTCCCTCCATCGGGCGATTCCCGTGCCGATATGGGCGGCCTAAATTCATGTGGATGAATCCTTCGTCCTCAAAACCCCGACTGCGCCAATTCCCCGCGGTGCCACGTTCGCCGACGGTGGCTCCTCCCGTCAAGGACGTTGCTGCGACGAGCCGATCGGCCGCGCAAGGCAAGGCACCAGCCGCCGCACCCGACACCGCCGACGTCGGCACGCCGCCGACCGCTCCCCCGCCGCCGCGGCTGCTCGACCGCGTGCGCGAGGCGACCCGCATGCGCCACTACTCGATCCGCACCGAAGACACCTATGTCGACTGGGCCCGGCGCTTCATCCTGTTCCACGGCAAGCGCCACCCGCTGCAGATGGGGCCGGCGGAGGTGGCCGCGTTCCTGACCCACCTGGCGGTGCAACGCCATGTCGCGTCGGCCACGCAGAACCAGGCCAGGTCGGCGTTGCTGTTCCTGTACCGCGTCGTGCTGGAGGTCGAACTGCCGTGGCTCGACGAGGTGGTTGCGGCCAACGGCAAGCGCCGGCTGCCGGTGGTGCTGACGCCCGGCGAAGTGCGCTCGCTGCTGCACGAACTGAGTGGCCCGATGGGCCTGGTGGCGTCGCTGCTGTACGGCACCGGCATGCGGCTGCTCGAAGGCTTGCGCCTGCGGGTCAAGGACGTCGGCCTCGAGCGCCGTGAGCTGCTGGTGCGCGACGGCAAGGGCGGCAAGGACCGGGTCACGGTGCTGCCCGAGAACCTGCTGCTGCCGCTGCAGCAGCAGATGGCCCATGCCAAGGCGCTGCACGATCGTGACCTGGCCGACGGTGGCGGCGCGGTCTGGCTGCCCGATGCGTTGGCCGTCAAGTACCCGAGCGCGCCACGCGCCTGGGGCTGGCAGTGGGTTTTTCCGAGTGCGACCCGCTCGGCCGACCCGCGCAGCGGCGCGGTGCGGCGCCACCACCTGAACGAGGCCTCGGTGCAGAAGGCCGTAGCCGGCGCCGCACGCCGTGCGGCGATCGACAAACCGTGCTCACCGCACGTGCTGCGCCATTCGTTCGCCACCCACCTGCTGCAGGCGGGCTATGACATTCGCACGGTGCAGGAGTTGCTCGGTCACAGCGATGTGTCCACCACGATGATCTACACGCACGTGCTGAACCGCGGCGGGCGTGGCGTGCGCAGCCCACTCGATCAGATTGGACCGGCCGCGATGCCGATTCATGGTGGCCCGCGGCGTGACATTTCGCCGCCGCGGTGCGCGTACCCGCGCGTACCATGCGGCCTCTTTCCCTCTGCGGAGACCCGTTTCATGCTGCGCCGACTCCTCACCCTGATCGCGCTGTCGACCACCCTCGCGCTGCCGCAGGTCGGCCACGCCCAGACCACCGAAGTGGCGGGCGTGAAGTTCCCGAACACGATGCAAGTCGGCGCCACGCGGCTGCAGCTCAACGGCGCGGGTATCCGCTACAAGGTCATCTTCAAGGTCTATGCCGCCGGGCTGTACCTGCGCGACAAGGCCGGCACGCCCGAGGCGGTGCTGGCGTCGCCGGGGCCGCGCCACCTGCAGATCGTGATGCTGCGCGACATCGACGCACACGAACTCGGCAAGCTGTTCACCAAGGGCATGGAAGACAACGCGCCGCGCGACGAGTTCTCCAAGTCGATCCCGGGCATCCTGCGCATGAGCGACATCTTCTCGGCGCACAAGAAGCTGGTGGCCGGCGAGTCGTTCGCGATCGAATGGGTGCTGGGCAGCGGCACGGTGATCTACATCGACGGCAAGCCTGCCGGCGAGCCGATCAAGGAGCCGGAGTTCTACTCGGCACTGATGAAGATCTGGCTCGGAAAGTCACCCGCCGACGCGCAGCTCAAAGAAGCGCTGCTCGGCAGGGCGGCCAGCCCATCGGGCGGCCGCGCCTACAACTGATCGAGCCGCTCGATCACGCCGTCGGCATCGACGGCGTGCACCGGCTCGCCGTGGTTGTAGCCGTAGCTCACCAGCACCACCGGGCAGCCGGCGGCGCGCGCGGCGCGCGCGTCGTTGCTCGAGTCGCCCACCATCAGCGTGCGCGCAGGCGTGCTGCCCAGCGCTTCGCAGGTCTTGAGCAGCGGCAGCGGGTCGGGCTTGCGGCGCTCGAACGCATCGCCGCCGAATACCGCTCCGAAGTAGCCGTGCAGGCCCTTGCGGCGCAGCAACTCCATGGCGAAGTCGGTCGGCTTGTTGGTCAGGCAGGCCAGCGCCAGGCCACGCGCGGCAAGCCGCTGCAGGCCTTCGGCCACGCCCGGGTAGACGTGCGCGTGCGCGCCGTTGACGCTGCGGTAGTGCTGCTGGTACAGCGCCCAGGCGCGCGGGTACAGCGCGGCGTCGGCACCCACCTCGTGCAGCGTGCTGCGGATCAGGTGCTCCGAGCCCTTGCCCACCGTGTGCTCGACGAAGCCGCGCTCGATGCGCGGCAGCGCGAGTTCGGCCAGCACGGTGTTGAGCACGACGTCGAAGTCGCCGAGCGTGTCGACCATGGTGCCGTCGAGGTCGATGATGGCGGCCTGCAGGTCGGTGGGCAGTGTGGCAAGGGTCATCGGTAGGGCTGGTGGGGCGGGCTGGTGGGGCGGGCTGACGGGTCGGGCCGAGCCGGGCTCAGGCGCTGCCGGTGCGGCGCAGGCGCGCGCGCAGCGCGGCGATCTCGTCGAGCAGGTCGAGCGCCAGCGCCACGCCGGGCGGGTTGATCTCGAGCTCGCGGGTGAGCGCGAGCGCGAGCCGGGCGCGGCGCAGCGCCGGCCCTTCGAAGCGCCACTCCGGCGGCGTGCCGCCGACGGGCTCGAGCACGCCCTCGACGACCCAGACGCGGACCTGCTCCTCGGCCACCTGGCAGGCCCGGCACAGCTCGGCCAGGCTCAGCGGCACGTCTTCCTCGACCACCGTCACGGTGAATTCGGTGCGGCTCATGGCGGTCATCCTCCCTGGTGGGCGCGGGGGTTGAAATCGAACGCGGCCGCAAAGGCTTCGTAGGCGGCCATGGCCTTGGCGCTGTCGGCCGGCGGCAGCGCGATCGTCAGCACCACGTAGAGGTCGCCGGGCGGCTGGGCGGGAATGCCCTTGCCCTTCAGGCGCAGCTTGCGGCCGCCCACCGAGCCCTTGGGCACGGTCAGCTCGACGTTGCCGTCGGGCGTGGGCACATCGACGCTGGCGCCGAGCGCGGCCTCCCACGGCGCGACCGGCAGATCGACGTACACATCGCGGCCGTCGACGCGGTAGCGGCGGTGCGGGTTGAAGGCGATCTCGAGGAACAGGTCGCCGGCCGCGCCGCCGCCCAGGCCCGGCCCGCCCTGCCCGGCCAGCCGCAGGTGCTGGCCTTCGCGGATGCCCTTCGGGATGTTGACGTCGAGCGTGCGCTCGTGCATCACGGTGTGGCCCTGCGCGTCGAGCGTGGGCATGCGCAGCGAGATGCTGCGCTGCGCGCCGCGGTAGGCGTCTTCGAGGTCGATCAGCACCTTGGCGTGGTGGTCGGCGCCGCTCGCGTGCGCCTGCGGCCGGCGCGACTGCGCGGCGCGCGCGGCGCGGCCGAACAGCGCCTCGAAGAAGTCGCTGTGGTCGCGCCCGCCGAACGGGTCGGCGTCGCCGTCGCCGCGGCCGCTGAACTCGAAGCCGGCGTCCCAGCCGGGCGGCGGCTGAAAGTCCGGCTCGCGGCCGGGCGCGTGGCCCGCCGCCTGCTGGCGCTCCCACTGGCTGCCGGCGGCGTCGTAGGCGGCGCGCTTCTCGGGGTCGCGCAGCACCTCGCTGGCCTCGCTGATCTCCTTGAAGCGGGCCTCGGCGTCACGCTCCTTGCTGACGTCGGGGTGGTACTTGCGCGCCAGCTTGCGGTAGGCGCGCTTGATGTCGTCGGGGGTGGCGTCACGCGCCACACCGAGCGTCTGGTAGTAGTCCTTGAACTTCATCGGCGGCACCTCGAAAGACGGCAGTGTGCCTTGCGTTCAGTGGCGGTGCGGCTGCGCTGGATCAACCGAACCGGCGGCGCCCTCGCACAGCACCATGAACGGCTCGCGCACCACCTGCAGCGTGACGTGGCCGATCCGGAAGCGCTCGCGCAACTGGTGCGTGGCGGCCTCGAGGAACGGGTCGTCGGGGTGGCCACCGGGCATCACCAGGTGCGCGGTGAGCACCACGTCGCTGGTGCCGGTGGCCCACACGTGCAGGTCGTGGACGCGGTCCACGCCGGGCAGCGCTTCGAGGGCGGCGCGCACATCGACCAGGTCGATGTGGTCGGGCACGGCGTCGAACATCAGCCGCAGCGACTGGCGGAACAGCCGCCAGGTGCCGACCACGATCACCAGCGCGATCGCCAGGCCGGCCGCCGGGTCGAGCCAGGTCCAGCCGGTCCACAGCGCCAGCGCGCCGACCACCACCACGCCGGCCGACACCAGCGCGTCGGCGGCCATGTGCAGGAACGCGCCGCGGATGTTCAGGTCGTCGTCGCGGCCGCGCATGAACAGCAGCGCGGTGCCCAGGTTCACGAAGATGCCGATGCCGGCCACCAGCATCACGGTGGTGCCGGCGACCGGCTCGGGCGCGCGCAGCCGGGCGACGGCCTCGGTGGCCAGCGAACCCATCGCCACCAGCAGCAGCAGCGCGTTGGCGAACGCGGCCAGGATCGAGGCGCGCTTCCAGCCGTAGGTGTAGCGCGCATCGGGGCGCAGCCGGCCGGCCAGCGCGCCGCCCCAGGCCATCACCAGGCCGGCGACGTCGCCCAGGTTGTGGCCGGCGTCGGCCAGCAGCGCGAGCGAGTTGACCTTCCAGCCGTAGAACGCCTCGATCGCGACGAACGCGATGTTCAGGCCGATGCCGATCGCGAACGCGCGGTCGAAGTTGGCGGGGGCGTGGTGGTGGCCGTGGCCGTGGTCGCGCGCGTGGTCGTGCGCGCGCTCGCGCACGTGGCCTTGCGCGTGGTCGTGTCCAGCCCGGCCGCCCTCGTCATGGTCGTGGCCGGCGTGGGCTTCGGGGGCGTGGGGTGCGGCCATCGGGGCGGTGTGGCTCGCTCAGGCGGCGAGCCGCGCGCGCATCGCGTCGATCACCACCTTGTAGCTCGGCTGGCCGAAGATCGCGCTGCCGGCGACGAAGGTGTCGGCGCCGGCGTCGGCGGCCTGGCGGATGTTGTCGGTCTTGATGCCGCCGTCGACTTCGAGACGGATGTCGCGGCCCGTCTCGTGTCGATGGGCGTCGATCAGCCGGCGGATGCGCTCGATCTTCTTCAGCGCGCCGGGGATGAAGCTCTGGCCGCCGAAACCGGGGTTCACGCTCATCACGAGAATCAGGTCGAGCTGGTCGATCGTCCACTCGAGCACGTCGAGCGGCGCCGCCGGGTTGAACACCACCCCGGCGCTGCAGCCGGCGGCACGGATCAGCTGGATCGTGCGGTCGACGTGGGCGCTGGCCTCGGGGTGGAAGCTGATGCGGTCGGCGCCGGCCCGTGCGAACGCCTGCGCCAGCGCGTCGACCGGCTGCACCATCAGGTGCACGTCGATCGGCACCGGCGTGCCGTCGGCCCTGACCGCGTGCTTGCGCAGCGCCTCGCACACCATCGGCCCGAAGCTCAGGTTGGGCACGTAGTGGTTGTCCATCACGTCGAAGTGGATCCAGTCGGCGCCGGCCGCGATCACGTCGCGCAGCTCGTCGCCGAGGCGGGCGAAGTCGGCCGAGAGGATGCTGGGGGCGATGCGGTACGGGCGTGCGGTGGCCATGCGGAGGGAGCGAGTTTCGCGGTGATTCTAGGAGTCGTCACATGCTTGCTGCCAGAATGGCCCGCATGCCCCACGCCGAACTGACCAGCACCGTGACCGTGCGCCACCTCCCGGAGCAATCCGACCCGCAAACCGGCCAGCACGCGTTCGCGTACACGGTGTCGATCCGCAACACCGGCGACGTGACGGCGCAGCTGATCGCGCGCCACTGGATCGTCACCGACGCCAACGGCCACAGCGAGGAAGTGCGCGGCCTCGCGGTGGTCGGCCACCAGCCGCTGCTCAAGCCCGGCGAGACCTTCGAATACACGAGCTGGACGCGTCTGGCCACGCCGCACGGCACGATGCGCGGCACCTTCTTCTGCATGACCGAAGACGCACGGCCGTTCGACGCGCCGGTGCACGAATTCGGCCTGACGCTGGCCTCGGCGCTGCACTGATGACCCGGGCGCGCGTCTCGCCCTGGGACCTGACCGCGCTGCTCAACGCCGCCGACCCGAAGGCGAGCCTGCCCGAGCGCCACCTGTGGCTGATCCGGCTGCTCGAATGGCTGCGCCATGCGCCGGTCGCGGCGGTCGCACCGGTGGCCGAATCGGCGCAGGCGGCCCTCGACCCGGCGCCATCCGAGGCCACGCCGATGCCGGTGCTGCGCCTCAAGCACCTGCTGGGCGTGCTCGACCGCCACCCCGAGCATCAGGTGCGCGTGGCCGAGCTGCTGCGCCGGTTGTGGAGCGAGGTCGACAGCGCGTCGCTGCTGGCCGACTTCGGTTTCGCGCCGCGCATCGACCTGTGGGGCGAGCTCGGCCGGCGCGTGAGCGCGCGGGTGCTGCCGCTGACCCCGGCGACCACCGACCTGGGCGACCTGTTCGCGCTGCTGTTCCCGCACGCCGTCGATGCGACCTGGCTGCTGGCCATCGACGACGCCACGCTGCAGCGGCTTCGCACCTATGTGGCGCCCGAGCGCGGCAGCACGCTGTGGCGGGCGCCGTTCCTCGACGCGATCGAGTTCCTCGCCAGCGCGGTGCGCGCCTCGGGCTTCTCGCGCGCGCTGCGCCTGCGCATGAGCCCGGAGCTGCTCGCCGACCAGCCGTTTCGCCAGCTCGCGCGCGCCGCCGAGCAGCTCAGCGACCACGCCCGCGCGCTCGACGCCGACGGCCAGCCCGGTGCCGCGACCGAAGCCGCGCTGCTGCAGCAGGCGCAGTACCTGCGCGCGCTGCTCGACGCCTGCCGGCGCTGCGCCGAGAGCGTGCACGACCACCTGGAAGCGCACGGCGTGTCGGTCAACGTGGTGTTCGAGGTCGACCAGCTGCGCGAGCGCACGCACCGCATCGACGCGCTGCTGACCTGCGTGATCAGCCCCGAGCCGGCGCGCGAGATCACCCGGCTGCTGGCCGACCTGGTGCGCACCGCCGACGAGCAGCGCAGCGTGCGCGCGCTGCTGTCGCGCCACTACTCGCTGCTGGCGCGCCAGGTGGCCGAGCGCAGCGCCGCCAGCGGCGAGCAGTACATCACCCGCGACCACGCCGAGTACCGCGGCATGCTCGGCGCGGCGGCCGGCGGCGGCGCGGTGCTGGCGGCCACCACCTTCATCAAGTTCGCGGTGCTGGCGATCGGCCTGTCGGCGTTCTGGGGCGGCTTCTGGGCCGGCGTCAACTACGCCGCCAGCTTCGTGCTGGTGCAGTTGCTGCACTTCACCGTGGCGACCAAGCAGCCGGCCATGACGGCGCCGGCGATGGCCGCCCGGCTCACCGATCTGGGCAGCGACGCGCGCGTCGAAGGCTTCGTCGACGAGGTCGCGCACCTGATCCGCTCGCAGGCCGCCGGCATCTTCGGCAACCTGGCGCTGGTGGCGCCGGTGGTGCTCGCGGTGCAGTGGCTGGCACAGCGCGCGTTCGGTGCGCCGCTGGTGGGCAAGGACGAGGCCGAGCACGTGCTGGCCTCATTGACGCTGCTCGGCCCGACCGCGCTCTACGCGGCGCTCACCGGCGTGCTGCTGTTCGCCAGCTCGCTGATCGCCGGCTGGGCGGAGAACTGGTTCGTCTGGCACCGGCTCGACAGCGCGATCGCCTGGAACCCGCGCATCGTGGCGCGCCTGGGCGCGGCCCGCGCGGCGCGCTGGGCGGCCTACTGGCGCGCCCACATTGCGGGCTTCGCGGCCAACATCTCGCTGGGCATGCTGCTCGGCGTGGTGCCGGTGGTGGCGCTGTTCTTCGGCCTGCCGATCGAGGTGCGGCACGTCACGCTGTCGACCGGGCAACTCGCCGCCGCGGTCGGTGCCGAGGGCCTCGGGCTGCTGCGCCACGCGCCGTTCTGGTGGTGCGTGGCCGGCATCGCAGCGACCGGCGCGTTGAACGTCAGCGTGAGCTTTTTCCTGGCCTTCAAGGTGGCGCTGCGCTCGCGCGGCATCCGCCTGGCCGACCGCAGCCGCATCTACCGCGCGATCCGCGCGCGATTGCGCTCGCGGCCGCTGTCGTTCGTCTGGCCGGCGCGCTGAGCGTCCCAAGGAAACGCCGGGCCGCCCCAAGGTTCCTTGACCCCCGCGGGGGGCGGCAGCCGCAAGGCGGCGGCCTGGGGGTGGTCAGGAGTCGACGTCGCGCTCGCCGTGGCGGCGGCCGTGGAACATGGTCCACCAGACGATCACGATCAACAGCAGCATGGCACCGAAGGCTTCCAGCAGAATCGCCCACATGTCGTACGCCTTTCGCTGCTTGGGTCGCCGGCCTGGCCGGATCGGGGGGATGGCCGCAATTCTAGGATTGCTGGCGGCGTGTTCGAGCCCGCCGCTGCGCGAGCCGGGTGCGCCCGGCGGCGCCGCGCTGCCGGTGCCGATGGTCAGCCCGACGATCGTGCGGGTGCATTCGCAGTGGGTGCCGGCGGACTGGTCCGAGCTGCCGGCCTGGGGCGCCGACCGCGTCAGCGACTGGTGGCCGGTGCTGTTGCGCGGCTGCGCCCGGCCGGCGCCCGACTGGGTGGCGCTGTGCGCGCAGGCGCGTGCAGCGGCCACGCCGGCGTTCAGCGACGACGCCGCCCGCGCCTGGCTGCAGCAGCGCCTGCAGCCGTACCGCGTCGAATCGTTGAGCGGCGAGTCCGACGGGCTGATGACCGGCTACTTCGAGCCGCTGGTCGAGGCCCGGCGCACACCGGCGGCCAAGTTCCGGATCCCGCTGTACGCGCCGCCGGCCGACCTGTCCACGCGCAAGCCGTACTGGACCCGCCGGCAGATCGACACGCTGGCCGCCGCTCGCGTGCACCTGCGCGGGCGCGCGCTCGCCTACGTGGCCGACCCGCTCGACGCGCTGATCCTGCAGATCCAGGGTTCCGGGCGGCTGAACCTGACCGAGCCCGACGGCCGGCGCAAGCTGGTGCGCGTGGCCTTTGCCGGCAACAACGACCAGCCCTACAAGTCGGTCGGCCGCTGGCTCGTCGAGCAGGGCCAGTTGCCGGCGGCGCAGGTCTCGTGGGCGGCGATCAAGAACTGGGCGCGGCTGAACCCGAAGCGGGTCGACGAGATGCTCTGGAGCAACCCGCGCGTGGTGTTCTTCCGCGAGGAGCCGCTGCCCGACCCGCAGGTCGGCCCGATCGGAGCGCAAGGGGTGGCGCTGACGCCCGGGCGCTCGATCGCGGTCGATGCGCTGAGCATCCCGTACGGCACCCCCGTGTGGATCGACAGCACCGAGCCGCTGTCGAGCACGCCGCTGCGCCGCCTGGTGATGGCGCAGGACACCGGCAGCGCGATCACCGGCGCGGTGCGCGCCGACTATTTCTGGGGCTGGGGTGAGCAGGCCGAGGCCCAGGCCGGACGCATGAAGCAGCCGCTGCGGCTGTGGGTGCTGTGGCCCAAGCCGTGACGCGCGCCGGCGCCCGGCGCGCGGCCGCCGCCGCGACGGAACCCGAACCGCCGTGGCCCGTCCAACGCAAGGTTTCGCGCCGCGGCGCGACCAAGTCTCATCACACTTCACACGAGGTTGCCCCATGACCCGCCGTCCCCTGCTCGCGATGCTCTGTGCCATCGGCCTGGCCCCCCGGCTCTCGAACGCCCAGGGGCCGGCCGCCGGCACGCCCAAGATCGACCCGCTGCGCCTGACCGACGCCCAGTGGAAGCAGCGCCTCACGCCCGACCAGTACGCGGTGATGCGCCAGGAGGGCACCGAACGGCCCTTCACCAGCCCTTTGAACGACGAGCACCGGCCGGGCGTGTTCCACTGCGCCGGCTGCGACCTGGCGTTGTTCTCGAGCACCACCAAGTTCGACAGCGGCACCGGCTGGCCGAGCTTCTACGCCGCGCTGCCAGGCGCGGTGGCCACGAAGACCGACTTCAAGCTCGTGATGCCGCGCACCGAATACCACTGCGCGCGCTGCGCCGGCCACCAGGGCCACGTCTTCGACGACGGCCCCAAGCCGACCGGCCTGCGCTACTGCAACAACGGCGTGGCGCTCAAGTTCGTGCCGGCCTGAGCCGCTGCCGCTCGGTGGAGGGCCGCGCGCCTTCAGCGCAGCAGATCGCGGCCCATCATCGCCACCGCCGCGGCCATCAGCGCGACCGCGCCCCAGCCGAGCGCGCGCGTCTTGCGCCGCACCGGCAGCCCGCCCATCACCGCCGGCTTGGCCGCCAGCAGCATCATCGCGACCATGATCGGCACCGAGACCACGCCGTTGATCACCGCGCTCCAGTACAGCGCCCTCATCGGGTCGATCGGCGTGAAGCCCAGGCCGGTACCGACGATCGTGGCCACGCCGATGATCGCGTAGAAGCCTTTCGCTTCGCGCCAGTGGCGCTCCAGGCCCTCGGTCCAGCCGAACGCTTCGGCCACCGCGTAGGCCGCCGACGAGGCCAGCACCGGCACCGCGAGCAGGCCGGTGGCGATGATGCCGAGCGAGAACAGCAGGAACGCGAAGTTGCCGGCCAGCGGGCGCAGCGCCTGCGCCGCCTGCGCCGCGGTCTGCACGTCGGTGACGCCGCCGGCGTGCAGCACCACGGCACCCATCAGCATCACGAAGAACGCGATGCCGTTGGAGAAGACCATGCCGATCACGGTGTCCAGCCGCATGCGGCGCTTGGCGCGCTGCAGCGTGCGGGTGCGTTCGTTGCCGGCCTTCAGGCCATGCAGCCGCATCTCCTCGACCTCCTGCGAGGCCTGCCAGAAGAACAGGTAGGGCGAGATCGTGGTGCCGAAGATCGCCACGATCGTCATCCAGAACGCCGGGCTCGGCAGGATGCGCGGCACGACCAGGTCGTGCAGCACGGTGGCCCACGGGATGTGCACGCTGAAGGCGGCGATCACGTAGACGAACAGCGTCAGCGTGAACCACTTCAGGATCGGCGCGAGCCGCCGGTACGGCACGAACACCTGCAGCAGCAGCGTCAGCACGCCGAACGCCACCGCGTACCAGCGCGCGTCACCTCCCGCTACCAGCTTCACGGCCTCGCCCATCGCGGCGATGTCGGCAGCGATGTTGGTGGTGTTGGCCGCCAGCAGCAGCGCGACGATCGCCAGCACGAAGGCGCGCGGCGTGTGCTCGCGCAGGTTCGCGGCGATGCCCTGGCCCGACTGGCGGCCGATGCGCGCGCTGACGAGCTGGATGCCGATCATGAACGGCAGCGTCAGGAACACCGTCCACAGCACCGACGTGCCGAACTGCGCGCCGCCTTGCGTGTAGGTGGCGATGCCCGACGGGTCGTCGTCGGCCGCGCCGGTGACGACGCCGGGGCCGACATGGCGCAGGAACGACGGGATGCGATGCGGCTTGCGCGCGCGCGGCGGGGTGGGCATGACGCGGGGCTCCCGGCCGCAGCGGCGGCCGCCGCACCGATGATCCCACGCCGCGGCGCGTCTGCGCCGGATCCGGACTGCGGCGTCGGGCACGCAGGCGACACCGCCGCGTCATGCGCAGCGGTGACAATCGCCGGCCCGGGCGCCGTGCCCGGCGCCTGCGACCTTGCCCACGCCCACGCGCTTCGATGATCGACAAACGCTTCTTCCCCCGCCAGGTGGTCGAGTCCGGCGGCAACCGCTGGGACTGGGCGCTGCTGCCGCTCGTGCTCGGCGGCGTGGCGCTGCTCGCGTACGCGGGCTCGCAGATGGCGCGGCCCTACCAGGTCGGCGACGCGCTGCCGCTCACGCTCGACCCGGCCGTGCTGCCGTACTACCTGCTGCGCACCACGCTGCGCATGATGCTGGCGATGGTCGCCTCGCTGCTGTTCAGCTGCGTCTACGCGGTCGTCGCCGCCAAGTACCGTGCCGCCGAGCGCGTGATGGTGCCGCTGCTCGACATCCTGCAGTCGATCCCGGTGCTGGGCTTCCAGGTGATTGCGGTGGCGCCGTTCATCGCGCTGTTTCCGGGCAACCTGATCGGGGTCGAGTGCGCGTCGATCTTCGCGATCTTCACGGCCCAGGCCTGGAACATGACGTTCAGCCTGTACCAGTCGCTGCGCACCGTGCCGGCCGAGCTGAGCGAGGCGGCGCGCGTGTTCCAGCTCTCGGCCTGGCAGCGCTTCTGGCGCCTGGAGCTGCCGTTCGCGATGCCCAACCTGCTGTGGAACATGATGATGTCGATGTCGGGCGGCTGGTTCTTCGTGGTCGTCTCCGAAGCGATCACGGTGTCGAACCAGAACATCCTGCTGCCCGGCGTGGGCTCGTACATCGCGCTGGCGATCCAGGCCCGCAACCTGGGCGCGATCGGCTGGGCGATCGCCGGCATGCTGGTGGCGATCCTGTTGTACGACCAGTTGTTCTTCCGCCCGCTGCTGGCCTGGGCCGACAAGTTCCGCTTCGAGGAAGGCAGCAGCGGCAACGCGCCGACCTCGTGGCTGCTGACCTGGATGCGCCGCACCGACACCTTGAGCGCGCTGGGCCACCGCTTCGGTCGGCTGCTCGAGCGCTCGTTGCTGCTGTTCCGCCAGGGCCACGACGGCACCTCGATCCGGGCGCGCGCCAGGCCGGTCAACCCGCTGCTGCCGCGCGCCTGGGACGCACTGCTCGCCGCCGCGGTGCTGCTGGCGGTGTGGCAGCTGGCGAGCTTCATCCATGCCCGCGTCGGCGTGGCCGAGGTCGCGCACGTGTTCGTGCTCGGCGCCTACACGATGGTGCGCGTGCTGGTGCTGATCGCGCTGGCCGCGCTGGTGTGGGTGCCGGTGGGCGTGTGGATCGGCATGAACCCGCTGTGGGCCGGGCGGCTGCAGGCGGTGGTGCAGTTCCTCGCCGCGTTCCCGGCCAACCTGATGTTCCCGGTGGCGGTGCTGTTCATCGTCAAGTGGCACCTGAACCCGAACATCTGGCTGTCGCCGCTGATGGTGCTGGGCACGCAGTGGTACCTGCTGTTCAACGTCATCGCCGGCGCCTCCACGGTCCCCACCGAGCTGCGCTACGCGGCCCACAACCTGGGCCTGCGCGGCTGGCTGAAATGGCGCCGCTACCTGCTGCCGGCGGTGTTCCCGAGTTTCGTGACCGGCGCCATCACCGCCAGCGGCGGCTCGTGGAACGCCAGCATCGTGGCCGAATACGTGACCTGGGGCGACACCACCGTGCAGGCGCAGGGGCTGGGCAGCTACATCGCCCACATGTCGGCGATCGGCGACTACCCGCGCATCGCGCTGGGCATCGGCGTGATGTGCGTGTACGTGATGGGCATGAACCACTTCGTCTGGCGGCGCCTGTACCGGCTCGCCGAAGACCGGATGCATTTCTGAAGCGTGGCGCATTGCCACGCTCCTTTTGCCACCAAGACGCGAAGACGCCAAGGAATCGAGAATGAAGGCCTATCTTCTTGGCGCCTTGGCGTCTTTGTGGCAAGGCTCCTCTTCGTATTGCCACCCACCCACATGTCCAAACCCATCATCGAACTGAAGTCCGTCGGCAAGTCGTTCAAGTCGGCCGACGGCAGCGCGCGCTCGGTGCTCGAGGGCGTGGACTTCCGGCTGGCCGAGGGCGAGATCGTCTCGCTGCTCGGCCAGAGCGGCTCGGGCAAGTCGACCATGCTGCGCATCATGGCCGGCCTGATCAATGCCGACGCCGGCGAGGTGCGCTACCGCGACCAGCCGCTGTACGGCCCGGCGCGCGGTGTCAGCATGGTGTTCCAGTCGTTCGCGCTGTTCCCGTGGCTGACCGTGCAGGGCAATGTCGAGCTCGGCCTCGAGGCGCGCGGCGTGGCCCCGGCCGAACGCGAGCGCCGCGCCGAGGCGGCGATCAAGCTGATCGGCCTGGCCGGCTTCGAGGGCGCGCTGCCGCGCGAGCTGTCGGGCGGCATGCGCCAGCGCGTAGGGATTGCGCGCGCGCTCGTCGTCGAGCCCGAGGTGCTGCTGATGGACGAGGCCTTCTCGGCGCTGGACGTGCTCACCGGCGAGCGCCTGCGCGAAGACATCCTCGAGCTGTGGGCCTCGCGCGCGATGCCGACCAAGGCGATCCTGGTGGTCTCGCACAACATCGAGGAAGCGGTGCTGATGGCCGACCGCGTGCTGATCTTCGCCAGCGACCCGGGCCGCGTGCGCTTCCAGCTCGCGGTGCAGCTGCCGCGGCCGCGCAACCCCGACAGCGTCGAGGTGCGCCAGCTGATCGACGAGGTCTACGCGCTGATGACCGCCGGCAGCGGCCGCCCGGGGCGCACCGCCGAGGAGCCCGCGCCGTTGCAGCTCGCCGAGCGCCTGCCCGAGGCCGACATCGGCCGCATGGAAGGCCTGCTGGAGATGCTCGCCGGCGAGGACTTCCACGGCCGCGCCGACCTGCCGCGCCTGGCCGAGGAAACCGAACTCACCGACGACGAACTGCTGCCGCTGGCGCAGGCGCTGTCGCTGCTCGGCCTGGCCCAGCTCGCCGAAGGCGACCTGCACATCACGGCGCTGGGCAAGCGCTACGTGGAAGGCGAACACGCGCTGCGCCAGGAGCTGTTCGGCCAGCAACTGCTCGCCCACGTGCCGCTGGCCGCGCACATCCGCCACAGCCTGGAGCAGGAGGCCTCGGGCGAACTGCCGGAAGAGCCGTTCCTGCGCCTGCTCAGCGAGAGCCTGGACGCCGCCGAGGCCGAACGCGTGCTGCGCACCGCGATCGAATGGGGCCGACATGGCGAAGTCTTCGAATACAACTACACGACCGGCCTGATCCACCTGCCCGAAGGCGAGGAAGACAGCGAACCGGGCGGCTGACGGGTCGGTGCAGCGCAACCACCCGGCGACGCTGCGCCGTGCAGATCGGGCACTCGCGGCCGCGCGCCGCATGCGCCATTGCGTTCGATCGGAGAAGGCCTGTCATCGGTGCGGGGCCGTCGACGTGGAGGTCGCCGTGTGCGGCTGCGTGCACGGGCTGGCGCGGCAAGGGCGCGTGCGGGCACGCTGGCGCGCTTCGCCGGAGCGGCCTTCGCTGCGCTGCGGCTGCCCTCGCTTTGCAGGGCTCGTGGCCCGTCGCCGAACTCACTGTGCTCACTTCGTTCGCTGCGTTCAAACAGGCGGCGACAAGTCGGATATTGATGCGCGCTGCGCGCGCGGCCACGAGCCCTGCGCCGCTCGGCGCCCCAGAGGCGCGCTCCAGCCTGCCCGCACGCGCCCTTGCGGCTACGGTTTTGCCCTTCCGATGAAAAGCCCCAACGCTGCGTGAGCGGCAGGCGTCACCCGGCGCGGGCGAATTCTGCGGCGGCGAGGAGCGCAGGGCCGAGGTCGGCGCGCGCAGCGCGCATCAACATCCGACTCGCGGCGGTTGTCTGAACGCAGCGAACGCAAGTGAGCGCAGTGAGTTCGGCCGCGCGACCTCGGGCCGAGCACCGCAGTGCAGTCGGTGCGCAGCGCCGACCGCCCCAGCATGAGCGCGCGCCGAGTGGCGCCTGCCGCGACGCGCCGACCTCGCCGGGCGATGGGCAGGCAAGGCAGCCCGTCGGCTCTCCAGTGGGATTGCCAGCGAAATGGCACCAGCAGCCGGGTGGCGATCGGATGTACCTGCGCGTGCAACCGATCGCGACTCGGTCGCTCACTCCTCGCGCGGTGGATGCAGCCGGAACGCCCGCCACAGCGTCAGGTCGTAGGCGATCTTCAGCAGCCCGCAGCCGACCAGCGGTGCGGCGATCCAGCCGGCCGCGAACAGCGCGCCGCTGAGCGTCGGGCTGAGCGCGCCGGCCAGGCTGCGCGGCACGGCCGTGAAGCTCGCGGCGGCGGCGCGCTCGGCCGGCGTGACCACACCCATCACGTAGGCGGTGCGGGTGGGAACGTCCATCTGCGACAACGCACTGCGCACCCACAGCAGCGCCAGCGCGATCGGCAGGCTCGGTGCGAACGCCGCCAGCACCAGGCAGACGTTGGCCGGGATGTGCGTGAAGACCATCGTGTTGAGCAGGCCGATGCGCCGCGCCAGCACCGGCGCGGCGAGCTGCGAGGCGGCGTTGAGCAGCCCGGCCCAGAAGAAGAACTGCCCGGCCTGCGTCAGCGTGACGCCGAAGCGCTTGAACAGCCACAGCGACATCAGCGAATTGACCACCAGCCCGCCGGCGAACGAGTCGACGCTGAACAGCGCCGCCAGCCGGACCACGATCGCGCGCGACGGCCCGAGCGCCGCAGCGGTCTGCGCGCCGGCGTCGGCGGGGCGCCGCGGCAGCCGCCGGTACAGCCACCACACCGTCACGCCGATCGCCGCGTAGGCGACGAACATGGCGCGCAGCGCCTCAAGCCGCGTGACCCCGAACGGCGCGGCGAGCGCGTCGGGCAGGCCGGCGGCGAGCGCGCCGACCGCGGCGCTCAGCGCGCCGAGCAGGCTGTAGCGGGCGAACAGGGTGGTGCGCGCGTCACCGCGCGCGGCCCCGGCCAGCGCCGCATGTTCGAGCGGCAGGAACACGCTGACATCGCCCGAGCTCGGGTTGAGCGTGCCGACGAAGGCCACGAGCAGCAGCGGCCAGAACGACGCCAGCGCGGCGAATCCCAGGCCGGTGGCGGCCATCAGCAGTGCCGCGCCCATCAGCAGGCGGCGCCCCGGGAAACGGTGGCCCCAGGCGCCGACCGCGAGCGTGGCGAACGCCGAGCCGAGCATGGTCG
>JAGWTP010000182.1 GCA_028868895.1 Burkholderiales bacterium
TGCGTTGGCCTGTGTCGGCATCGGCCGATGCGACACTTGCCGGCCCCGCCAGCTCCAGACGATGAAGGATGTGCCAGTGACTCCCACCCCCCAACGTGCCCTGCGCAGCGTTGCCAGCGGCATCGATGAAGAACTGCTCGACACCATCGCCGTCGCGCCGACCGACGCCACGCCCATCGACCTGATGAAGGCTGTCTCGCAGGTCGCGCGACAGCAGCTTTCGCGGCGCTGGGTCCGCACCCAGGCCGAACAATCGGGCGCCAAGGCACGGCGCATCTACTACCTGTCGATGGAGTTCCTGATGGGTCGCACGCTCGGCAACGCGCTGGCGGCGCTCGACCTGCACGGCGAAGCCGCCGCGGCCCTGGCCACCCACGCGCAGAGGCTCGAAGACGTGGCCGACCGCGAGCCGGACGCGGCCCTGGGCAACGGCGGTCTCGGCCGGCTCGCGGCCTGTTTCCTCGACTCGATGGCCACGCTCGGCCTGCCCTCGTTCGGCTACGGCATCCGCTATGAGTACGGCATGTTCGCGCAGGAAATCAAGAACGGTGCGCAGATCGAGCACCCCGACCCGTGGCTCGAGGATGGCACTGCATGGGAGTTCCCGCGGCCCGCCATCAGCCACCCGGTGCGATTCGGCGGCTGGGTCGAGCACGACCGGGGCGAGCCCGCCGGCGCCGGCAGCAACGCCGGCGCGCGCGCCGTGTGGCACCCGAACGCCGAAGTCACGGCCAAGGCCTACGACATGGTGGTGCCCGGCCACGGCACCGACAAGGTGAGCACCTTGCGGTTGTGGAAGGCGGTGGCGCCGGCGCACATCGACCTGAACGCGTTCAACACAGGCGACTACGCGCGCGCCGCCAGCGCCAAGAACGAGTACGAGAACATCTCGTGGGTGCTGTACCCGAACGACAGCACGCCGGCCGGTCGCGAGCTGCGGCTGCGCCAGGAATACTTCTTCGTCGCCGCGTCGCTGCAGGACCTGATCGCCCGCCACCTGGCCGAACACGGCACGCTCGCCAACCTGGCCGAGAAGGTCGCGATTCACCTCAACGACACCCATCCGGCGATCGGCGTGGCGGAGCTGATGCGCCTGCTGTTCGACGAGCATGCCATGCCCTGGGCGCAGGCCTGGACGCTGTGCGGGCGGGTGTTCTCGTACACCAACCACACGCTGATGCCCGAGGCGCTCGAGACCTGGCCAGTCGCGCTGATGCAGCACGTGCTGCCGCGTCACATGGAGATCATCTTCCGCATCAACCAGGATCTGATGGACCTGGCCGCAGCGCATCGCCCCGGCGATTTCGACTTCATGTCGAACCTGTCGCTGATCGAAGAACGCGGCGAGCGCCGGGTGCGGATGGCGAACCTGTCGATCGTCGGCAGCCACGCCGTCAACGGCGTTTCGGCGCTGCACTCCGAGCTGCTCGTGCAGACCATCTTCAAGGACTTCGCGAGCCTGTGGCCCGAGCGCTTCACCAACATGACCAATGGCGTGACGCCGCGGCGCTGGCTGGCCCAGGCCAACCCGGGCCTGGCTGCGCTGCTCGACCGCACGCTGGGCCACGGCTGGCGCCTCGACCTCGACCAGTTGCAGCAACTGCGTCAGCACCGCGACGGATTCCGCGACGACTTCATCGCCGTCAAGCAAGCCAACAAGGTGCGCCTGGCGTCCATGATCGAACGCAAGACCGGCGTGGCGGTGAACCCGGCGAGCCTGTTCGACGTGCAGGTCAAGCGCATCCATGAATACAAGCGGCAGTTGCTCAACGTGCTGCATGCGGTGACGCGCTACCAGGCGATCCTGGCCGCCCCGCAAGGCGTGAACGGCAACCCGTGGGTGCCGCGCACGGTCATCTTCGCCGGCAAGGCCGCCTCCAGCTACGTGACGGCCAAGACCATCATTCGGCTGATCCACGACGTCGGCAACGTCGTCAACAACGATCCGCGCGTCGGCGACCTGCTGAAGGTCGTGTTCGTGCCGAATTACGGCGTCTCGGTGGCCGAGACCATCATGCCGGGCGCCGACCTGTCGGAGCAGATCTCCACTGCCGGCACCGAGGCCTCGGGCACCGGCAACATGAAGCTGGCGCTGAACGGCGCGCTGACCATCGGCACCGACGACGGCGCCAACATCGAGATCCGCCAGGCGGTGGGCGACGACAACATCTTCATCTTCGGCCTGAAGACGCCCGAGGTGCAGTCGCTGCGCCAGTCCGGCTACCAACCGATGCGGTTCTACGAAGGCGTGCCGGCGCTGAAGGCCGTGCTCGACGCGATCGCCACCGGCGCGTTCTCGCCCGACGAGCCCGGCCGCTACCGGGCACTGGTCGACTCGCTGCTGCGCGGCGGAGACCACTACCTGCTGCTGGCCGACTACGAGGCTTACGTGGCGACGCAACTGCGCGTCGATGCGCTGTACCGGCATCCCGCGCAGTGGGCCGAACGCGCGATCGCCAACGTCGCCGGCATGGGGCCGTTCTCGGCCGACCGCACGATCCGTGAGTACGCCCGCCAGATCTGGCACATCGAACCCGAGGTTCGCTGACGCGCCCACGGGTCCGCGAGCGCTTGATACGATCGATCGGGCCCGACGAACCGACACACCATGCTGCTCGACCACCAGATCGATCTCGTGCGCAACGCCGAACACGGCGACCCGTTCGCCGTGCTCGGCGTGCACGCCGACGACTCCGGCCGGCTCTGGCTGCGGGCGATGCTGCCGGGTGCCACGCATGTAAGCGTGCTCGACTCGCACAGCGGCGCGTTGCTGGGTGCGCTCGCGCAGCGCCACGCCGACGGCTTCTTCGAAGGCCTGCTGAGCGCGACCGAGCCACCCGACTACCGGCTCCAGGTGCGCTGGGCCGATGGCAGTTCGGTCACGGTCGACGACCCGTACCGCTACCCGCCGCTGCTCGGTGAACTCGACGTCTGGCTGCTCGGCGAAGGCTCGCACCTGCGGCCCTTCGAGGTGCTCGGCGCGGCGCAACGCGAGTTGCTGGGCGTGGCCGGCACCGGCTTCGCGGTGTGGGCGCCGAATGCCTCGCAGGTCAGCGTGGTCGGCGACTTCAATGTCTGGGACGCGCGCCGCCACCCGATGCGGCTGCGCCGCGAATGCGGCGTGTGGGAGATTTTTCTGCCGGGCGTGAGCGCCGGTGCGCGCTACAAGTACCAGATCCGCGCCCGCGATGGCCGGGTGCTGCCGCACAAGGCCGACCCCTATGCACTGCAGGCCGAGTTGCGCCCGGCCACTGCCAGCGTGGTCGGGCACATGCCCGCGGTGGTGCCGAGGTCCGAGGCGCGCCGGCAGGCCAACGCGCTCGATGCGCCGGTCAGCATCTACGAGGTCCACCTCGGTTCGTGGCGGCGCGCGGCCGACGGGTCGAACGCCGGACACGGGCGCTGGCTGGACTGGGACGAACTCGCCGACACGCTCGTGCCCTACACCCGCGAGATGGGCTTCACCCACCTCGAACTGTTGCCGGTGAGCGAGCACCCGTTCGACGGCTCGTGGGGCTACCAGCCGCTGGGCCTGTACGCGCCGACCTCGCGCTTCGGCGACGCGAGCGGCTTTCGACGCTTCGTCGAGCGCTGCCATTCGCAG
>JAGWTP010000183.1 GCA_028868895.1 Burkholderiales bacterium
CAGCTCGCGGATGTCGCCGCGGATGAAGCGCAGGCGTGCCCAGCGCTCGGCACCGACCGCTGTCTGGACCTCGTCGAGGTTGCGCTGATGCCCGGTGGCGAAGTTGTCCAGGCCGACCACGCGCTGGTCGAGCTCGAGCAGGGTCTGCAGCAAGTTCGATCCGATGAAGCCGGCCGCGCCGGTGACGAGCCAGGTTCGTGGCGCCGCCCGCAGCGCGCCCTGCAAGGCCTCGTAGGGCATCAGAGCCTCCACAGCGCGTAGCCGGCCTCCCGCACCGGCGCGGGGTCGTAGACCGACTTCACGTCGGCGAACACGCCGCCCGGCCTGAGCTTGCCGAGCAACGCCGGCAGGCCCATCGCCTTGTACGGCTTGTGCCCGACCGCAGCGACGATGGCCGACGCGGTGGGCAATTGCTCCCAGGGGGTCAGGCCGATGCCGTACTCGTGCCGGCATTCGTCGCTGTCAGCGATCGGGTCGTGCACGTGCACGTTCACGCCGAACGATTGCAACTCGTGGATCACGTCGATGACCTTGCTGTTGCGCAGGTCGGGGCAGTCTTCCTTGAAGGTCATGCCGAGCACGATGACGTGGGCGTCCTTGACCGAATGGCCCGCGGCGATCATCCGTTTCACGGTCTGCTCGGCCACGTACTTGCCCATGCTGTCGTTGATGCGCCGCCCGGCGAGGATGACCTGCGGCTGGTAGCCCAGCATCTCGGCCTTGTGCGTCAGGTAGTACGGGTCGACGCCGATGCAGTGGCCGCCGACGAGGCCGGGCCGGAACGGCAGGAAGTTCCACTTGGTGCCGGCGGCCTCGAGGACCTCGAGCGTGTCGATGCCCATCCGGTTGAAGATCAGCGACAGCTCGTTCATCAGTGCGATGTTCAGGTCGCGCTGGGTGTTCTCGATGACCTTGGCGGCCTCGGCCACGCGGATGCTGCTGGCCGGGTGAACGCCGGCGGTGATGATGCTGGCGTAGAGCTGCTCAACCTTGGCGAGCGTTGCAGGCGTGTCGCCCGAGACGAGCTTGACGATCTTGGTCAGCGTGCGCGACTTGTCGCCCGGGTTGATGCGCTCCGGCGAGTAGCCGACGTTGAAGTCCTGCTTCCACTTGAGGCCCGAATGCTTCTCGAGCACCGGCACGCAGACCTCCTCGGTCGCGCCGGGGTAGACGGTGGATTCGAAGATCACGACCGCGCCGCGCTTCATGTGCCGGCCTACCGTCTCGGAGCTGCCCACGAGCGGCCCGAAGTCGGGGCGGTGGGCTTCGTCGACCGGGGTGGGCACCGCGACGATGATGAAGTCCGCGTCCGCCAGTGCGGCGCCGTCGGTGGTGCAGTGGAGCTGCGCCGCGTCGCGCAGTTGCTGCGGCGAGACCTCGCCGGTCGGGTCTTCGAAGCGGCGGTAGGCCTCGACCTTGCGCTGCGAGAGATCGACGCCGATGGTGCGGCGCTGCTTGCCGAATTCGACCGCCAACGGCAGTCCGACATAGCCGAGGCCGACGACGGCGACGACGGGAAGAGGTGCGTTCATGTTTTTCGGTGGTGGTTCGGAATCGGATCGATCGGGACTTCAACGCGGTGCTGGACGCTGCCCCGGTGCACGCGATTGGAGCCTGCGTTCGGGGGCGCGGTGCCAAGCTGCTGCGGACCAGCACTTGCTTGCGCTCGCGGCCAACGCCGAAGCGCAGTTTCGCATGGGCTGGTACGGCCCGCGCCCCCGCGATCATGGGTGCCGCAGCCTCCTGCCGCCATCGCCCCGGTGCATGGGTGCCGTGACCGCGTCGCGACACCGCCGGCGCGTGGGTGCCGGTGACCCCGTGGCGCCGCCGCCGGGGCGTGGTCGCAGCGGCGCCGGCCTAGGCGCCGGGTGCGCCGCGGCGCCGCAGGTGGCGTGCCAGCCAGTCGACCGCGACCCCGAGCGTGAGGTGGCGCCACCCACGCGTGGCCACGACATCCGGCGGGGGCGGTGTCGGAACAGCGGCAGCTGCGGCGGCGCTCGAGCCAGCCGGTGCGTCGACCACCGGCGCCAACCCATCCGGCTCGGCTGGTACGCGCATGCGGTTGGGAATTGCCGGTGTCGGGCCGGGGGAGCGCGGCGGCCCCGCTGGGGTCGCCGTATGGGTGAGCGTTGCTTCGATGAAGGCGTAGACCTCCTCGGTCGTGACCGGCAGCCGCGGCGGCGTCGGCAACTTGTGCTTTGACCGGGCGGCAGAGCGGCTCGCCGCAGCGGTGGGTGCGGTTTCGGTGGGCACAGTCGGGGCCACGACGGGCAGCGACACGGCCTCGGTCAGGGTCGGCACGGCCTTGACCGGGAGCGTGGCGGGAGGCGCCGCTACTTGCGCCGGAACCTGCGCTGCGAGGTGCGCTGCAATCTGCGCCGACGGTGACGTCGGCGGCAACGCCGACGGCTGCGGCAACTTGAGCGAGTAGTCGTCGAAGCCCGGAATGCGGCCGCGCAACCTTCCCAACTGGGGGCGGGCCGGCTCGTTCAGAGAAAGCAGGAAATTGGCCGGCAACCGCACCTGCGTGACCGCGTCGACCAGTTCGTTGGTGAACTGGACGATGTCTTCACGGTCGGCGGGGGCCTGCAGGAACTCCTCGAATCGGTCGAGCAGGATGATGAAGCTGGCGTCTAGCTGGCCACTCAGGGTGGCCAGGGTCTCGCTCAAGCGCAATGGCGCCTGAGCGGGTGCCGGCGGATTCCTGCCGGCGGCCTGGTGTATTGACGCTTGCAGCGCCGCCAGTGGCGCGTCGCCCCAGCCGTCGAAGTAGACGACGAGTTCGAGCCGGCGCTTCGAGGTCGCGGCGGGCAACCGACGGCGTCGGTCCGCGAACGGCACGACCACGCCGGATTCGCGGGCCGCTGGCGGCGTGCTCCGGTCGCTGGCACGGCGGCGCAACACCGCCATCAGGCCGTTCTTTAGAAACGCCGTCTTGTCCGACCCCGCTTCGCCGAACAGCAGCGCAAGCCTTGAGGTCCGCAGCACGTCACTCAGCAACCGCGCTTCGTGGTCGTGCGCGGGCCAGGCGGATTCGAACGCTGGTGCAGGTGCGGGGGTCGTCACGTCGATGTCCGTCGCTGAACTTCGGTGTCGGGTTCAGTATGCCCCAGGTGGTGGCGCAAACGCCACTCTCTCCGGGCGGCGCTCGGCAGGCGCCGACGAGTGTGGCGAGCGCGGCCACCCGAACGCCGCTACAGGTAGGCGCGCAGCACCAACTCGACCGTGCGGCGCTGCGGGACGCTCCCGTAGACCGACCCCGGCCGCCCGGAATACAACTGCCATTGCAACGCCAGCTCGGCGCGGTCCCAGTGGTAGCGCGCTTCGAGCCATTGGGCGCGGCTGCTGGTCTCGGCGTCGCGGCGCAGGAACGCCGACACATCGAGCCGGCGCAGCACCAGGTCTTTCCAGGTCGCGTAGCTGCAGCGCGATCGCCGTCACCTGCGGCGGCGCGGCGCCGAAGATCAGCTTCTGCGCCTGCGCCAGGTGCAGGCCCACGTACACGTCATCGAGTTCCTTGATGCCCTGGAAATCCGCCCGCAGCGCGTTGACCGCCGCCACGTTCGGCGCGCCGCGGGCGTTCGCC
>JAGWTP010000085.1 GCA_028868895.1 Burkholderiales bacterium
GACTTCGATGCCGCCGAAGTGGTGTTCGACGTAGCGGCGCGCGAACTCGTCGTGGTTGCCGGGGATGAAGACCACGCGGGTGCCTTTGCGCGCCTTGCGCAGCAGCTTCTGGACGACGTCGTTGTGGGCCTGCGGCCAGTACCACGAGCGCCTGAGTTGCCAGCCGTCGATGATGTCGCCGACGAGGAACAGATGGTCGCAGTCGACGTGCTTGAGGAAGTCGAGCAGGGCGTCGGCGCGGCAACCCGGCGTGCCCAGATGAAGGTCCGAGATCCAGACGCTGCGCACGCGCATCGATGCACCGTCGCGCGGACCGACACCGCCGCGCCCGGGTTGGAGGGACTCGGGGAGGTCGCGCTGCATGAACCGTGATGCTGCCGTTCGCCCGTGATCGCAGCGTGACCGGCCGGTGACACGACGATGACGCACCGGACGCGCCGCGCGACGCCGTCCAACCGGGTGGATCAGGCGCGCAAAGGGCAGGCGCCGGTCAATCGTCGGGCCGTGCCGCCGGTCCCGGAGCGGGAAGCCGAATCGGGCCGCTCGAAACAGCAGAGCGCGCGGCCAAGGGTGAAGAACTTCAGCGTCCCGCACATAGGCGCAGCAACGCGCTCAGATCCGACGGGTCGATGACGCCGACGACGAAGCGGGGCAGGTGATCCTGAGGTGGCCACTCGTCGACCGACGGCAGCGGCAGGTAGGTGGTGTCTGGATCTGCCGCACTGAAGCGGCTCGTGCGTGGGCGTCTGTTTGAACTGTCTGTCCAAGCCGTCGCCCGCTTGGAGTCGGCGGGAAGCTGCGAGGCTTCTGGGCAGTGCACTCAGCGGCGCACGCCGCGCCACGCTGCATACGTTGCGACCAGCGACAGCACCGCGCAGCCCAGGATCACGGCGGCGTAGCTGCCCTGCGCGTCGAACACCCGGCCGGCCACCCAGGGCCCGGCCACGTTGCCGAGCGCCGCGCCGGTGTACAGCGCGCCGATGGTCGACGACACGGCGCGCGCGCCGTACAGGTCCATGCACATCGCCGGCATCAGCGAGACGATGCCGCCGTAGCTCAGGCCCATCCACAACGCGAACACGGCCAGTGCGGGGTAACCGGCCGCGCCCCACCAGAGCAGCATCGACGCGCCGAGCGAGGCCTGCATCAGCACCATCGTCAACGGCCGGCCGACGCGGTCGGCCAGCGCGCCGATCGCGAACCGCCCGGTCAGGCTGCCCAGGCCGATCAGGCCGACCAGCCCGACCGCCTGCGTGGCCGAGACACCGATGTCGCGCGCCGCGGCCGACAGGTGCGCGAACGGGATGAACATCGCCGGCGCGGCGCATACGCACATCAGGTACAGCCAACGGAACGAGCGGCTGCGCAAGGCCTCGCCGAGCGACAGGCCCGGCACCGTGCCGTCGGCGCGGCGCACCGCGGCGGGCGCACGCCGCAAAAGCAGCGTGGCGCTCAAGCCCAGCAGCAGCACGCCCGCTGACAAGGCCCACATCGCGCCGCGCCATTGCCACTGCCGGATCGCCGCCGCGGCGAGCAGCGGCACGACGAAGGTGCCCGCGCCGATGCCGGCGCTGGCGATGCCGGCGGCCAGGCCGCGGCGGCGTGTGAACCACGGCTGCACGCAGCCGATCGCCGGCGTGTAGACCAGCGCGATGCCCACACCCAGCCCGACGCCGTAGGACAGCGTGAGCTGCGTGATCGAGGTCGCCACGCTGCCCAGGCCGAGCGCCGCGGCGATGCACACCATGCCGGCACCGGTGACGCGCCGCGGGCCGAAGCGGTCTGAGAGCATCCCGCCGAAGGCGCCGAGCACGAAGTAGAGCAAGCCCGACAGGCCGAACACCAGCGACACTTCGGCGCGCGACGCCGCGAAGGCCGTGGTGAAAGACTCGAAGAACGCGGCGAACGAATACGCGACACCGAAGATCACCGCCAGCGCGGTGAAGCTCGCCCACACGACGATCCAGCCGTAGCGGGGCTCCTGCTCGACCGGGTGCGCCGTGTTCACCGGGCCGATGCTATCGTGCCCTGCAGCGAGTTCGCGAGCGCTCGTTCGTCGTTCCGGCAAGGCGCCCGATGTCCGGCCGCCCGGCCCCTGCCCGCACGGAGAACCATCATGTCCAGAGTGATCGTCAGCAGCATCGGTGTCTCGATCGACGGCTTCGGCGCCGGGCCGGATCAGAGCCTGGAACACCCGCTCGGCGTCGGCGGCCACGCGCTGATGGCATGGGCGTTCACGACCCGAACCATGCAGCAGATGGTCTTCGGCAGCAGCGGCGGCGCGACCGGCACCGACGACGACTTCGTGGCGCGCGGCTTCGCGAACATCGGCGCCTGGATTCTCGGTCGCAACATGTTCGGCCCGATCCGCGGCCCGTGGCCCGACGACGAATGGAAAGGCTGGTGGGGCACGAACCCGCCGTACCACGTGCCGGCGTTCGTGCTGACGCACCACGCGCGCGCGTCGATCGCGATGGAAGGCGGCACGAGCTTCCACTTCGTCACCGACGGCATCCACGCGGCGCTGGCGCGCGCGAAAGAGGCCGCCGGTGCTCGGGACGTGCGCGTGGGCGGCGGCGTCGCGACGATCCGCCAGTTCGTGCGCGCCGGGCTCGTCGACGAGATCCATCTCGCGCTCGGGCCGGCGCTGCTCGGCGCGGGCGAACCGCTGCTCGCCGGCATCGACCTGCCGGCGCTGGGCTACGCATGCACCGAGCATGTCGGCACCGCGCACGCGATGCACGTCGTGCTGACGAAGCGCGCCTCTGTAACCACGCCATGACCGCGCCGATCGACCTGCGCTCCGACACCGTCACCCGCCCGACCGATGCGATGCGCGCCGCGATGGCCGCTGCGCCCGTGGGCGACGACCAGTACGGCGAGGACCCGACGACCAACCGGCTGCAGTCGCGCCTGGCCGAACTGCTCGGCAAGGAGGCGGCGTTGTGGTTGCCCACCGGCACGATGGCCAACCAGGTCGCGCTGCGCGTGCTGACGCGCCCCGGCGACGAGGTGATCGCGGCCCGCGAGTCGCACGCGGCCTGGCACGAGGCCGGTGGCGGCGCGGCCAACGCGGGCGTGCAGATCCACGAGATCGGCCAGCAGGGCGTGTTCAGCGCCGACGAGATGCTGGCCGCGATCAAGCCGCGCAACTTCGCGATCTTTCCGGCCACCACGCTGGTCGAGGTGGAGAACACGCACAACCGCGCCGGCGGCGTGGTGGTGCCGCAGGCCGAGGTGCTGCGCATCTGCGCGGCGGCGCGCGAGCACGGCCTGGCGAGCTTCCTCGATGGCGCGCGGCTGTGGAACGCGAGCGTGGCCAGCGGCCTCGCGCCGGCCGAACTCGCGGCACCGTTCGATCTGGTCGCGGTGGCGTTCTCCAAGGGCCTGGGCGCGCCCGGCGGCTCGCTGCTGGCCGGGTCGAAGGCGGTGGTCCAGTCGGCGCATCGGCATCGTCAGCGCCTGGGCGGTGCGATGCGGCAGAACGGTATCTTCTCGGCCGCGGCCTCGTACGGCCTGGACCATCATCTCGGGCGACTGAGCGAGGACCACGCGAACGCACGCACCTTCGCCGAGTGCCTCGTGGCCGGCGCGCCGGTGGCGCTGGACCTCGCCACGGTGCAGACCAACATCATCGTCTTCCACCTGCCGCCGGCGCTGGCGATCGACGCCCCCACACTGGCGGCGCGGGCGCGCGAACGCGGCGTGCTGCTGAACGCGTTCGGGCCGCGCACCTTGCGCGCGGTGACGCACCTGGACGTGAGCGCCGCGCAGTGCGCGCGAGCGGCGCAGGTGCTCGTGGGCTTGCTGGGCAGCTGAGCGCTTCGGGCCGTCACTGGGCCGCGGTGCGGCCCGTCAGGTCCCGCGGTGCCGCCTCGGGCGGCCGGTCCGCTTCGACCCCGTCGCCGATGCACCGCGTCACCTGCGCGACCTGACTCGCCGCAGCCGCCGCGCACGCACCGCGTCCTCGGGTGGCCTGCGGACGTTGAGTCACGATGCGTGGCCGGGCCTGCCGGCGCCGACCCGGCACCCGCCCTCGGGCCGGCGTTGATCGCGGCCTTGCCATGCGCCCAGGCCGGCGCGACATCGGTACAGCCCACACGCGCGATGCGTCAACCATGGCGGGCCACTTCGATCGCGGCGATGTCGATCCTGGTCATCTGCATCATCGATTCGAAGGCGCGCTGGGCTGCCGCGCGGTCCGGATCGGCGATGGCGGCCATCAGGGCGCGAGGAGTGATTTGCCACGACAAACCCCACTTGTCCTTGCACCACCCGCACGCGCTTTCCTTGCCGCCATTGCCGATGATCGCGTTCCACAGGCGGTCGGTCTCGGCCTGGTCATCGGTAGCGACCTGAAACGAGAACGCCTCGCTGTGCCGGACGCCCGGGCCACCGTTCAATCCGATGCACGGGATGCCCATCAGGGTGAATTCCACGGTCAGCACATCACCCTGTTTGCCGGCAGGGTAGTCGCCGGGCGCGCGATGAACTTCGCCAACCGCACTGTCGGCGAACGTGCGGGCGTAGAACTGCGCGGCGTCCAAGGCCGTGCCGTCGTACCAGAGGCAAATCGTGTTCTTGCCGATCAAAGTGGTTCTCCAGGCCATGGCCCGCGAGCCGAGGCGAGCTACCGGGTGCCGGTGAGTGCGAACATGGCGCCTTCGGGATCGATGCCGTTCACGATCCATCCCCCGCCGGGCACTTCCATCGGGCCGTGGATCACCTGGCCACCGGCCTCGGCGATGCGGGCAGCCGCGCGCTCGATCCCGTCGACCCGAAAGTACACGAGCCATGCCGGCCGTGGCAACCGGGCATCCGTCATGATGCCGCCAAGGTCGCGACCATCGATGCTGAACAACTGGTAGAGGCCCATGGGCCCCATGTCCATGCCGCGGGACTGGCGCCATCCGAACTTCGCCATGTAGAACTCGGCGGCTTGGGTGCCGTCGGTGGCGTGCAACTCGTGCCACGCGCCGTGCCCGGCGCGCTCGGGGTCGCATGCGGTGCTGTGGTCTTCGCTGGCGCCGCGCATCACGTAGAACGCTGCGCCCTGCGGATCCGACACCATCGCGATTCGCCCCACGTTGGCGATGTCGAATGCCGGCAACAGCACGGCTCCACCGGAGGACGTGATCGCAGCGACACAGTCGTCGACATCGTCGACGCCGATGTACATCATCCAGCACGGGGATGCGCCCTGCCGGCACATGTCGTCGGTCAGCCTGAAAACGCCCCCAATCCGTCCGTCACCCGCACTGATCATGCGGTAGTCCATGCTGGAGCCGGCTGGCGGTTCCGCGTCGATCTGCCAGCCCACCACGACGGAGTAGAAGCGCCGAGCAGCCAAGGGATCCTTGGACAGCAGTTCGTACCAGATGGGTGTTCCGTGTCGATTGCTCATCGCTGGTTCCTTCTGAGCGCAGCAAATTCAGTGCGTCGGCATCTTGTCAGAGAACCGGGCTTTGGCCAATCGCGCGAGTCGTTCGGCCCCTCTTGCCGGCGTTCCCCAAGGCCGACGGTCACGGTCGGCGAGCCGGCTCGGGGATGAATGTCGATCCATGTGCCGATTCGCGTCCGGAGCAACTTCACGACCGTCACCCATCGGCTCCTCAGCCCCCGCTGAGCGCCAACACGATCGCCACGGCATCGTCCTCGCGCAGGGCGTGCGCCAGATCGCGCACCCCCAGCCCGTTGACGAACACCCGCATGTTGGCGCGCAACCGGCCCTGTTCGTCGACCACCCGAAAGCGCAGACCAGGGTAGCGACGATCCAGGTCGGCGAACAGCTCGTGCAGCGTGCCGCCGGCCGCTTCGACCTTCGACACGCGGGTGTACGAGCGCAGCGCGCCCGGGATCAGCACCTGCATCACGCCAGCTCGGCCACTTCGACGCCGTAGATCTCGGGCAGGTGGCGGGCGATGTTCACCCAGCGCGCACCTTCGTCATGGCCCACCCAGAGTTCACCGCTGGTCGTGCCCAGGTACAGCGCCGGGGCGGGCTGTGCGTCCACCGTCATCGCCTGGCGCTTCAGCGTCCACCAGGCCTGGCTTTCGGGCAGGCCCCGATCCTGCCGCTGCCAGGTCCGGCCGGCATTGCGCGTGATGTAGGCCGCCGGTCGGCCATCGGGCGCCGTGCGCGGCCACACCGAGGTGCCGTCCATGGGGAACACCCAGGCCGTGTCGGGGTCGCGCGGGTGCACGACCATCGGGAACCCGATGTCGCCCACGCGCTTGGGCATCGTGCGGCCGATGCGCTGCCAGACGTCGCCAGACCTGGCCGTGCGATCCAGTCGATAGATGCCGCAGTGGTTCTGCTGGTAGAGCCTGTCGGGCAGGGTGGGGCATTGGCGCAGGCAATGCGGGTCGTGGAACGACACGTTGCCGGCGTCGAAGCCTTCGACCACTTGCATGCCCTTGATCAGCGTGCGCCAGGTCTGCCCGGCGTCGTGCGATTCGTGCACGCCGCCACCGGACATGCCGAAGATCAGATGCGCCGGGTCGCGCGGGTCGACGATGATGGAATGCAGCTTCGGTCCGTCGGGCGTGCCGTCCTGCACGGTGCCCATCCATTCCCGGAACTGCGGGCTGTCGTTCACGGCGGGCAAGGGCTCCCAGCGATTGCCGCCGTCGGTGCTCTTGAACAGGCCCTGCGGCGAGGTGCCGGCGTACCAGGTGTCGCGCTCGCTTGCGTGGCCCTGCGTCAACCAGAAGGTGTGGTCGACGGCGCGGGCCGGCAGCTCGTTCGTCGGCTTGGCGAAGGCCGGCGGCTGCTGCGCTTCCTTCCAGGTGCGGCCCAGGTCGGCCGATCGATAGATGGTCGGACCGAGGTGCCCGGTTTTCGCGGCCGCCAGCAACGTGCGGCCGTCGCGGCTGTCCAGTTGCACCGTGCTGATGATGTGGCCCAGGAAGTGCGGGCCGTCGGCCGTCCAGGTCTTGCGCTTGCGGTCGCCGTGGAACAGCCACGCGCCTTTGCGAGTGGCCACCAGCAGCGCCAGCCGGTTCGGCGCAGTCGGTTTGCCGACCGACGGGGATGTGCGCGGGATGCTTGTGGTGGCGGTGCGACTAGCGCTCATGGCGGGTGTCCTCGTGGCGTGTGGCCGCGCATCGGCAGGGCCGGCGAGCTGGCAGGTTCCCTCGTCGTAGATCATGACGATCGGAAACCGTCGCGATCGGCAGCGCCGCCATCTTGCCGCGCTTCGGGGGGCGGTTTCAAGTGGGGCTGGCCCGTCCAGTCGCATGCGGCTCGGCACACCTCGGTGCGCAACCCACGCCATTGGAGACGAGCCACCGTCGTTTGGCGAGCGACCACGATGTCTAAACCAGTCCTGAAGCGAGGGGTTCTCACCGCTAAAGGCAGCCGTGGCCCGCAGTGGGCTGGTCGTCGGTTGCTCAGGATCAGATTCGGCCTCACCTCGAGTAGCGTCGTTGATGTCGAGCCTCCTTCGTCGACGATCTTGAACGCAGCGGCCCAAAGGCATGTAGAGTGTCGAGTGTCCTTGATCATGCGTATGTCCATGCGTTGCTGCAGCATCCGTTCTGCGGCCCAAAGGCCGCGAGGCTATGCCCGGCGGTGGTTCTCATGCGCGACGCCAGCACCGCCCGCCTGACAGCTCGGAAACCCCGCTCACGCCGGTGTCAAATGCCCATCGGTCACGTCACCGAAATGACCGGTCACGATGCGCCGAAATGCGCAACCCGCTGATTCACCTTTGGCAGGTGCGTCAACAGTGCCTTGACCAGCGGGGAATCGTCCGAGCGTCGCCAGACCGCGATGGTCTCCACGATGGTCTTCTCGCCCTTCATGTTGCGGTAGACCACGCCCTCCCGGTGCAGGGCTTGTACGCTACCAGGCACCAGCGCGACACCGATCCCGCCGGAGACCAGGCTGACGATCGTGTGCATCTGCCGCGCAGGGAAAAGCTTCGGGCTAAAGCCATGCCGCATGCAGGTCGCGACGATGGCGTCGAACATCAGCGGACCCTGGTGGCGCTCGAAGCCGAGGAATCGTTCATTCGAGAGCCTCTCGAGCGCGACGCGGCTGCCCGCTGCCAGGGGGTGTGTCTCGGGCAACGCGACGACCAGCGGTTCCGCGTGCACGAGCCTGGAATTCAACGCCCCAGGCAGGTCGGGAATGCGGAACACCAAGCCGACGTCCAGGATTGCGCTCTCGACGTCGTGGACGATCTGATCGGTCGTGCCCTCCTGCAAGGTGACCTTCACGCGCTGATTGTTCTCCGTGAAGCTTCTGAGGGTCTTGGGGAGGAACGAATACGCAGGCAGGCTGATGAAGCCGATTGACAACGACCCCATCAGCCCGTGCGCGGCTTCACGCGCACGCCTGCGCATCGTGTCGGCAGCGGCCAGGATGGCGCGGGCATCACGCAAGGCGTCTTCGCCCGCCCTTGTAAGGGAAATGCGGCGCGATGTTCGTTCGAGCAAGGTCACCCCCAGTTCTTGTTCCAACTCCTTAATCGCCAGACTCACGGGCGGCTGTGTGAGGTGAAGGCGCAGGGCCGCTCGCCCGAAGTGCAGTTCCTCGGAAACGGCGACGAAGCAACGCAAGTGACGCATGTCCATCGATATTCATCATGTATTGATCGATCCAAATCCTAAATTTGCACAGATCGAATGTCGATCCTAGACTGCTCCACATCCCGGACGCATACTGCATGGCGTACCGGGGAGCACAGAGATGCAGCAGGAGACAAGAGTGCCTGACTACTTGTCGGGGCTGCCCAGGCCCCGCACCATCGTTCACCCGGGACCCTACGGCGCCGTGCGCATCGAGCACATGCAGGCTGAGCGGGGGCGCCACTTCAGGTTGTCACTCCCGCAAGGTCGCTCCCTTTACGATTCAATCGTCGAGGCGCTGGCGAGCGTCGATGTCCACAGTGCGTGCATGACCTTGTTGGACGGTGATCTGGAAGCGCTCAGCTTCTGCCTTGCCCGACCCGACGTCACCGGAAGGGTGGTCGCCACTTACGGCGCTCTGAAAATCGTCCGGTCTGCGCGATTCATCTTCGGCAACGCGACGCTCGGCAAGTCGTCCGCCGGCGCGCCGGTCATCCATTGCCATGCGGTCTTCAGGGCGGCGGACGGTGCCGTTCGCGGTGGACACCTTCTGACCGAGAAGGCCATCGTGGGTGCGAGCCCCATCACGGTGGTCGCGACCGCACTCGACGGATTCGATCTGCGCATCAGCTACGACGAGGAAACTGGCATGCCGCTCGTGCGCCCCCGAAACGAGGTTCAACATGTCTGACATCCGCATGGTCGAGAGCGGGCAAATGGGCCGCGTGGCTTACGGTCGGATTGCCCCGAACGAGGACCTGGTGCAGAGCGTGGAGAAGCTTTTCCTGGCCCAGGGCTTCCGCAATGCGTTCGTGCGCGGCGCCCTCGGCAGCCTTGTCGATGCGTGCATCGCCAGGTCGGACGGTTCATGCATCGTGATTCGCGGGCCGGCCGCCGAGATCGTCAGCCTCGCCGGGGAGGTGCGCTCCCACCCGGACGGCTCGCTGCAGGCAGCGCTGACCGGCGTCGTCGTAGATACCAGAGGACACGTCTATGGCGGCCCGTTCGTGGCCGGCGCCAACCCGGTTTGCGTGACGTTCGAGGTCACGCTCGAAGAGTGGCTGCCCGAAGCCGCTCCCTGAATCTTCACAACCACCACCGATCTTCATGAACACGCATTCCAACTCCCGCGTCGCCGTCGTCACCGGAGGTGCCCGCGGCATCGGCCGGGCGATCGGCGAATGGTTCCTTCGCCACGACTACAAGGTCGCCTTGCTGGACAGGGACAGCGCGACCCTCGACTGCACGGTCACGGAGATCGATCGTCCTGACAATCTGCTGGCCGTCCACTGCGACGTGTCCGATCCGGCGCAGGTCGACCGGGCCGCTGCCGAGGTGATCGATACGTTCGGCCATGTGGATGCGCTGGTCAACAACGCCGGCGTGGCCGTGTTCAAGCCGGTACTGGAGACGTCTTTCGAGGAGTGGCGCATGGTGATGGCCACGAACCTGGACGGCGCATTCCTGTGCACGCAGGCCTTCGGTGCGCTGATGGCCAGGAACGGCGGCGGCGCCGTCGTCAACATTGCGTCGATCTCGGGGCTGCGGGCCAGCACGCTTCGCGTTGCTTATGGCACCAGCAAGGCTGCCCTGATCCACATGACGAAGCAGCACGCGGTCGAACTCGGCAATGTCGGCGTGCGTGTGAACGTCATCGCCCCAGGACCGGTCGAGACCGAGATGGCCAAGCTCGTGCACAGCGTGGCCATCCGCTCCGACTATTACGACACGATTCCGCTCGGCCGCTACGGAACGACCGAGGAGATGGCTAACGTGGTCGGCTTCCTGTGCAGCGAGGAAGCCAGCTTCGTCAATGGTCAGGTCGTGGCGGTTGACGGGGGCTTCGACGCGGCCGGCGTCGGTCTGCCGACGCTGCGGCGGCGCCTGCCTGAAGGCGGACAGACCCAGGTCTGACCGTCTCCACTCTGAAGGAGCACCCTCGTGGATCAACCGTACATCATCGGCTGGGGCCACACCCCATTTGGCAAGCTCGACGCCGTCGAACCCGAGCAGCTCGTCCGCGAGGCGATCGAGCCGGCGCTTCAAACGGCCGGCCTGCAGGCGCGTGACATCGACGGCATCTTCGTCGGGCACTTCAATGGCGGCTTTCTCCCGCAGGACTTCACCAGCGCGCTCGTCGCACTGGCCATTCCGGAACTGCGGCACGTGCCGGCCGTGCGGACCGAGAACGCCTGCGCCACCGGCTCGTCGGCAATCTGGGCGGCGCTCGACGCCGTCCAGGCTGGGCGCGTCAAGCGGGCCCTGGTCGTGGGCTTCGAGATCATGAACGCCGTGCCGCCGCCGAAGATTGCCGAGACCTTGCTGCGCTGTTCGTATGTCAAGGAAGAGGGCACGACGCCCGCAGGATTCGCCGGCGTGTTCGGCAAGATCGCCGCCAGCTACTTCGAGCGCTTCGGCGATCAGAGCGATGCGCTGGCATCCATCTCCGCGAAGAACCACGCCAACGGCGTGCACAACCCCTACGCGCACATGCGCCGCGACCTGGGCTTCGACTTCTGCCGCAACCCCTCGGACAAGAACCCGTTTGTGGCCGGTCCGTTGAAGCGCTCCGACTGCTCGCTCGTCTCCGATGGGGCCGCGGCGCTCGTCGTCACGGCCGAGTCGAACGGCAGCGCCAGCGTGACCCCGGTGCGCTGGAAGTCCCGGACCCAGGTCAATGAGTTCCTGCCACTGTCGCGCCGCGACCCGACACGTTTCGAAGGCGCGGCCCTGGCCTGGCAGCGTGGCCTGCTGGCGGCGCAGGTAAAGCTGGCCGACCTCGGCTTCGTCGAGACCCATGACTGCTTCACGATTGCCGAGTTGCTCGAGTACGAGGCGATGGGCCTGGCGCCACATGGCCAGGGCGCGCGCGTGATCCTCGACGGGGTCACGCGCCGCGACGGCAAACTGCCGGTCAACCTGTCCGGCGGACTCAAGTCCAAGGGCCACCCGATCGGCGCCACCGGCGTGTCGCAGCACGTCATGGCCGCGATGCAGCTCAGCGGCACAGCGGGCGCCATGCAGCTGGACAACCCCAAGATCGGTGCGGTGTTCAACATGGGCGGTGCCGCGGTCGCCAACTACCTGAGCGTGCTGGAGGCCGCGTGAGCCAGCCGCAGGCGGCCAACCTGTCGACGCTGCTCGCGCAGACGGCAGCGCTGTTCCCGGACCGGCCCGGGCTGATCCAGGGCGACCGGGTCTGGACCTGGAACGAGGTCAATGCCCGCGTCGATGCGCTGGTTCAAGGCCTGCGGTCGCTCGGCATGACGGCCGGCGACAAGATGTTGGTTCAGTCGCGCAACAACGCGGCCCTGTTCGAGAGTTGCTGGGCCGCTTTTCGCCTCGGCGCGGTTTGGGTGCCGACCAACTTCCGGTTGACGCCGCCGGAAGTCGCGTACCTTGGAAGTTCCAGCGATGCCACCGTGATGTTGGCGGAGGACTGCTTTGCCGGGCACGTCGATGCGGTGAAGTCTGCTTCCTTGCACCTGCGCCTGGTCGTCACGATCGGCCGGGCGCGCAAGGGTGAGATCGGCTTCGACGAACTTGTGAACCGGAACCTGGGTGCGCCGACCGCCATCGCCGAGGTCAGCGCCGATACGCCGCTCTGGTACTTCTACACGTCGGGGACGACCGGTCGACCGAAGGCGGCCATGTTGACGCACGGACAGCTTGCCTTCGTGGTGACGAATCACCTCGCGGATCTGATTCCGGGCACCGACGAGAACGACTGCTCGATCGCCGTGGCGCCGCTCTCGCACGGGGCCGGGGTTCATGCACTGCTCAACGTCGCCCGCGGCGCACCGACCGTGCTGCTGCCCTCCGACAAGCTGGAGCCCGAAGTCTTCTGGGCGCTTGTCGAGAAGCACCGGGTGACCAATGTCTTCACGGTCCCCACGATCGTCAAGATGCTGGTGGAGGATCCGTCGATCGATCGCTTCGACCACAGCTCGCTGCGGTTCATGATCTATGCCGGTGCCCCGATGTATCGCGCCGATCAGAAGCGCGCGTTGCAGAAGCTGGGCCAGGTCCTCGTGCAGTATTTCGGGCTCGGCGAGGTGACCGGCTGCATCACAGTGCTGTCGCCGGCGATGCATGCCATCGATGACGAGGATCCGAACGCCAACATCGGCTCCTGCGGTCGGCCGCGCACAGGCATGCAGGTCGCCATCCTCGATGAGGACATGCAGCCGGTACCCACCGGGTCCGTCGGGGAGATCTGCTGCCGTGGCCCGGCCGTCTTCGCGGGGTACTTCAACAATCCGGAAGCCTCGGCAAGGGCCTTTCGCGGCGGATGGTTCCACACGGGAGACCTCGGTCGCATGGATGCGCGCGGGCTGCTCTACATCACCGGTCGCGAGTCCGACATGTACATCTCGGGTGGATCGAACGTGTACCCACGCGAGGTCGAGGAAGTCCTGCTGACCCATCCCGGCGTGTCTGAGGTGGCCGTGCTCGGCGTACCGGACCCGAAGTGGGGCGAAGTCGGGGTCGCGGTGGTCGTGGCACGTGAGCCAGGCCTGAGCGCCGAGGCGCTGCTCGATCACCTGGATGGCCGCTGCGCCAAGTACCGCTGGCCGCGCCACTTTTTCTTCTGGGACGCGTTGCCGAGGTCCGGCTACGGCAAGATAACGAAGAAGGAAATTCGTGCCCGCCTCGTGGAACGAGGCGAGCTGAAGGAGTTCGTCAGCTGACAGACATCGATCCGCTGACCAACAGAGTCAACGCAACCCAGGAGACATGACATGAACATTTCCCGTCGTAAGGTACTTCGCAGCGCCGCCATTGCTGCAACCGTCGCCATGCCCATGCGGGGCGCCTTCGCCCAGAAGGCGGAGTTCACCTACAAGTACGCGAACAATCTGCCGCTCACGCATCCGCTGAACCTCCGGTCCAAGGAGATGGCCGACGCGATCCGCACCGAGACCAAGGGTCGCATCGACATCCAGATCTTCCCCAACAACCAGCTCGGCGGCGACACCGACATGCTGAGCCAGTTGCGCCTGGGGGGAATCGATTTCTTCACGTTGTCCGGTCTGATCCTGTCGACGCTGGTCCCCGCTGCATCCATCAGTGGAATCGGCTTTGCCTTCGGCGACTACCCGACCGTGTGGAAGGCGATGGACGGCGAACTGGGCGCCTATGTCCGCGGCCAGATTTCCAAGGCCGGCATCGTGCCGATGGAGAAGATCTGGGACAACGGCTTCCGCCAGATCACCTCGTCGACCAGGCCCATCGCGACGCCGGCCGACCTCAAAGGATTCAAGATCCGCGTGCCGCCGTCGCCGCTGTGGACCTCGATGTTCGAGGCGCTCGGCGCGGCGCCGACGTCGATCAACTTCGCCGAGGTCTACTCGGCGCTGCAGACGAAGATCGTCGATGGCCAGGAGAACCCGCTGGCGATCATCTCGACGGCCAAGCTGTACGAGGTGCAAAGGTACTGCTCGCTGACGAACCACATGTGGGACGGATTCTGGTTCCTGGCCAACCGTCGGGCCTGGGAGAAACTGCCGCCCGACCTGCAAGCCGTCGTTGCCAGGCATATCAATGCCGCGGGCCTGAAGGAGCGCGCCGATGTGGCCGAACTGAACGCTGGCCTACAGAACGATTTGGCGTCCAAGGGCATGGTCTTCAACCAGCCGGACACCACTGCATTTCGGGACCAGCTTCGCAAGGCCGGCTTCTACGGCGAATGGAAGGGCAAATATGGCAGTGAAGCCTGGGCCATCCTCGAGCGCTCTGTTGGCAAGCTGGCATGAACGCGCTGCCCCGGATCCATGGGGCAGGGTCAGACGTCCCGAACGGTGTTGGGCCTGCAGACGCCTTACCTGTCTTGCATTCGCATGTCCGCGGCCTGCGAACGGCAATGCCGGCCGGAGGTCCGTCGCCAACGTCGCGCCTGGAGCGCCTGCTTGGGACCGCGGTCGACGCAGTTGCCGGCGCTCTCGTGCTCGCCGACATCCTCGTCTTGCTGGCCGGCGTCGTGGCGAGATTCGTGTTCCACAAGCCACTGGTCTGGTCAGATGAACTGGCGTCGATGATTTTCATCTGGCTGGCGATGCTAGGGGCCGTCGTCGCACTGCGTCGCGGCGAGCATATGCGGATGACGGCGCTGGTCTCCAAGCAGCCCCACGCGCGACAGCACTTGTTCGAAGCCATCTCCGTGTGCGCTTCGATGGCCTTCCTGGCGATGGTGGCGTGGCCGGCTTGGGAATATGCGTCCGACGAGCGCTTCATTACGACGCCGGCGCTTGAGATCTCGAACGCATGGCGCGCCGCAGCACTGCCGGTCGGCATCGGTCTCATGATCGTGTTCTCCGCACTGCGTCTGTTCAAGCATACAGACTGGCGCACGAGCATCAAGGCGCTCGTGATCGTGCTGACCGTCGTCGCGGCGTTCGCGGTCGGCCGCAGCACATTCCAGGACCTGGGCCGTCTCAACCTGCTGATCTTCTTCGTCGGGGTGGTGGCCGCCAGCGTGTTCAGCGGCATTCCGATTGCCATCGCCTTCGGGCTCGGCACGTTCGGTTATCTAGCGCTCGGCACGGACACGGCTCTTCCCGTGATCATCGGCCGCATGGACGAAGGCATGTCGCACCTCATCCTGCTGGCCGTGCCGCTGTTCGTGTTCCTCGGACTGCTCATAGAAATGACGGGCATGGCCAAGGCCATGGTCGCATTTCTGGCTGGCCTGCTTGGTCATGCGCGCGGTGGCCTGTCATACGTGTTGGTCGGCGCGATGTACTTGGTCTCCGGTATCTCGGGGTCGAAGGCCGCGGACATGGCAGCGGTGGCGCCGGCGCTCTTTCCGGAGATGAAGAAGCGCGGTGCCAGCGAAGGTGAGCTGGTGGCGCTGCTGTCGGCAACGGGTGCTCAGACCGAGACAGTGCCGCCGAGCCTGGTGCTCATCACGATCGGGTCCGTGACTGGCGTTTCGATCGCAGCCCTGTTCACCGCAGGCCTTCTGCCGGCCGCGGTGCTTGGAATGACGCTTTGCATCGTCGTCTGGTTCCGGTCGCGAGGTGAAGATCTGCGGCATGTCGTTCGCCAGTCGCGGGGCGAGGTCGCCAAGCTCGCAGTGATCGCGCTTCCGGCGCTGGTGCTACCGTTCCTCATCCGGGCGGCTGTCGTCGAAGGCGTTGCGACGGCCACCGAGGTCTCGACGATCGGGATCGTCTATGCCGTGCTGGTGGGACTCCTGGTGTATCGGCAGTTCGACTGGAAGCGCATCGGACCCATGCTGGTGGCGACCGCTTCGCTGTCGGGCGCAATCCTTCTGATCATCGGCACCGCAACGGCGATGGCCTGGGGGCTCACGCAGTCGGGCTTCTCGCATTCGCTGGCGCGCATGATGGCAGCGCTGCCGGGCGGTGCGCCGATATTCCTGGCCGTCTCGATACTCACCTTTGTCGTGCTCGGTTCGGTCCTGGAAGGCATCCCGGCGATCGTGCTGTTCGGACCGCTTTTGTTCCCGATCGCGCGCGAGCTTGGCATTCACGAGGTCCATTACGCGATGGTGGTCGTGCTCGCCATGGGGCTGGGTCTGTTCGCACCTCCGCTGGGAGTCGGCTTTTACGCCGCGTGCGCCATCGGACGGGTCCACCCGAACGAGGGCATCCGACCCATCATCCCTTACATGCTGGCGTTGCTGGTCGGCACGATCGTGGTCGCAGCCGTGCCGTGGCTGTCCACCGGCTTCCTCTGATGCGGGCGCGTCCATGAGCGTCGTGACCTGTGTCGAAGACCTGCGCTTTTGGTGGAGTGCCGAGTGCCCCGCATGTGCTACCGCTGCGCCGACTTCGGGTCGAAGACCGAGGGCACTTACCGCGCGAACGACGGTAAGTTCAATGCCATCCAGGTGCGTCAGCGAATGGCGGCCAACTGGGGCAATCGGTCTACGGCGACGATGTCTTGACCCCGCCGTGGTCGCAGCGCTGACAGGTCCGAGCCGTGTCTCCCGGCAAGGTCTCGTCGCAGACCAATTTGGAACCGAACATGCAGATCACGACATCGGCCCTACTCGCCACATCCCTCGCGGCCGCTTCCACGGTAACTCCGAATCGGCTTGGCTGTCGCGCCTATTCGGTGGTCCGCTCCAAGGTTCGGAGGGTCAGTTGAAGTCCGCGATCCCGGTGATCGCGCGGCCCAGGATCAACGCGTGCACGTCGTGCGTGCCTTCGTAGGTGTTGACCACCTCGAGGTTGACGAGGTGGCGGGCCACGCCGTATTCGTCGGAGATGCCGTTGCCGCCGAGCATGTCGCGCGCCATGCGGGCGATGTCCAGCGCCTTGCCGCAGGAGTTGCGCTTCATGATCGA
>JAGWTP010000086.1 GCA_028868895.1 Burkholderiales bacterium
AACGGTTGCTACCACGGCACGGTCGACGACGTGTTCGTCGACCTGGTCGACGGCCGGCCCGCGCAGCGCGACAGCCTGCTCGGCCAGGTTCACGACCTGACCGAGCACACGTTGGTCGTCGAGTTCAACGACCTCGCCGCACTCGAAACCGCGCTGGCCGGCGGCGACGTCGCCTGCGTGCTGGCCGAGCCGGCCATGACCAACATCGGCATGGTGCTGCCCGAACCCGGCTACTGGGAGGGCGCGCAGGCGCTGATCCGCCGCCACGGCGCCGCGCTGGTGCTCGACGAAACCCACACGATCAGTTGCGGCCCCGGCGGCTACACGCGCCTGCACGGCCTGCAGCCCGACGCGGTCGTGCTCGGCAAGCCGGTGGGTGGCGGGGTGCCGTGCGCGGTCTACGGCTTCAGCGCCGAGTGGGCCGAGCGCGCGGTGCGCGCCAAGCGCGCCGCGCCGCCGGGCCACTCGGGCATCGGCACCACGCTCAGCGGCAACCTGCTGGCGATGGCGGCGATGCGCGCCACGCTGTCGGTGCTGATGACGCCGCCGGTCTACGCACCGATGCTGGCGCAGGCCACCGAACTGGCCGACGGCCTGCGCGCGGTGATCGCGCGCCGGCGCCTGCCGTGGTGCGTGACGCAGCTCGGCGCGCGCACCGAGATCCAGCTCCGTGCCACGCCGCCGCGCAACGGCGCCGAGGCCGGCGCCGCGCTCGACCCCGCGCTCGAGCACCTGATCCACCTGGCGCTGCTCAACCGCGAGCTGATGATCACGCCGTTCCACAACATGATGCTGGTGTGCCCGGCCACCACGGCGGCCGACGTCGGCAAGCTGCTCGACGCCTTCGACGACGTGCTCGGCGCGATCTGCGATGCGTGACGACAAGCGCTCGACGCCTGCGCCGCCGTCCACCGCGGGGATCTCGGGCCGATCGAGGCGGCCCCGCGCCGGCCCGCAGCCCAATCGAGCCGCGCGCGCCGCAGCCGCTTCGCCGGGGAAAGACGGGGCCGCGGACATCACCGCCTGCGCCACCCAGCAGGACGCCTGCTACCAGCGCCTGCGCCAGTGGGTCACCGTCGGCCGCTTCCTGCCCGGCGAGCGGCTGAAGATCCGCGCCGTGGCCGCCGAGCTGGGGGTGGGGCTGATGCCGGTGCGCGCCGCGCTGCAGCGCCTGGCGGCCGAAGGCGCGCTCGTCAACGTGCCCAACGCCGGTGTCGCGGTGCCGCTGTTGACGGGGCCCGAGTTCGACGACGTGCTCGACATGCGGCTGCTGCTCGAAGGCGAGGCCGCCGAGCGCGGTGCGCTGCGCGCGCAACGGGGCGACCTGGCCGTGCTGCGCGCGCTGGGCCGGCGCATGGCGGCGGCGCTCGAAGCGCCCGATGCCAAGGCGTATCTGGCGGCCAACGAGGACTTTCATCGCCACCTGTACCGGGCCGCGGGCTCGCCGACGCTGCTCGCGCTGATCGAGACCGTGTGGCTGAAGGTCGGGCCGCTGTCGAATCGGCTGTTCGATCACCCGCAGGCCGTGGCCGTGCTCAACGAGGCCCACGACAACGTGCTGGCCGCGCTGGCCAGGCGCGACGGCGCGGCGGTGCGCCGTGGCATCGAACGCGACCTGTTCGTCGCCGGGCAGTTCCTGCGCTTGGCGTGCCGCGCGCGGTAGCAGCGGATACCGTCCGGACTCGCTTGGACCCGTTCGGCCTGAGCCTGTCGAAGGCTCTTGCCATACGACCGGGGCTTCGACAGGCTCAGCCCGAGCGGATTCCGATCAAGCCACCGGGCTTCGGCAGCCCGAACGGATGCCGATCAAGCCACTGGGGCTTCGACAGCGCGGGCCGAACGGCTTCCAGGCAAGCGGCCATCAACCGAACCGCCCCCAACCGAAGTGGCATCGAGTCAGTTGCGCGCCGTGGCCGCCGCGCCGCCCAGCGCCACCAGCACCGGGTCGGCGCGGTACCAGGCCGGGTACAGGCGTTTCAGGTTCGCGATCTTGGGCAGGTCGAAGGTGGCGATGTAGCCCGAGTCGGGGTGCAGCGTCGCGTAGTTCTGGTGGTAGCCCTCGGCCGGGTAGAAGCCGGCGAGCGGCGCCACCTGTGTGACGATCTTGGCCGGGAAGACCTTGGCGGCGTCGAGCTGCGCAATGTAGCGTTCGGTGGCCTGCTTCTGGTAGGCGTCGGTGTAGAAGACCTCGGAGCGGTACTGGGTGCCGTGGTCCGGGCCCTGCCGGTTCAGCTCGGTCGGGTCGTGCACGACCGAGAAGTAGATCTGCAGCAGCTGCGGGTACGAGATGACCTTCGGGTCGTACGTGACCTGCACCGACTCGGCGTGGCCGGTCAGCCCCGAGCTGACGATCTCGTAGCTGGCGGTGTTCTTGTTGCCTCCGGCATAGCCCGACACCGCCTGCAGCACGCCCTTGGTGTGCTGGAACACGCCCTGCACGCCCCAGAAGCAGCCGCCGGCGAAGACGACGGTCTGCGGCGAGGTGGTGGCCTCGCCGGCCGGGCCGCCGGCCAGCGGCGGGATCGTCAGCGCCGATTCGGCGGCCAGGCCCGGGCGCAGTTGCAGGCCGGCCACCGCGACCAGGCCGACCGCGGCCAGCGCGATGATCCGCCGGCGGGTCGAAAGGGGTGCGCGGGACGGAAGGGGATTGCGGTCGGTGTTCATGGTCGGGTGCTCCTGCGGCGCATTGTCGAACCCTGTACAGGTCGCGCCGGTGCGCCGCTTCTTACACCCTGGCGTTCGAGGTGGCTCTGCTCGCCTTCAGTTCCTGCGGCGCTTGCGCAGCGGCACGTCCGGCGCGGCATCGGCCGGCGCCGCGGTGAACAGCTTGGCGGCGCGGCCCTTGAGTTCGAGCAACTCGCTGGCGGTGACCGAGTAGTGGCCCGACATCACGTCGACGTCGACGCGGAACTCGACGTCGCGCGTGCCGTTGGTCAGCAGCCCCGAGGTGAACTCGTAGCTCTCGTCTTCGGCGGGCAGGCCGAGCGCGTCCAGGTCGTAGTCTTCGTACTGCACGCTGCGGATTTCGCCGCTGGCCAGGTCGAGCAGGCCGGTCGATTCGACGACCGACTCCGAGAGTTCGTCGAATATCCTGATCGGCAGCTTCAGATCCACATCACATCCTTCGGGTCGCAGGCGCCAAGCGCATCGGCCCAATTTTACGGGGCCGCTGGCTGCAGGCTGGCGGCGGCGAGCCGCACCAGGGCCTCGGGTTCGCGCGCGTCGCGATGCGCCACGCTGGCGACCCGGCCCGGCTCGAACAGCACCAGCGTGTCGGCCAGCCGGGCCACGTCTTCGAGGTCGTGCGAGATCAGCACCATCGGCACCCCGAAGCGCTCGCGCACCGCTTCGAGTTCGGCGCGCACGCGGGCGCGCAGCGTGGCGTCGAGTGCCGAGAACGGCTCGTCGAGCAGCAGCACGTCGGGCTCGCGCACCAGCGCGCGGGCGAGCGCGACGCGCTGGTGCTGGCCGCCCGACAGTTCGTGTGCGCGGCGCGGGCCGAGCGCGGCGATGTCGAGCGCGCGCATCACGCGCTCGACGTGGGCCTTGGTGGCGGCATCGAGCCGCCACGGCAGCGTGGGCGTCAGCCCGAACGCGATGTTGCGCGCCACGCTCAGGTGGGGAAACAGCGCGTGGTCCTGGAACAGGTAGCCGATGCGCCGCTCGCGCGCCGGCAGGTCGATGCCGGCCGCGCTGTCGAACAGCACCCGGCCGCCGAGCGCGATGCGCCCGCGCGTGGGCCGCAGCAGCCCGGCGATCGCCTGCAGCGTGACGCTCTTGCCCACGCCCGACGGGCCGAACAGCACCAGCCGCTCGCGCAATGAGGCGAACCGCGCGCTCAACGCGAAGCGCTGCGCGCCGCGGCCGAGCGTCACGTCGATGTCGACCTCGAGTTCCATCGCCGCGTCAGACGTTCAGTGCCGCTTCGGGTCGAGCAGGTGGCCGGCGCCCACCAGCACGACGATGCAGATGACCGAGATCACGATCACCAGCGCATTGGCCAGCGTGTCGTTGCCGGCCTGCACCGCGTCGTAGACGGCGAGCGAGAGCGTCTGGGTCTTGCCGGGGATGTTGCCGGCGATCATCAGCGTGGCGCCGAACTCGCCCATCGCGCGCGCGAACGCGAGCATCGTGCCGGCCGCGATGCCGCGCATCGCCAGCGGCAGCGTGACCTGCACGAACACTTTGACCTCGCTCGCGCCGAGCACGCGCGCGGCCTTCTCGAAGTTGGCGTCGATGCCCTCGAACGCGGCCCGCGCCGAGGCGAAGATGAGCGGGAACGCGACCACCGTCGCCGCGACCACCGCGCCCTGCCAGGTGAACATCAGCTCGATCCCGAGCGTGGCCGACAGCCACCGGCCGAACGCGGCATTGCGCCCCAGCAGCACGATCAGGTAGTAGCCCAGCACGCTGGGCGGCAGCACCATCGGCAGCATCAGCAGCGCTTCGATCAGGCGCCGCCCGGGCACGCGGGTCCGCGCGATCGCGTGGCCGCACAGCACGCCGAGCAGCAGCGCCGCCAGCGTCGCGAAGCCCGCCACCTTGAGCGTGAGCCACAGCGCGGACAGGTCGAGCGCGCCCGGGTCGAACACGGGTCAGGGCGGCGTGAAGCCGTGCGCGGCCAGCAGCGCACGGCCCTGCGCGCCGGTCACGAAGGCGATGAAGGCATCGGCGTCGGGCGCGTCGCGGCTCGCCGCCACCCGCGCGATCGGGTAGTGCACCACGCCGGCACCGGGCACCGTGAAGTCGATGCGCACCGTGGCAGCGTCGGCGCCGGCGTCGGTGCGGTAGACGAAGCCGGCGTCGACCTCGCCCCGGCTCACGTAGTTGAGGGTCTGGCGCACGTTGTCGGCGTAGACGAACTTCGGCGCGAGCCCCGCCCACAGCCCGGCGCGCTCGAGCGCGGCCTGCGCGTAGTGGCCGGCCGGCACGCTGGCCGGCGTGCCCAGTGCGATGCGCCGTACGTCGGCGCGCCGCAGGTCGGCGAGCGCCTGGAACGGCGCGGCTCGCGAGCGCGGCGACACCAGCACCAGCGTGTTGCTCGCGAAGTCGGCGCGCGTGGCCGGCGCGATCAGGTGTTGTGCCTGCGCGCGGTCCATGGTCTGGCGGTCGGCGCTGGCGAACACGTCGGCCGGCGCGCCGTGGGCGATCTGCGCCAGCAGCAAGCCCGACGCGGCGAAGTTGAAGTCGACCTTGACGCCCGGGTGCGCCGACTCGAACGCGCCGCCGATCGCGCGCATCGCGTCCTGCAGGCTCGCCGCGGCGGACACGGTGATCTGCCCGGCCGACGCGGTTGCGGCGAAGACGCAACCCAGTGCGAGGGCGAGTACCCGCATGAGTGCGTGTGCGAGCAGACGCGAGCGTTGATTCATGGCATTCTCGGGGAGCGACGAAGCGTTATGTAATCGACTATACAACGGTACGGAATCCGCATGCCCCGCAATCGCCCGCCCGCCGCACACGCACCCAAACGCAAGTCCACGCCCAAGCACAGCTCCGCGGGACGTGCGAGCGCCAGCACCGGCGCCCACCCGCATCCGAACCCGAATCCGAACGCCACCCCGATGGCGCTGGACGGCTCGCTGTGGCTGCAGCACGGCGGCCTGCCGCTGGGCGGTGCGGACCGGGTGGCGCTGCTCGAAGCGATCCGCGACACCGGCTCGATGACGCGCGCCGCCCGCGCGGTGGGCATCAGCTACAAGACCGCGTGGGACCGCGTGCAGGGCATGAACAACGGCGCCGGGCGCGCGCTGGTCGAGCGCACCGCGGGGGGCGTGGGCGGCGGTGGCACGGTGCTCACGCCCTACGCGCTGGAGCTGATCGCGGCGTTTCGCGAGCTCGAGCACACGCACGCCCAGATGCTCGGCCGCTTGTCGAAGTCGATGGCGCAGCCGGGCGACGTGCTGCGCGCGCTGGCCACGCTGGGCCTGCGCACCAGCGCGCGCAACCAGCTCGTCGGCACGGTCGTCGAGGTGCGCACCGGCGCCGTCAACGCGCTGCTGGCGCTGGCGCTGCCCGGCGGCGAAGACCGCATCCACGCGTCGCTGACGATCGCCTCGCTGCGCGAGCTGAAGCTGAAGAAGGGCGTTCCGGCGGTGGCGCTGGTTAAGGCGCCGTCGGTGTTCGTGGCCGCGGACGACGCGTCGGCCCTGAACCTGTCGGTGCGCAACGCCCTGCGCGGCACCATCACGCGCATCCAGACCGGCGCGGTGAACACCGAGGTGCAGGCCCGGCTGGCCGGCGGCCAGACGATGGTCGCGATGCTCAGCGACGACAGCGTGCAGCGGCTCGCGCTGCGCGTGGGCATGCCGGTGCGGCTGCTGTTTCAGGAAAGCAGCGTGATCCTCGGCGTGGTGTGAGGCACGGCCGTGGTCAGGCGCCGGCGCACGCTCAGAACTCCGCGTGCAGCCGCAAGCCGTACACGTTGACCGGCCCGCGGTCGGCGTTGTAGGCCGGGTTGACGATGTGCTGGTAGTCGGCGCTGAGCCAGGCCTGCGGGCACAGCTTGTAGCTGTAGTAGGCCTCGACGATCTGCTCGGGCCGGTAGTTCAGGCGGCCGTCGCCGATGAAGAAACCCAGGCCGCCCTGCGCCAGGTAGCGCTGGTGGATCGCCGACAAGCCGTTGCGCAGCGCGAGCAGCCCGACGGTGTCGCCGCCGCGCCCCCACGACGCACCCTTGATCGACAGGCCCGCCTGCGCGCTGCGCTCGACCTCCTCGAACGAGTAGGTCTCGGTCTGGCCATCGCCCCAGCCGTAGCGCACGAAGGCGCCGACGTCGTCGCTCAGCGCCTGCTCCAGGTGCAGCCCGTAGCCGTGCTTGTGGTGCGGCGCGCGCACGTTCGCCACGTCGGGCACACCGCCGTGGCGCTGCGCGTAGTCGATCGCGTCGGCGAAGCGCCCCATCGATTCGCGGTTGCTCCAGAACAGCACCCGAACCACGCCGGGCTGCCCGCCGATCCGGTGCGCGTGCTCGACCTCGATCTGGTCGCCGTGGTAGCGGCCGATCGCGAAGTTCAGCGACTGGCCGTTCGACTCCTGCGCCGCGACGAAGCGCCCGACACGAAGCGCCCAGTCGTCGTGGACGTATTCCAGCGACGCACCCCAGGTGTAGCCCTGCGAGTCGGCGACGAAGTCGTACGGCCCCTGCGCCAACGAGGCCCAGGTCATGAACTGGCTGCGGGCATCGTGGCTGTAGGCGTTGGCGTCGAAGACATCGGTGACCGCGAACTTGCCGGCGGTCAGCACGAGCCGGCGCTTGTCGCGCGTTCCGCTCAGTTGATTCTGGGCGGCGTCCACGCTGTCGCTGCCGCCGCCCAGGCCCCAGGTCTGGCGCACGAACAAGCGCGGCAGGTACAGCTTCGGGTTGGAGCCGGCCACCTTCTGGATCTCGCCGTTGGTCGGGCTGCCCAGGCCCTGCAGGTTCGACAGCGGGACACCCTGGATCACCTCCGGATTCACGTACAGCTCGGTGCCCGGCGCGAGCCGCAGGCCGAGGTACGCGGTGGCCGAGAACGTGTAGGACTTCTCGGCGTCGGTGGACAGGCTGTTCGGGCCCGAATAGGCCGCCGCGAACGCCGTCTTGCGCTGCCAGATGTAGGTGGCCTGGAAGCGCGCATCGAAGTTCGGCGCGTTCTGGCTCGGCCGATCGGTGTCGGCCGGCGTCGGCGTTGGTGTCGGTGTCGATGTCGGCGCTGGCGACTGTGCCCAGGCCGGCTGTGCAGCGATGGCGCCGAGCAGCGGCAGCCAGGCGACGACCAGGCGCCACGCGCGGCGCGCCCGGCGGCGGGCGGGATGGGGTCCGCCGAAGGCCTCGCGGTCGACGAGAGTCATGACGCGACCGGGTTCGCCGTGACGGGCCGGACGGCGATCAGTGCATCCACTGCCGCGCCGCCAGCACGAACACGGAAGCGACCAGGCAATAGAAGCCGAAGTAATGCCAGCGGCCCTGTTCGAGCCAGCGCGACAACCAGCGCAGCGCGCCCAGGCCGGCGATGAAGCTCAGCGCCATGCCCACCAGGCTGGGCCACGCCAGTTGCACCAGGCTCGCCGAGTGGCCCGCCTGCGCCGCGTTGGCCTCGATGAAGCGGTAGCCTTCCTTGGCGATCACCGCGGGCGTGAGCACCACCGCCAGCGCGAAGCTGAAGGCCTCGGCCGGCTGCCGCGCGACGCCCAGCGCCAGCCCGGTCGAGATGGTCGCACCCGAGCGCGAGAAACCGCGGAACGGCAGGCACAGGCCCTGCACCGCGCCGATCGCGAGCGCGGCCTTCGGGTCGATCGCCTCGTGCGGCGACGCCGCGCGGCGCGACAGGCCCGACCACACGATCAGCACGCCGGCGGCGGCCAGTCCGCCGGCGATCACGAGCGGGTTGCCGAACAGCTGCTCGATCTCGAAGGTCTGGCGGTCGGCACCGATCGCGTACGGGATCAGCTTCAGCAGTGCCAGGCCGACGACGCCGGTGGCGGCGGTGGCCAGCACGATCGCGCCGGCGCTGCGGCGAAACGCCTGCATCGACGCGAAATAGGTCGCCTTCCAGTCCTTCCAGAAGTACAGAATCACCGCGAACATCGTGCCGGTGTGCAGCATCACCAGCAGCAAGGTCATGCTCGGCGCGGTCGGGTCCAGCCCCATCAGTTTTTCGGCGACGATGACGTGGGCCGAACTGGACACCGGCAGCAGCTCGGCCAGGCCCTGGACGATGGCCAGAATGGCAACTTGGATGAAGGTCATGGTGCAGGCGCGCCGGCGTCGGCGCGGCGGGTGGGTCGGGGAGGGCAACGCGATCGGCCGGCATGTTCGCACAACCCGCGCGCGGCGCCCGCTCCGGGCGCGAATCAAAGCGCGAGCCCGCGTCACACGTTGCTGGTCGCCCGCACCTCTTCGATCGACGTGACCCCGGCCAGCACCTTGTCGATGCCGTCCTGGCGCAGCGTGCGCATGCCCTCGGCGAGCGCGGTGTGCTGCAGCGCCTCGGCGCGCGCGCCGGTCTGCACCAGGCGGCGCACCTCGCGCGACACGACCATCAGCTCGTGGATGCCGGCGCGCCCCTTGAAGCCGGTGTTGTCGCAGGCCTTGCAGCCCGGGCTGCGGTACAGCATCAGCCGGCCGTCGCGGGCGTGGCGCTGCATCCAGCCGGCCAGCACCGCGTCGCGCGCGACCGGCGGCTCGGCGCCGAAGGCGTGCATGTAGTCGCCCAGCAGCTCGTCACGTTCTTCGTCGGTCGCGGCGCGCGTGGTGCGGCATGGCGCGCACAGCCGGCGCACCAGGCGCTGCGCCAGCACCGCGAGCAGCGAGTCGCCGAAGTTGAACGGGTCCAGCCCCATGTCGAGCAGGCGGGTCACGGTTTCGGGGGCGCTGTTGGTGTGCAGCGTGCTGAGCACCAGGTGGCCGGTCAGCGAGGCCTCGACCGCCATGGCCGCCGTCTCGCCGTCGCGGATCTCGCCGACCATGATCACGTCGGGGTCGGCGCGCAGGAACGCACGCAGCGCCTTCGCGAAGGTCCAGTCGATCTTCGGGTTGATCTGCACCTGGCGCAGCCCCGGTTGCGTGATCTCGACCGGGTCTTCGGCGGTCCAGATCTTGCGCTCGGGCACGTTGATGTGGCTGAGCGCCGAGTGCAGCGTGGTGGTCTTGCCCGAGCCGGTCGGGCCCACGCACAGCACCATGCCGTAGGGCCGCTCGACGGCGTGCTTCAGGCGCGCGAGGTTCTCGCTCGACAGCCCGAGTCGGTCCACCGGCATCGGCTTGGCCGAGCTGAGGATGCGCAGCACCACGTCTTCGAGGCCGTTGTTGGTCGGCACCGTGGCCACGCGCAGCTCGAGCTTGTGCTGTGGCGAGAACTTGGCGAAGTTGATCTTGCCGTCCTGCGGCTTGCGGCGCTCGGAGATGTCGAGGTCGCACATGATCTTGCAGCGCGCGATCAGCGCGTTGCGGTAGTTCGGCGGCAGCTCGAGGTAGGTGCGCAGCACGCCGTCCTTGCGAAAGCGCACCCGGATCTTCTCGCGCCCCGGGTAGCTCTCGATGTGGATGTCGGAGACGCCGTCCTTGTGCGCCTCGATGATCATGTTGTTGAGCAGGCGCACCAGCGAGTTGTCGGACTGCTCGATCGGCTTGTCGTCGTCGGGGTTGATGCGTTCGAGGTTCTCCTTCTCGAGCGTCTCGACCAGCTTGTCGGTGTCGGTGATGTCGAAGTTCAGCGGGATCATCGCCGCATCGGCGGCGCTGCGCTGGCCGTCGGCGGCGCCGATCTTGTCGTAGGCGGTGTGCAGCGCCGCCTCGATCGAACGGCTGTGCGCGAGTACGGCCACCACCTTCATCTGCGCGCTGAACTCGACCTCGTCGACCGCACTGCGGCGCCGCGCCGGGTCGTCCAGCGCCACCACCAGGCGGCCGTCGCGCACCAGCAGCGGCATCACCTTCAGGCGCATTGCCACCGCGTAGCCGAGCTTGCGCAGCGCCTCGGTCTCGGCCGGGAAGGAGTCGATGTCCACCAGCGGATAGCCCATCTTGCGCGACAGCGCCAGCTGCAGGTCCTCGCGCGAGACCAGCCCCATGCGCACCAGCAGTTCGCCCAGCGGCACGCTGCGGTCGCCCTGCTGCTGGGCCAGCGCGGCCTGCAGCTGGGCGTCGCTGATCATCCCCAGCGAGATCAGCGCCTCGCCGATGCGCACCATCGGCATCTTCGCCTGGCGCTCGATCGCCTCGAGCAGCTGCACCGGCGTGACGACCTGGCGCGTGACCAGGATGTCGCCGAGCTTGCGTTCGCGCAGCTGCGCTTGGGCGTCCACCGCCTGCTCGATCTGCTCGGGCGTGGCGCTGCGCTGCGCGACCAGCAACTCGCCGATGCGCGAGCCGATCTCGAAGTGCCGGTAGGCGGCACGCGGCAGGAAGGTGCGGGTCACGCTGCCGTCGTCGCTGTCGCCGCACGGCGGGAACAGGAACAGCCCCAGTTCGTCTTCGATGTGACCGACCGTGTCGCCGGTGAGTTCGGCGCCGCTGGCCAGCGTGAGGTGGTAGGTCGAATGCGCGCGGTGGCCGAGCAGGTCGGCGTGCGGGTCGCCGAGCGAGAGCGCCACCGGTCGCAGCGGCGTGGTCAGCGTCAGCGAGCGGAACTGGTCGAAGCGCAGCGGCACGGTGGTGCGCGCCGGCGGCAACTGCACGTGGGCCACGCCCTCGTCAGGCACGAAGAAGGTCAGCCGGCCGCGCGTGGTGTTGTCGTTCAGGCCGACGATCTCGCACGGCAGCGGGTCGGTCTGCGGCGACGCGGGCGGGTAGCTGGCATAGGGCGGCGTGGGCCAGCGAAACGGCTCGCGGCTGAGCTTGTCGGGAACCTCGGCGCGCGGCCCCGGCGCCGGGGATCCGGTGGCCGCCGGCAGCGCCGCAGGCGTGCGCGTACGCGGCTGCGGCGTCGGCTCCAGGCCCATGTCCCATTCCAGCGGGCTCAACACGTCTGCCATCGCGGTCGTCCTTGTGTGTGGTCGGGGCCGGCGCGCCACAGGCGGGCGCGCGCAAGCCCATGTCCCCGTGCCGAGTGTGGCGCTGGGCGGGTGGGTGCGATGCCAGGAAAAGAGGCGCGCGCGCGCGCCAGTTCGCGGCTTGGCGTTCATGGACATACAGCAGGCCACGGCGGCCCTGACGCGGCTACAACGTAGGGCTGTGACATCGACCATCAAGCCATCCGCACAGAGATGGTCGTCGAGAGACGGATGTACAACTAGGCCGGTCACTCTGACGTGGCCGAAATTCAGGCCATTTCATGGACAGCTTGCAGGCTACAAAAGGGCCAGCACGAGTGGGCGCACAGGTAAGGCGGCGGCAAGGGTGCCATGCGCGTTGCAACCTACGTCGGCGAAAACACCTTGTTTAGAACTGGATACTGACCTTCATGATGCACGTGTATGTTCAGCCACGTCCGTTCAACCCTGTTGATGTCGTCGGTCTCGATCCAGTGAAACTTCACCGCCCTGCCTAGCCTTGTTTCCTGCGTCTTGGTAGGGCTGTCTAAATGCTGGGCGAATCTTCGGCGAAGGTTTGTAGCCAGTCCGACGTAAAGCACAGTGTCATCGAAAGTGCTAAGCGCATAGCAGCCCGCAACATCGGGAATGAACTTGTCGCTGCTGCGAGCAAATCGCTCTGCTCGATTGGGCCTGGGATCGAGACTCTCCAACTTCATACCTCGATGTTCCTTGTCATCGATGCTCTGTTTAACGAAGTTCTGGATCGACCGTGGCGGCAGGAGCGCGGAACGACAGCAAACGCTGCGGTACGGTGGTCAAGGGAGTCAACGAGTTGTCAAGCCGCCGTTTGAGTTTCGTTGCCGCCCCTCGCTTTGAAATGCGACAGCCTCTTTGTGACCGCGCCGGCGGGCCGTTGCCTACGCCGCTACGTCGACGTATTCGACTTGACTTTCGGGTGCTGGGATTGGAAGACCATCTTCCCGCAACCCTTCGACGTGAAACACGATGGCTTCCCTGATCTCGGCTTCGACTTCAGCAACAGTCGAGCCCGTGGCGACACAGCCCGGGAGGTCTGGGACGTAGGCCGAGTAGTTGCCTTCGGCCTTTTCAATGACGATGGCGTAGCGCATAGGGCCTCACGACTTCAAGCCAGCTTGCTTGAGAATGCTGTTGAGGGTACCTGGCGCAAGATCATCGCTTGGCTTGCCAGGAACGGTGACGCGACCCGGCTTGATCGCGTGCTTGAACTGTCGATGACTTCCACGAGTTGCAACGTGATACCAGCCGTCGGACTGGAGCATGCGCAGAATTTCACCGACCTTCACCGTTACAGGATAGCAGCAGGAACGTCGAGAAGTCCGCTGACGACAATGCGTGGCTTGGGCCAACGTCGAAGCGCGTTTGAGGTCTGCTCGGAACTTGTCCCTGTCAACACCTTGTGAACAAAGACATGCCCATGACCGCAAACGTTTCAGTCAATAGATGGCAGTTCTGGATCGATCGCGGCGGCACCTTCACCGACCTGGTCGGCAAGCGCCCCGATGGCACGCTGGTCACGCACAAGCTGCTGAGCGAGAACCCCGAGCAGTACCGCGACGCGGCGGTGGCGGGCATCCGCCATCTGCTGGGCCTGGCAGACGGCGCGCCGATCACGCCCGAGCAGGTCGAGTGCGTGAAGATGGGCACCACGGTGGCCACCAACGCGCTGCTCGAGCGCAAGGGCGAACCGACGCTGCTGGTCACGACGCGTGGCTTTCGCGACGCGCTGCGCATCGCCTACCAGGAGCGCCCGCGCATCTTCGACCGCCACATCGTGCTGCCCGAGCTGCTGTACTCGCGCGTCATCGAGGCGGTGGAGCGCGTCGGCGCGCACGGCGAGGTGGTGCAGCCACTCGACGAGGCCCATCTGCGCGAGCGGCTGTGGGCGGCGTTCGACGCCGGGCTGCGCAGCGTGGCGATCGTCTTCATGCACGGCTACCGCTACCCGGCGCACGAGCTGGCCGCACAGCGCCTGGCGCGCGCGGCAGGCTTCACGCAGATCAGTGTCTCGCACCAGGTCAGCCCGCTGATGAAGTTGGTGGGGCGCGGCGACACGACGGTGGTCGACGCCTACCTGTCGCCGATCCTGCGCCGCTATGTCGAGCAGGTCGCCGCCGAGATGCCGGGCGTGAAGCTGTACTTCATGCAGTCCAGCGGCGGCCTGGCCGACGCGCATGCGTTCCAGGGCAAGGACGCGATCCTGTCCGGGCCGGCCGGCGGCATCGTCGGCATGGTGCGCACCGCGCTGCTGGCGAAGGCCGATCTGGGGCGGGCGGGGGCGAGTGCCGGCCCTCAAACCGGTTCTCACGCAGGCCCCCAACCCGGCCCTCCCCCAGGCGGGGCGGGAGCAGACGGCAGCCCGTTGCTGGTGATCGGCTTCGACATGGGCGGCACGTCCACCGATGTGAGCCACTACGCCGGCGAGTTCGAGCGTGCGTTCGAAACCCAGGTGGCCGGCGTGCGCATGCGCGCGCCGATGATGAGCATCCACACCGTGGCGGCCGGCGGCGGCTCGATCCTGTCGTTCGACGGCGCGCGCTTTCGGGCCGGTCCGCACAGCGCGGGCGCGAACCCGGGGCCGGCCTGCTACCGGCGCGGCGGGCCGCTGGCGGTGACCGATGCGAACGTGATGGTCGGCAAGCTCCAGCCGGCGTACTTCCCGCAGGTGTTCGGCCCGCAGGCGAACGAGCCGCTCGACGCGCAGGTGGTGGCCGACAAGTTCACCGCGCTGGCCGCGCAGATCGAACGCGCCACCGGTGTGGCGCGCACGCCCGAGGCCGTGGCCGAAGGGTTCATCGACATCGCGGTGGGCGCGATGGCCGGCGCGATCAAGAAGATCTCGGTCGCGCGCGGCTACGACGTGACGCGCTACACGCTGCAGTGCTTCGGCGGCGCCGGCGGCCAGCACGCCTGCCGCGTCGCCGACGCGCTCGGCATGAACCGCGTGTTCGCGCACCCGCTCGCCGGGGTGCTGTCGGCCTACGGCATGGGCCTGGCCGACCAGAGCGTGATGCGCGAGGCGGCCATCGAGCTGCCGCTCGATTCAGCGGGCGAGCTCGCGCTCGACGCAACGGTGGCGCCTGCGCTCGATTCAACCGTGGAGCCTGCGCCCGATCCAAGGTCCGCGTCGTCCCCTGGATCGAGGCCGGATCGGCCACCGGCCACCGCGCACGATGTCATCGCGCAGCGCGTCGACGCGCTCGCCGCCGAGGCCACCGACGAGCTCGAGCGCCAGGGTGTGGGCAGCGCCCGCGTGCACGTGCACCGGCGCGTGCATGTCCGCTATGAAGGCACCGACTCGGCGCTGGTCGTGCCGTTCGGCCCGCGGGCCGAGATCGTGGCCGCGTTCGAGGCCGCGTACCGGCAGCGCTTCGCGTTCCTGATGAGCGGGCGCCGGCTGATCGCGGAGGCGGTGTCGGTCGAGGCCGTCGCCGAGGGGGACGCACCCACCGAGGCGCGCCACGCGCTCGCCGCCAGTGGCCCGGCGCCGGCCGCCGCCACGGTGCGCCTGTACAGCGGTGGGCGCTGGTGGGACGCCGCGCTGGTGGTGCGCGAGCAGGCCCGCCCCGGCCACGTGATCGACGGCCCGGCGATCATCGCCGAGCGCAACGCCACCACCGTGGTCGAGCCTGGATGGCGGGCGCGCGTGACCGCGCTCGACCACCTGGTGCTCGACCGCGTGCAGCCGCGCGAAGCGCGCCGCGCGATCGGCACCACGGTCGACCCGGTGATGCTCGAGGTCTTCAACAACCTGTTCATGAACATCGCCGAGCAGATGGGGCTGCAGCTGCAGAACACGGCGGTCTCGGTGAACATCAAGGAGCGACTGGACTTCTCGTGCGCGCTGTTCGACGCGCACGGCAACCTGATCGCCAACGCGCCGCACATGCCGGTGCACCTGGGCTCGATGAGCGAGTCGGTCAAGACCGTGGTCGCGCGCAACGCCGGCACGATGCGCCCGGGCGACGTGTATGTGCTCAACGACCCGTACCACGGAGGCACCCATCTGCCGGACGTGACGGTGGTGACGCCTGTCTACCTCGATTTGCGTGGCGGCGGCCCTCACCCTAACCCTCTCCCAGAGGGAGAGGGGACCGGATCAGCTCGCTCTGTGGGTGGGGGTGTTGGGCTCCCTCTCCCTCTGGGAGAGGGTTGGGGTGAGGGCGACAGGCAGCCCCACTTCTACGTCGGCTCCCGCGGCCACCACGCCGACATCGGCGGCGTGACGCCCGGCTCGATGCCGCCGTTCTCGACCCGCATCGACGAAGAGGGCGTGCAGATCGACAACTTCAAGCTGGTCGATCGCGGCGTGCTGCGCGAGGCCGAGATGCTCGCGCTGCTCAGCAGTGGTGCGCACCCGTCGCGCAACCCGCGGCAGAACCTGGCCGACCTGAAGGCGCAGATCGCCGCCAACGAGAAGGGCGTGCAGGAGCTGCGCAAGTCCGTCGCCCAGTTCGGCCTGGACGTCGTGCAGGCCTACATGCGCCACGTGCAGGACAACGCCGAGGAGTCGGTGCGCCGCGTGATCACGAACTTGCGCGACGGCGCGTTCACGCTGCCGCTGGACAACGGCGCGCAGATCCGCGTCGCGATCCGCGTCGACGCCACGCAGCGCAGTGCCCGGATCGATTTCACCGGCACCTCGGCGCAGCTCGCCAACAACTTCAACGCGCCCACCGCGGTGTGCATGGCCGCGGTGCTGTATGTGTTTCGCACGCTGGTGGACGACGACATCCCGCTCAACGCCGGCTGCCTGAAGCCGCTCGAGGTGATCATCCCCGAAGGTTCGATGTTGAACCCCCACCCGCCGGCCTCGGTGGTGGCGGGCAACGTCGAGACCTCGACCTGCATCACCAACGCGCTGTACGGCGCTTTGGGCAGCATGGCGGCGGGCCAGTGCACGATGAACAACTTCACCTTCGGCAACGCGCGCTACCAGTATTACGAAACCGTCTCGGGCGGCTCGGGCGCCGGCCCCGATTTCGACGGCACCTCGGTCGTGCAGACCCACATGACCAACTCGCGCCTGACCGACCCCGAGGTGCTGGAGTTCCGCTTCCCGGTGCGCCTGGAAAGCTACGCGATCCGCAAGGGCTCGGGCGGTGCGGGTCACCACCAGGGCGGCGACGGCGGTGTGCGTCGGGTGCGCTTCCTGGAGGCGATGACGGCGTCGATCCTGTCCAACGGCCGCCACCACGGTGCATTCGGCATGGCCGGTGGATCGCCCGGCGCGCCGGGCATCAACCGGGTCGAGCGCGCTGACGGCAGCCGGCTGGCGCTGGACCACATCGGCTCGGTCGAGATGGCGCCCGGCGACGTGTTCGTGATCGAGACGCCGGGCGGCGGCGGCTACG
>JAGWTP010000184.1 GCA_028868895.1 Burkholderiales bacterium
ATCGTCGACCGCAACTACCGCAAGGTGCTGGCGCGCAGCGACCGCGCGTTGGTGCTGCAAAAGGGCCAGGTGGTGCTCGAAGGCACCGCCGACGCGGTGGCCGCGAGCCCGCTGCTGGGCTCGTACCTCGGGGTGTGAACCACAGTATCGGCGCTCGTGACGGAGAGACCGAAGCGGTATTGCTCAGAGAACTCCAGCCCATCAGCCGCCGGGCCACGCCCACCGTGACATTGAGCCACTCGGGCTGGGATTCCGGACGACCGCTGCTGAGCCGCCCGCCGCAAAGCGCCTCGACCGTACCGATTTCCGCCTGAAAGGCACTGTCAATGCGCAGCAGGCCGCGAGCGGTCTGAGCGGTCGAAATCGGAAGGGGACCGGCGGACCTCGGTGCTGCTGGGTTCTACATCCTGTTCGGAAGGAACTCGATCGTGAACCCCGGGGGCGGGATCAAGTAGCGATTCGGCCTGTGGAGGTCGCGCCACGTTGAATGGCGCGCGGTCATCGACACCGCAGTCGGGACTGGGGCACTTCGGTACTTGCGCGTTGCATCGCCCCGCCGCTCAAATGCGCCGCGTGAGCCCGGCCCAGTAAGGCTCGCGCAGCTTGCGCTTGAAGATCTTGCCGGTGTCCTCGCGCGGCATCTGCGCGTGGAAGGCCACGACCTTCGGCACCTTGTAGTCGGCCAGGCGTGACTTCAGGAATTCACGCACGCCGGCAGCGTCGGCCTGCGCGTTCTCGTGCAGTTGCACCGCGGCGGCCAGTGCCTCGCCGAACTCCGCGTCGGGGATGCCGAACACCGCGCAGTCGGCCACCCCGGGCATGGCCTGCAGCACCGCCTCGATCTCGGCCGGATAGATGTTCACGCCGCCCGAGATCACCATGTCGGCGGCCCGGTCGACGATGTACAGAAAGCCGTCCTCGTCGAGGTAGCCGACGTCGCCGAGCGTCTTCAGGCCGGCGCGTTCCATGCGCTGGCGCGCGGCGTCGTTGCCGACATAGCTGAAGTCGGCGAACGCGGGCTGGTGCACGTAGATGAGCCCGGCCTGCCCTTGCGGCAGCGGACGGCCGTCGTCGTCGAGGATCGCCAGCGTCACGCCCGGCAGCGGGCGCCCCGCCGAGCCGGGCTTGCGCAGTGCCTCGGCGCTGTCGAGCCGGGTCATGTAGCCCAGTTCGCTCGACCCGTAGGCTTCGTGGATGACCGGGCCCCACCATTCGATCATCGCGCGCTTCACGTCGGGCGGGCAGGGCGATCCGGTGGAGGCCACGAAGCGCATCGAGCTCAGGTCGTGGCGGCGGCGCACCGCCTCGGGCAGGCGCAGCAGCCGCACGTACATCGTGGGCACCAGGTAGGCGTGGGTGATGCGGTGCTGCTCGATCAGGCGCAGCGTGCGCTCGGCATCGAACCGCTCCTCGATGAAGAGCTGCGCGCTTTCCAGCGCCACGCCGATGCTGTAGGAGTTGGGCGCGCTGTGGTACATCGGCGCGCTCAGCAACGCGCGCATGCCGGGCTCCAGGCCGAGCACGTGGCGCATCACCTCGAGCCCGCGCGCCGCCTGCTCCGGGTTCGCGGCCGCGCGCCGGATGCCCTTGGGCCGACCGGTCGTCCCCGACGTGTAAAACATCGCGCCGCGCGGCGGGCTCGCCGGCGCGTCGAGCGGGGCCGTGGCATCGCGGTAGGCCTGCCACGACGGCAGCAGCGCCGGCGTGTCGGCGGCGTCGCTCGGCTCGGCGCCGCATGCCACCCAGGCCCGCACGCCGTCCAGCCGCAGGCCGGGCAGGCCGTTGAGCAGATCGGCGTCGGCGACGAACACCTTGGCGCCGCTGTCCGACAAGATGAAGCTCACCTCGTCGGTCTTGAAATGCCAGTTGACCGGGCACCACTGCGCGCCGATCCAGCGCGCGGCCAGCATCAGCTCGAGCGTGAGCGGGCTGTTGCGCATCATCAGCGCGATGACATCGCCGGGGCCGACGCCAGCGGCACGCAACGCGCCCGCGGTGCGCAGGTAGCGCTTCTGAAACGCCTGCGGTTCGATGCGCTGGCCCTGGAATTCGATGGTCGGTGTCATGGGCGGTCTCGTTCGGCGCCGGGCAGGCCGGTCGGGTCGGCATGAATTGAATCCTTGGAGGCGCCGACGCGGACTCTACAGCGCGTCCTCGATTCGAACGTGCCGCGGCCGGCATCCGGAATCGGCCACGCGCGGGGCGCCCTTACACTCGTGACGATGATCTCCATGTGCCTCGAATGAATCCCAAGTCCAGCCCGCGCAGCGGCAAACGGGCCGTCGCGAAGCGAGGCGACGGGCCGGTGACGCTGGAGGCGGTTGCGCTGGCGGCAGGGGTTTCGCCGAGCACCGTCTCGCGCATCCTGAACGGTACCGCCGTGGTCAGCGAACTCAAGAAGAAGGCGGTCGAAGACGCCATCGCCGAACTGGGGTTCGTTCCGAATCCGGTCGCGCGCGGACTGGCGGGTGGTCGGACGCTCAGCATCGGCGTGATCACCCAGGCCATCGACAGCCCCTTCTACGGCGCGGCGCTGCGCGGCATCGAGGACGAACTCGATCCGCTCGGATACCGCGCGCTGTTCGTCAGCGGGCACTGGAACGCGGCCGCCGAATCGCGCTGCGTCGAGGTGCTGCGTTCGCGGCGCGTGGACGGCATCATCGTGCTCACCGGCCGGTTGACCGACCAGGCGCTGAAGACCTGCGCCAAGAATGTTCCGATCGTCGTCACGGGCAGGTCGCTGAAGGCGTCCGGCCTGATTTCGCTGAACTTCGACAACTTCGAAGGCGGGCGATTGGCGACGCAGCACCTGATCGACCTCGGCCATCGAAGCATCGCGTTCATCTCCGGTGACCCGGACCATCCGGACGCGGTCGAGCGGCTGCGCGGCTACCGCGCCGCGCTCGAGGCCGCGGGTCTGGCCTACGACGCCAAGCTCGTGATTCCCGGCGAGTTCCACGAAGTCAGCGGCCTGCTGGCGGTGGATCGGCTGCTCGAAAGCCGGCGGCGGTTCACGGCGATTTTTGCGGCCAACGACCAGATGGCGGTGGGTGCGGTGCTGGGCCTGCACCGCCGCTCGCTGCGCGTGCCCGAAGACGTTTCGGTGGTCGGTTTCGACGACCTGCCGTCGTCGCTGTTCTCGATCCCGCCGCTGAGCACGATCCATCAGCCCGCATACGAACTCGGCCGCCTGGCGGCCTCGGCGATGGTGCGACTTCTGGCGGGCGACAAGTCCACCGAAGAACTGCCCGGCCCGCGCCTGATCGCGCGCGAGTCGAGCCGGCGACTGGCGGGTTGACGGCCCGCCGGCGGGTTCGGCGGCACGCGCTCGCGCCATACCCCGCAATTTCCCTAGTGACACATCGAGACGCCGCCCTTATAGTTTGAAAGCGCTTTCAGATTGTG
>JAGWTP010000185.1 GCA_028868895.1 Burkholderiales bacterium
GCCCTTCTTCTTCGAGATCGACTTGCGCGTGGCGCTGCGCGCGGCCGCACCGGCGCCGCGCGCCACCGCGCCCGGCACCGAGGCGGCCTTCTTGAGCGTCTGGCCGGCGGCGTCGAAGCTCTGCTTGACCATCGCGCCGGCCAGGTTCTTCGCGGCATCGGTCGCACTGTCCTTCATCGCGCCGGCGGCGAGCTGGGTGAACTGCTTGGTCAGCGCGCCCCACCACTGCATCGGATCGACGACCCCGGGGGCGGGCGAAGCCGCCGCTGAAGGCGCGGCGTGCTTGGCCGCTGCCGGCGCGGTCTCGGGCGCGGCCTTCGGCGCCGGTGGCGCGGGTGGCGAAGTGGCTGGCGCCGCGGACGGCGCGGCAGGCACGCGCAACTGCAGCGAATCGCGCAGGTCTTCCATCTGCACGTTCATCGTCTTCAGTGTCGACAGCGTCATGCGCTGCACCTCGAGCGCCTGGATCGTCGCCCCCAGCATGCGCGCGTTCTGTTCGAGCCAGAACTGAACCGTGCGCAACTCCTCGATGCGCTTCTCGAGCTCGGCCGGATCGATCGTCGGCGCGACCCACTGGCCGATGCCCGGCAGCGCCGCGCCGGCGTTCTTCACGAGCCCTTGCAGGAAGTCGAAGCCGGGCACGAGCTTGGCGAAACCGGTAGGGTCAGACATGGCGGTCTCCTGGGTGTTGTGGCGCCGTGGGCGCGTGATCGATTCTGCATTCATTCCGGGCGGCATGGCACGCCACGGGTGGGTGCGGGCGCCGCGGCGCTGCCGCGCTCAGGGCGGCGCGTTCGCTTCGATCCTGAACACCGAATCGCTCTGCTGCCAGCGCAAGGTGCCCAGCACGTCCATGCCCAGCAGCGGATTCGGCCCCAGCCCCGGAAGCGCGAGCACCGACAGGCGCTGCACGTTCACGCCGCCCATCAACTCGAGGTCGGCGCGCACCAGTTGCCCGGTGACCACGCCGCCGGCGGTGTTGGAGCGCACCGTGCCGATCGAGCGCAGCTTGAGCTTGCGCGCCAGCGACTCGGGGATGGCGGTGCCGGTCGCGCCGGTGTCGATCAGAAAGTCGACCGCGTGGCCATTGATGCGCCCAGGCCAGTGGTAGTGCCCGTCGCGGCCGCGGTGGATCTCGACCGCACCGCCGCTGAGCTGGAACTGCGCCTGCTGCGCGCGATGCAGCCACCACTGCACGCCGACGAACACCACGGCGCCCAGCAGCAGCCACAAGGTGATCAGCTTGAAGCTGCGCGGGAGGTCGGTGTTCATCGGTGGCCGATTGTTCCGTGTTTCGCGCCGGGGTGCGTTGGCTGCCTTGTTGCGGGCGTGAACTCGGCGCGTTGAACGTCGAGGTGACGCCAGCCACGCGCAACGCGCGCAGTGTGGGCTTCGCACAAGCTCGCGCAGCGCGGTCCCGAGGGGTCGCGCAGCGGCGGGCTTCGTCAGGCCGGCGCGACCACCTTCTGCTCGATCGCCCCGAACACGCTCATGCCGTCGGCGCCCTTCATCTCGATGCGGATCGTGTCGCCGTACTGCATGAACGCGGTCTTCGGGGCGCCGCTCTCGATCGTTTCGATGGCGCGCTTCTCGGCGATGCACGACCAGCCGCGCGACCAGTCCTGGTTGCTGACGGTGCCGCTGCCGATGATGCTGCCGGCGCGCACGTTGCGGGTCTTGCAAAGGTGCGCGATGAGCTGGCCGAAGTGGAAGGTCATCTCCGGGCCGGCGTCGGTGAGGCCGACGCGCTTGCCGTTCCAGACGCTCTCCAGGTTCAGGTGCACGCGGCCGTGCTGCCAGGCGCTGCCGAGCTCGTCGGGCGTCACGGCGACCGGGCTGAACGCGGTGGCGGGCTTGCCCTGCAGAAAGCCGAAGCCCTTGGCAAGCTCGTCCGGGATCAGGTGGCGCAGGCTCACGTCGTTGGCCAGCATCAGCAGCCGGATGCCTTCGAGCGCGGCGTCGGGGGCGGTGCCCATCGGCACGTCGTCGGTGACGACCGCGATCTCGGCTTCGAAGTCGATGCCGAACTCGGTGCTGGCGCAGACGATGTCGTCGCGCGGGCCGAGAAAATCGTCGCTGCCGCCCTGGTACATCAGCGGGTCGGTGTAGAAGCTGGCCGGCACCTGCGCGCCGCGCGCCTTGCGCACCAGCTCCACATGGTTGATGTAGGCCGAGCCGTCGGCCCACTGGTAGGCACGCGGCAGCGGCGCCATGCACTGCCGCGGGTCGAAGGCGAACGCGTGGCGCGCCTTGCCGTGGTTCAGCGTCTGCGACAGTTCCTGCAGCTGCGGCGACAGAAAGTTCCAGTCGTCGAGCACCTGTTGCAGCCGCGTCGCCACGCCGCTGGCATAGTGGGCCAGGCTCAGGTCGCGCGAGACGACGACCAGTTGCCCGTCGCGTGAACCGTCTTTGTAGGTGGCAAGCTTCATGGATGTCGGGCCCGGCAAGAGGTTTTCGAAGGGACTGTATTGTCGATGCATGGGGCTGAATCGAGGATCGACGCGCGCGCCGGCACCCGCCGGCGCTGGAAGTGGCTGGGCGTGCTGAGCGTCGCGGCCCTGTTGCTGCACGCGGCGGCATTGAGCGGGGTCGAATGGGTCTGGCCCGAGCATGAGGCGGTGCGCCTGCCGGTCACGTTGATGCGGGTGCGGGTGGTCGACACCGCGCTGCCGCCGCGCGACCAGGCCGTGCCGGCGCCAGCGGCGGTGCGGCCGGTCGATGCGGTGGTTGAAACGCCGCTTGTGCCAGTGCAGGTTCCGGGGCCAGCGCCGGTGCCGGCGCATGCGCGAACCCCGTTCCCGCGCGCCAAGGCGCCACCGCCCGCCACCAAGGCGATGGCCGCCGCGCCGTCCACCGCCGTGCCGCAGATGCGTGTTGCGACCGCGCCTGCGCCCGACGTGCCCGCCGCGCCGGTGCAACTCGCGCTGAACACACCCGCCGTCCGCCCGGCCGCGGCGACGGCCGCTGCTCCTGCGCCCGCGCCGGCAAGCACCGGCGACGAGGCGATTCCGCACTACCGCACCCGCCTTCCGCCGCCGATCACGCTGCGCTACGAGATGCACCGCGGCTTCCTGCGCGGCACCGGCGACCTGGTGTGGCGCCCGCAGGGCGAGCACTACGAGTTGCGGTTCGACGGCCGCGTGGCCGGGCTGGCGGTGCTCACCCAGGTCAGCTCCGGCGGGTTCGACGCCGCCGGCGTGGCGCCGGAGCGTTTCACCGACCAGCGCCTGCGCCGCGGCACCACGGCGGCGAACTTCCAGCGCGCTGCCGGCAAGATCACGTTCTCGGGCCCGGCCACCGAGTTCGTGCTGCGCGACGGTGCGCAGGACCGGCTGAGCTGGATGGTGCAGCTCGCCGCGATCGTCGCTGCCGAGCCGCACCTGGC
>JAGWTP010000087.1 GCA_028868895.1 Burkholderiales bacterium
GCCTCGGCGATCTCGCTGGCGGTGTCCACCAGCGTGCCGTCGAGGTCGAACGTGATCACGGAATAGCGCATCGTTGTCTCCGGGAAGTCAGTTCGAAGACCGTTCGATCTTGGGCTCGCGCTCGATCTCGTCGAGCACCAGCTCGGCCAGGTGTTCGGCGCTGAAGCCGTAGGCCTTCATCAGCTCGGGTCCGGGCGCCGACTCGCCGAAACGGTCGATCCCCAGCACCGCGCTGCAGCCATAGGCGGCCCACAGGCGGCTGCTGCCGGCTTCCACCGCGACGCGCGGCAGGCTGGCCATCAGCACCGACTGACGGTAGGCGCGGTCCTGCCGATCGAACACGCTGGTCGACGGCATCGACACCACGCGCACCGGCATCTCGCGGGCGTCGAGCAAGGCCTGGGCCGCCATTGCCAAGCCGACTTCGGAGCCGGTGGCGACGATCACCGCGCGCGCCAGCGGCCGGTCGGACAGCACGTAGCCGCCGCGCTGGATCGCATCGACCTGCTCGGCGCTGCGCGCCTGGGGCGGCAGGTTCTGGCGCGACAGCAGCAAGGCGCTGGGACGCTGGGCACTGCGGACCGCGCTGGCCCAGGCCGTCATCGTCTCGGCTTCGTCGCAGGGGCGCCAGACGTCGAGGTTGGGAATCAGACGCAGCGACGACGCATGCTCGACCGGCTGGTGCGTGGGCCCGTCTTCGCCCAGGCCGATCGAGTCGTGCGTGAACACGTAGACCACCGGCAGGCGCATCAGCGCCGACATGCGGATGGCGTTGCGGGCGTAGTCCGAGAAGGTCAGGAAGGTGCCGCCGAACGGCCGGTAGCCGCGATGCAGCGCCACGCCGTTCATGACCGCGGCCATGCCGAACTCGCGCACACCGTAGTGCACGTGGTTGCCGGTGCCGCTGCCCTTGAGCGCGCGGTGGCCGGCCCAGTCGGTCAGGTTCGAACCGGTCAGGTCGGCCGAGCCGCCGAGCAGCTCGGGCATCACCGGGCCGATCTGCTGCAGCACGTCCTGCGAGGCCTTGCGGCTGGCGACCGCCGCGCCTTGCTGCTCGGCCTGCGCGCAGGCCTGGGCCAGCGCGGCGGTGGTGGCGTCGTTCAGCGCGCTGCTCGCCGCGCTTGTCGCCGCGCTTGTCACCGTGCCGTTCGGGCGCTGGCGGCGCGCCAGTTCGCGCGCCAGTTCCGGGTGAGCGCAGGCGTAGGCGTTGAAGCGCCGCTGCCAGTCGGCGCGCAGTGCGGCACCGCGGTCGGTGGCGTTCCAGGCCTGCCGCAGCGGCGCGGGGATCTCGAACGGCGCTGAGGTCCAGCCCAGTGCCTGGCGGGTCAGCGCGATCTCGGCGTCGCCGAGCGGCTCGCCGTGGGCCTTGGCGGTGCCGGCGCGGTTCGGCGAGCCCTGGCCGATGCGGGTCTTGCAGCACACCAGCACCGGCCGGTCGCTGGCATGGGCGCGGTCGATGGCGGCGTCGAGCGCCCGGTGGTCGTGGCCGTTCACGTCGCGCAGCACCGTCCAGCCATAGGCCTCGAAGCGGCCCGGGGTGTCGTCGGTGAACCAGCCTTGCACGTCGCCGTCGATCGAGATGCCGTTGTCGTCGTAGAAGACCACCAGCTTGGCCAGGCGCCAGGTGCCGGCGAGCGACGCCGCTTCGTGGCTGATGCCTTCCATCAGGCAGCCGTCGCCGACGAACACATAGGTGCGGTGGCCGACGACGGTGTGACCGGGCCGGTTGAACTCGGCGGCCAGCAGCTTCTCGGCCAGCGCCATGCCGACAGCGTTGGCCAGGCCCTGGCCGAGCGGGCCGGTGGTGGTCTCGACACCCGGCGTCAGGCCCGCCTCGGGGTGGCCCGGGGTCAGCGAATGGAGCTGGCGAAAGCGCTGCAGCTCGCTGATCGGCAGCGCGTAGCCGCTCAGGTGCAGCAGCGCGTAGAGCAGCATCGAGCCGTGGCCGTTCGAGACGACGAAGCGGTCGCGGTCGGGCCAGGTCGGGTCGGCGGGGTCGTGGCGCAGGTGGTGGCGCCACAGCGCCTCGGCGATGTCGGCCATGCCCATCGGCATGCCGGGGTGGCCGCTGCGGGCCGCCTGCACGGCGTCCATCGCGAGGGCGCGGATGGCGTTGGCGCACGCGGTGCGCAGCACAAGCTCGGCGATCGGTTCGGTCATGGTCGGGTGGTCTCGCAGGGTTCGGGGAGGGCCGTGGGCATCAGAGCCTGAGCGTTTTTCGGGCGTGCCCGAGCAGCGCGCCAAAACGCTCAGGCTCTCAAGCCGCCAGCAGCTGCTTGCGCCGCTCGACCAGCCGCATGATCATCGGCGTGAAGATCAGCTGCATCGCCAGCTCCATCTTGCCGCCGGGCACGACCAGCGTGTTGGCGCGCGACATGAACGAGTCGTGCAGCATGCTCAGCAGGTACGGGAAGTCGAAGCCGCGCGGGTTCGCGAAGCGGATCACGACCAGGCTCTCGTCGGCAGTCGGGATGGTGCGGGCGACGAACGGGTCGGAGGTGTCGACCACCGGCACGCGCTGGAAGTTGATGTGGGTGCGGGTGAACTGCGGGCAGATGTAGTGCACGTACTCGTGCATGCGGCGCAGGATCACGTCGGTGACGGCCTCGGTCGAGTAGCCGCGGGTGCTGCGGTCGCGGTGGATCTTCTGGATCCATTCGAGGTTGATCACCGGCACCACGCCGATCAGCAGGTCGGCGAAGCGCGCGATGTCGACGCTGTCGGTGGTCACGCCGCCGTGCAGCCCCTCGTAGAACAGCAACTCGCTGGCCGCCACCGGCTCCCACGGCGTGAAGGTGCCGGGCGGCTGCTGGTAGGGCGCGGCCTCCTCGGCGTTGTGCAGGTACTTGCGGCACTGGCCGGTGCCGGTTTCGGCGTAGCTGCGAAACAGCTGCTCCAGTTCGGCGAACAGGTTGGCCTCGGCGCCGAAGTGGCTGAAGTGCGGGTGGCCGCGGCTTTCGGCCTCGGCCATCGCGAGCTTCATCGCCTGGCGGTCGTAGCGATGGAAGCTGTCGCCCTCAATGATCGCCGCGGCCACGCCCTCGCGGCGAAAGATGCTCTCGAACGTGCGCGTCACCGAGGTGGTGCCGGCACCGGACGAGCCGGTGATCGCGATGATGGGGTGCTGGGCTGACATGCGAACCTCGCGGGGTTGAGGATGGGGAAATGGGCGTCTGTCGAGTGGGCTCCCTCTCCCTCTGGGAGAGGGTTGGGGTGAGGGCGCGCGAGCGAGAAAGTCCGGGTCTGCGTCGATGCGGGCCCGTCGAATGCCATGGCGTCAGACCGTCGCCGCGAACAACCCGCGCTTGCCGAACAGCGGCGAGTGGTAGCTCTGCGGCGGCTCGTCGCGGTGGTAGCCCTCGATGCGCTCGACCTCCTCGGTCGAGCCGAAGATGAAGCCGACGCGCTGATGCAGCGACTCGGGCACCACCTCCATCACCCGGCGCCGCCCGGTGCTGGCGCCGCCGCCGGCCTGCTCGATCAGGAACGAGATCGGGTTCGCCTCGTAGAGCAGGCGCAAGCGGCCGGCCTTGACCGGATCCTTGGTGTCGCGCGGGTACATGAAGACGCCGCCGCGCATCAGGATGCGGTGCGTCTCGGCCACCAGCGAGGCGATCCAGCGCATGTTGAAGTCGGCGCCGCGTGGACCGGCGCTGCCGGCCAGGCATTCGTCGACATAGCGCTTCACGGCCGGCTCCCAGAAGCGGCTGTTCGAGGCGTTGATCGCGAACTCGCGCGTGCGCGCCGGGATGCGCAGGTTCGGGTGGCTGAGCACCCACTCGCCGAGCTGCGGCTCGAGCGTGAAGGCGTGCGTGCCGTTGCCCAGCGTCAGCACCAGCATCGTCGCCGGGCCGTAGATCGCATAGCCGGCACAGACCTGCTCGGTGCCGGGCTGCAGGAAGTCCTGCGGCTGCGGATCCTGCTCGGGGGTGACGGCGCGCACGATCGAGAAGATGCTGCCGACGGTCACGTTCACGTCGATGTTGGACGAGCCGTCGAGCGGGTCGAACATCAGCAGGTACTTGCCGCGCGGGTGTTGCGGCGGCAGCGTGTAGGGCGCCTCCATTTCCTCCGAGACCATGCCCGCGACGTGCCCGCCCCATTCGTTGGCGCGCAGGAAGATCGTGTTGCTCAGAACGTCGAGCGCCTTCTGCTCCTCGCCCTGCACGTTGACCTGCGGGGCCGTGAACGCGTCGGCGCCGGACGCTGCGCCGAGCGCGCCGTACGCGACCTTGCGGGCGATCGCCTTGCAGGCCAGCGACACGCCGGTGATCAGGCCGTTGAGGTCACCGGTGGCGCTGGGGTGGCGGCGCCGTTCCTCGATCAGGAACTGCGTGAGGGTGGATTTTCCGTCGGTGGGCATCGCGGTCTCCTCGGTGTTCAGGCGGTCGGCGCGAGCAGTGCGCGGGCGTCCGGTGCGGCACTGGTGCGGTGTGCTTGCGCGGCGCCGGCGCGGCCCTCGCCGGCGCTGGTGCGGATCGCCGCAATCGCGCGGGCGTAGTCGGCGCTGCCGAACACGGCCGAGCCGGCCACCAGCGTGTCGGCACCGGCCGCGCCGATGCGCCCGGCGTTGTCGGCTTTCACGCCGCCATCGACTTCGAGCCAGATGTCGCGCCCGCTGGCCTCGATGCGCCGGCGCACCGCCTCGATCTTCGGCAGCGTGCTCTCGATGAAGCTCTGCCCGCCGAAGCCGGGGTTGACCGACATCAGCAGGATCAGGTCGAGCCGGTCGATCACGTGGTCCAGCCAGTGCAGCGGCGTGGCCGGGTTCAGCGCCAGCCCGGCCTTCAGGCCGAACGAGTGGATCAGCTGCAGGCTGCGGTCGATGTGCTCGCTTGCCTCGGGGTGGAACGAGATGATCGACGCACCGGCCTGCGCGAACATCGCGATCATCGCGTCGACCGGCTTCACCATCAGGTGCACGTCGATCGGCACGGCCGCGTCGCCGCGCTTTGCGTACGGCTTGATCGCCTCGCACACCAGCGGGCCGATCGTCAGGTTGGGCACGTAGTGGTTGTCCATCACGTCGAAATGGATCAGGTCGGCGCCGGCCTCGATGACCGCGGTGACCTGCGCCCCCAGGCGCGCGAAGTCGGCCGACAGCAGGCTCGGCGCGATCCGGATCGAGCTCACGCCGCGCCCACCTGGTACAGCGCGCGCACCGGGTCGGGCGTGCGCCGTGGCCGTGCCAGCCGCTGCAGTTCCTCGAAGTCGAGCCAGCCGTGCGTGCGCAAGTGCGTGCCGGGTTCGGACTTCAGCGGCGCGCCCGGGTCGCCCAGCCCCGGCAGCAGCAAGCCGGCGGCGGCAAAGTCGCCGCCCTCGGTCCAGAAGGTCGGCGTGACCACGGTCCACAGGCCGGCAGCCACCGCCGCGCGCAGGCCGTTGGGCGAATCCTCGAACGCCACCGCGCGGTCGGCGGGCAGACCGAGCGTGCGCAGCGCGAGCTGGTAGATGTCGGGCGCGGGCTTCTTGTGGCGCACCTGGTCGCCGCAGGCGATCACGTCGAACATCTCCAGGCCGCGGCGGCCGAGCGTGGACTGCAGCAGCGCGTCGACGTTCACCGCGGTCGTGGTGCTGGCGATCGCCAGCCTGCAGCCGGCCTGCAGCGCCTCGTAGAGCAGCCGGGCGACGCCGTCGCGCAGCGGTATGCCGCCGTCGCGCACCACCGAGCTGTAGAGCTTGGTCTTCTCGGCATGGATCGCGCTCACACGATCGAGCAGGTGTGCGCGCCGCGCGTCGCCCATCGGCAACGCCCGGATGTAGCTGGCGATGCGCTCCTTGCCGCCGTTGACGGCGAGCAGCGCGCGGTACTCGGTGCGGCTCCAGGTCCAGCCCAGGCGCTGCTGCTCGAAGGCGAGATTGAAGGCGATGCGGTGCGCCTCTTCGGTGTCGGCGAGCGTGCCGTCCACGTCGAAGATCAGGGCTTCGAGGGTCATGGTCGTTCCTTGGTGGTGGACGGCGGGCCGAACACGCGGCTGGCCAGGATGTCTTGGGCCTGCACGGTCGACAGGTCGGCCTGCGACAGCGCCCGGTCGGCGTCGAACAGCCTCGTGGCGTGGCGCAGCCGGATGCGGTCGAGCGCATTGCGCACCGAGCGCGCGTTGGCAAAATTGGGCTGGCTGCGGCGCAGGTGCAGGTAGCGTTCGAACACCGGCACCGCCGCGGCGTCGAAGCGGTAGTTCAGCCTGGTGAGCATCAGCTGCGCGATCTGCATCAGCTCGGCTTCGCTGTAGTCGGGGAAGTCGATGTGGTGGGCGATGCGCGAGGCCATGCCGGGGTTGCTGCCGAAGAAGGTGTCCATGCGGTCCTTGTAGCCGGCCAGGATCACGACCAGGTCGTCGCGCTGGTTCTCCATCACCTGCAGCAGGATCTCGATCGACTCCTGGCCGTAGTCGCGCTCGTTCTCGGGCCGGTACAGGTAGTAGGCCTCGTCGATGAACAGCACGCCGCCCATCGCCTTCTTGATCACCTCGCGGGTCTTGGGCGCGGTGTGGCCGATGAACTGGCCGACCAGGTCGTCGCGCGTCACCGCCACCAGGTGGCCGCGGCGCACGTAGCCGAGCTGCTTGAGCACCTCGGCCATGCGCAGCGCCACGGTGGTCTTGCCGGTGCCGGGGTTGCCGGTGAAGCACATGTGCAGCGTCGGCGGCTGCGACTGCAGGCCCTGCTGCGCACGCAGCCGGTCGATCAGCAGCAGCGCGGCGATGTCGCGGATGCGGCTCTTCACCGGCGCCAGGCCGACCAGCTCGGCGTCGAGCTGCTGCAGCAACGCGCGCGCGCCCGAGTCTTCGAACAGCGCGCGCGGGGGGGTGGCGCTCGCGCCCGCGTCGGTGCCGGCGGCCGCTCCGATGGCGGCGGCGGCGTCGCTGGCGTGCGGTGTCGCGTTCATGGTGGGCATGGCGCAGGGTCGCAGGCCGGCCGCGCGGGTCAGTAGCGCGCGCCTTCGGGCTGGCGGGCGACGGCGTAGCTCTCGATCGTGTAGCGCAGCGTGCGGCCCGCCTCCTCGGTGCGAACCAGCCGGAAGCCCGGCTCGACCTTCGGCCGGTTGACGATGAACGACATCACCACCGATTCGGTGCCGTGGGTGGAGTCGAACGCGGTCACGCGCACGTAGTGGCTCGGGAAGGTCTTGCGGCAGGCGGCGAGTTCGAGCATCACGCCGGCGGCGTCGCGCACGTCGAACATCGGGTTGCCGAACATCTCCCAGTAGGTGTTGCGCGGGTGCGGGTCGTCGGTGTATTCGATGCCGATCGCCCAGCCCTGGGCCAGGCAGTGGTCGAGCTGCTTCGTGATCTGCGCGTCGGTGAGGTCGGGCAGGAACGAGAAGGTGCCTTGGGTGATGCGCATGAGGGCCTCCGGTACGGGTTCAGGCCACCGACGCTGTCGGCACGTAGTCCGAGGTGTCGGTGGAGGTGTAGTTGAAGCTGATCTCGCCCCAGGTGTCGAGCGCGGCGCGCAGCGGGCCACACCATTGGGCGGCGTCGCGCAGGATGTCCGGGCCCTCGTGCTTGATGTCGCGGCCTTCGTTGCGCGCCAGCACCATCGCTTCGAGGGCGACGCGGTTCGCGGTCGCGCCGGCCTGGATGCCTTGCGGGTGGCCGATCGTGCCGCCGCCGAACTGCAGCACCACGTCGTCGCCGAACAGGTCGAGCAGCTGGTGCATCTGGCCGGCGTGGATGCCGCCGGAGGCCACCGGCATGACCTTCCTGATCGCGCCCCAGTCCTGGTCGAAGTAGATGCCGCGCGGCAGGTCGACGGTGGTGTGGGTGTCGCGGCAGACGTTGTAGTAGCCCTGCACCGTCAGCGGGTCGCCTTCGAGCTTGCCGACGGCCGTGCCGGCATGGATGTGGTCGACGCCCACCAGCCGCATCCACTTGGCGATCACGCGGAAGCTCACGCCGTGATTCTTCTGGCGGGTGTAGGTGCCATGGCCGGCGCGGTGCAGGTGCAGGATCATGTCGTTGCTCCGGCACCAGTGGCTCAGCGACTGGATGCCGGTGTAGCCGACGACGAGGTCGACCATCACGATCACCGAGCCCAGGTCCTTCGCGAACTGGGCGCGGCGGTACATCTCCTCCATGTTCCCGGCGGTCACGTTCAGGTAGCTGCCCTTGACCTCGCCGGTGGCCGCACTCGCCTTGTTGACCGCGTCCATCACGCACAGGAAGCGGTCGCGCCAGTGCATGAAGGGCTGCGAGTTGATGTTCTCGTCGTCCTTCATGAAGTCCAGGCCGCCCTTCAGGCCCTCGTAGACCACGCGGCCGTAGTTGCGCGCCGACAGCCCGAGCTTGGGCTTGGTGGTGGCGCCCAGCAGCGGGCGGCCGAACTTGTCGAGTCGTTCGCGCTCGACCACGATGCCGGTCGGCGGACCGGCGAAGGTCTTCACGTAGGCGACCGGGAACTTCATGTCTTCGAGCCGCGCCGCCTTGAGCGGCTTGAAGCTGAAGACGTTGCCGATGATGGAGGCCGCGACGTTGGTGATCGAGCCCTCTTCGAACAGGCTCAGGTCGTAGGCCACGTAGCAGAAATACTGGCCCGGGTTGTTCGGCACCGGCTCGACGCGGTAGGCCTTGGCGCGGTACATGTCGCAGGCGGTGAGGCGGTCGGTCCAGACCACGGTCCAGGTCGCGGTGCTCGATTCGCCGGCCACCGCGGCGGCGGCCTCGATCGCGTCGACACCGTCCTGCGGCGTGATCCGGAACAGCGCCAGCACGTCGGTTTCCTTGGGCACGTAGTCGGCGTCCCAGTAGCCCATCTGCGCGTACTTGAGCACGCCGGCGGTGTAGCGCTTCTTGGTATCGGTGATCGCCGCGGCTTCGTGCATGTGGCCCATGGGGTGCTCCGGTTTCGAGCCCGGTCGGCTCGGTTCGATGGAGCCCAATGTACGGAGGCCGTAGCAAAGTAAAAAGTGAATGTTTTTATCGATTGAGTTAGTCTTGGCTAATGATCAAGAACGCCACCTTCCGCCAGTTGGCCGCGCTGCAGGCGCTGGCGCGGCTGGGCAGCGTGGCGCGCGTGGCCGGCGAGCTGCACCTGACGCCGCCGGCGGTGTCGATCCAGCTCAAGCTGCTCGAAGACGCCGCCGGCGCGCCGCTGCTCGAACGCGAGGGACGCGGCGTGCACCTGACGCCGGCGGGTGTGCTGATGGCGCAGTACGCCGGGCGCATCCTCGACCTGTGGCGCGAGGCCGGCGACGAGATGGCCACCCAGCGCGGCGTGTTCTCGGGCACGCTGCGGGTCGGCGCGGTCACCACCGCCGAGTACCTGCTGCCGCCGCTGCTCGTCGTCTTCGCCGGCGCGCACCCGCACGTCAAGGTCAAGCTCAGCGTGGGCAACCGCGACGAGATCGTGCGCATGCTGGCCAGCCAGGAGACCGACATCGCCATCATGGGCCGCCCGCCCGGCGAGCTCAAGACCGCGGCCACGGCGTTCGCCAAGCACCCGATGGCCTTCATCGCCGCGCCGGCCCACCCGCTGATGGCGCGGCGCAAGACCGGCAAGCTCGGCCTGGCCGATCTCGCCGGCGCGAACCTGCTGGTGCGCGAGCGCGGCTCGGGAACGCGCACCACGCTGGAGCGGCTGTTCAAGGACGCCGGGCTGCCGCTGCGCATCGGCTCCGAGATGTCGAGCAACGAGGCGATCAAGCAGATGTGTGCGGCCGGCTTCGGCGTGGCGTTCCTGTCGCTGCACACCTGCGGGCTGGAGCTGGCGGCCGGCCTGCTCGGGGTGTTGCCGATGGCCGGCAACCCGCTGCAGCGCGAGTGGTTCGTGATGCACCTGGCGTCACGCCAGTTGCCGCAGGTGGCGGTGGCGTTCGAGCAGTTCCTGGTCGACGAGGGCCAGCGGCACATCCAGGCCCAGCTGCGTGGCCCGGTGCGCTCGCGAGCCCCTCGTGCCAAGGCGGGCACGACGCGCGCCTGAATCGGCGGCGCGCTGCATCGGGATGCGCCGGACGCGCCCAACGCGCCCGGCGTGCCCGGTGTGCCCAACGCGCCTGGTATGCCCGGTGCGCCCGGTGCCATGGCCCGTCAACGCTCCCGTACGCCATCGGGCGTATTCCGCGCTGCCGGGGGGCTGCGTAACCTGCGTTTGACGCAATGCAGCAATGTCCTGCCGCTTGCTCGAACCAGCCCCCCGCAACCCACAGGAGCGTGACCCCATGAACCCATCCCGTCGCCATGCCGGCAAATCCCTCACGGCCATCGCGATCGGCATCGCCGCGCTCGGCCTGAGCCCGTTCGCGAACGCCGCCGACACGATCAAGGTCGGCATCCTGCACTCGCTGTCGGGCACGATGGCGATCTCCGAGACGGTGCTGAAGGACGTCGCGCTGATGACCATCGACGAGATCAACGCCAAGGGCGGGGTGCTCGGCAAGCAGCTCGAGCCGGTGGTCGTCGACCCGGCGTCGAACTGGCCGCTGTTTGCCGAGAAGGCGCGCCAGCTGATCTCGAAGGACAAGGTCGCGGTGATCTTCGGCTGCTGGACCAGCGTGTCGCGCAAGTCGGTGCTGCCGGTGGTCGAGGAACTCAACGGCCTGCTGTTCTACCCGGTGCAGTACGAAGGCGAAGAGCTCAGCAAGAACGTGTTCTACACCGGCGCCGCACCGAACCAGCAGGCCATTCCGGCGGTCGAGTACCTGATGAGCAAGGACGGCGGCTCGGCCAAGCGCTTCGTGCTGCTCGGCACCGACTACGTCTACCCGCGCACCACCAACAAGATCCTGCGGTCGTTCCTGCACAGCAAGGGGGTGAAGGACGAAGACATCATGGAGGAGTACACCCCCTTCGGCCACAGCGACTACCAGTCGATCATCGCCAAGATCAAGAAGTTCTCGTCCGAAGGCAAGAAGACCGCGGTCATCTCCACCATCAACGGCGACTCCAACGTGCCGTTCTACAAGGAGCTCGGCAACCAGGGCCTGAAGGCCACCGACGTGCCGGTGGTGGCGTTCTCGGTCGGCGAGGAGGAGCTGCGCGGCGTCGACACCAAGCCGCTGGTGGGCGACCTGGCGGCGTGGAACTACTTCATGTCGATCAAGAACCCGACCAACGCCGCCTTCATCAAGGAGTGGACCGCCTACGCCAAGGCCAAGAAGCTGCCCGGCCAGATGGACAAGCCGCTCACCAACGACCCGATGGAAGCCACCTACATCGGCATCCACATGTGGGCGCAGGCGGTCAAGAAGGCCGGCAGCACCGACACCGACAAGGTCATCGCGGCGATGGCCGGCCAGACCTTCGCGGCGCCCAGCGGCTTCACCGCGACGATGGACCTGAAGAACCACCACCTGCACAAGCCGGTGTTCATCGGCGAGATCCGCGCCGACGGCCAGTTCAACGTGGTCTGGAAGACGCCCGGCCCGATCAAGGCCCAGCCGTGGAGCCCGTACATCCCCGAGGACAAGGGCAAGAAGGACGAGCCCGAGAAGAAGTAAGCCGCCGCCATTGCCACCCCGATGCGAACGCCCCTGAACACGCTGGCGGGCCGGCTGGCCCGGCGGGTGTGCCTGGCCGCCCTGTTCGCGGGTTCGATCGCGGCCCAGGCGCTCACGCCGGCGCAGGTTCGGGGCATCGCCAGCGGCGACACCGACGCCCGCATCGCGGCGCTGAACCAGGCCGTCGCGCAGGGCGACCCGTCGCTCGGCGCGTTCGTGCAGGCGATGCTCGACGACGCCGTCAAGCGCTCCGGCGACCAGGTGCTGGTGGTGCGCGACGGCAAGGCGATCGACGCCGCGTCGCTCGCGCCGGTGGCCTTGCCGGCAAACGCCGACGACGTCATCAACAACAACCGCATGCGCGGCGCGCTCGAAGCGGCGATGTCGGGCCTGAAGCTGTTCTCCACCGACCCCGCGGTGCGCGACGCCGCGGTCGGCGACCTGCTGAAGCAGTCGCTCGACGAAACCCAACTGCCGCTGATCGAGCGTGCCTACGCGGCCGAGACCGTGCCGGCGATCAAGACGCGGCTGGACCGCATGCGCTCGACGATCCTGATCGCCTCGAGCGACAAGGCCCAGCGCCTGGCCGCGGCGCACGCGCTGGCGGCGAGCGGGCAGGCCAGCGTGCGCGGCCTGCTGCTGGACCGGCTCGCCGCGGGCGGCGAGGCCGACCCGCAGGTGCGCGCCGCGCTGCGCAAGGCGCTGTCGGACATCGACACCAAGCTCGCCTGGGGCGATCGTCTGGGGGTGATCTTCACCGGTGTCAGCCTGGGCTCGATCCTGCTGCTGGTGGCGCTCGGCCTGGCGATCACCTACGGCCTGATGGGCGTGATCAACATGGCGCACGGCGAGCTGATGATGATCGGCGCCTACGCCACCTACGTCGTCCAGCAACTGTTCCGGACCTGGCTGCCCGGCGCCTTCGACGCCTACGTGGTCGCCGCGATCCCGGCCTCTTTCCTCGCTGCGGCGCTGGTCGGCGCGGTGCTCGAGCGCAGCGTGATCCGCTGGCTCTACGGCCGCCCGCTCGAAACGCTGCTCGCCACCTGGGGCATCAGCCTGATGCTGCAGCAGGGCGTGCGCTCGCTGTTCGGCGCGCAGAACGTGCTGGTCGAGAACCCGGGCTGGCTGTCGGGCGGGTTCGATGCCACCGACAACCTCACGCTGCCCTACAACCGGCTGGCGATCATCGTCTTCGCGGCGCTGGTGCTGGCCGGTGTCGCGCTGCTGATCGCGCGCACCCGGCTCGGCCTGTTCGTGCGCGGCGTGACGCAGAACCGCAGGATGGCCGCCTGCATGGGCGTGAACACCGCGCGCATCGACACCTACGCCTTCGCGCTCGGCTCGGGGCTGGCCGGCCTGGCGGGCTGCGCGCTGTCGCAGGTCGGCAACGTCGGGCCGGATCTCGGCCAGGGCTACATCGTCGACTCGTTCATGGTCGTCGTGCTCGGCGGCGTCGGCCAGCTCGCCGGCACCGTCTATGCCGCGCTCGGCCTGGGCGTGCTCAACAAGCTGCTCGAAGGCTGGCAGGGCGCGGTGCTCGCCAAGATCATGGTGCTCGTCTTCATCGTGATCTTCATCCAGAAGCGGCCTCAGGGGATCTTCGCGATGAAGGGGCGGAGTGCCGAAGCATGAGCGCTGTGTTGCCCGCACCCCCCGCACTGGCCGCCCCCGCCCGTGGCCTGCTCACCGGCAAGGGCTGGGGCGCCGTGTTCGGCGCCGTCGTCGTCGTCACCGTGCTGGTGCCGATCCTGAACCTCGTGGTCCCGGCAGGCAGTGCGTTTCACTTGTCGGAGTACGCGGTGCAGCTGATCGGCAAGATCATGTGCTACGCGATCGCGGCGCTGGCGATGGACCTGATCTGGGGCTACACCGGCATCCTGTCGCTCGGCCATGGCGTGTTCTTCGCGCTCGGCGGCTACGCGATGGGGATGTACCTGATGCGCCAGATCGGCCGCGACGGCAACTACCAGAGCGACCTGCCCGACTTCATGGTGTTCCTGAACTGGAAGGCACTGCCGTGGACCTGGGCGTTGAGCGACTCGTTCGTCGCCACGCTGGCGCTGGTGGTGCTGGTGCCAGGGCTGCTGGCGTTCGTGTTCGGCTACTTCGCGTTTCGCTCGCGCATCAAGGGCGTGTACTTCTCGATCATCACGCAGGCGCTGACCTACGCGTCGATGCTGCTGTTCTTCCGCAACGAGACCGGCTTCGGCGGCAACAACGGCTTCACCGATTTCAAACGCATCCTGGGCCACCCGATCACGACGCCGGCCACGCGCATGACGCTCTTCGTGCTGACCGGGCTGACGCTGATCGGCATGTTCATGGGCGCACGCTGGCTGGTGCGCAGCAAGTTCGGCCGCGTGCTGCAGGCGATCCGCGATGCCGAGACGCGCGTCATGTTCACCGGCTACGACCCGCTGCGCTACAAGCTCGCCATCTGGGTCATCTCGGCGGTGATGTGCGGCATTGCCGGGGCGCTGTTCGTGCCGCAGGTGGGCATCATCAACCCGAGCGAGATGTCGCCCGCGTCGAGCATCGAGATCGCGATCTGGGCCGCGGTCGGCGGGCGCGGAACGCTGATCGGTCCGATCGTCGGCGCGTTCTTCGTCAACGGCGCAAAGAGCTGGTTCACGCAGGCGTTCCCGGAGTTCTGGCTGTACTTTCTGGGCGCGCTGTTCATCGCGGTGACACTGTTCCTGCCGCAGGGCATCGTCGGCCTGCTGCGCCGCCGCCGCCCCGCCGACGAGCGATGACGCCGGAGCTGATGAAGGCCGGCGCGCAGGCGCGCGTCGAGCACGAGCGCCGGCTGGCCGCGGCCACCGGCCAGTCGGGCGGGCGCGCCGCCAGCTACTCGCGCCTGGCCGTGCCGGGCGCGCTGGACGTGACCCACGGTGCGATCCTGTACCTCGACGACATCACCGTCAGCTTCGACGGCTTCAAGGCACTGAACGCGCTCACGCTGTCGATCAGCGCCGGCGAGCTGCGCTGCATCATCGGCCCGAACGGCGCCGGCAAGACGACGCTGATGGACGTGATCACCGGCAAGACCCGGCCCGATCTGGGCCGCGCCTACTTCGGCTCGACGATCGACCTGCTGCGGCTGCGCGAGAACGAGATCGCCTCGATCGGCATCGGCCGCAAGTTCCAGAAGCCCACCGTGTTCGAGCACCTGAGCGTGTTCGAGAACCTCGAGCTGGCGCTCAAGGCCGACCGCGGCGTGCGCGCGTCGATGGTCTTCCGCTTGAACGGCGAACAGCTCGACCGCATCGGCGCCATGCTCGCGCTGATCCACCTGAAGCACAGCGCGCAGCGAACCGCCGGGCTGCTCTCGCACGGCCAGAAGCAGTGGCTGGAGATCGGCATGCTGCTGATGCAGGACCCCAAGCTGCTGCTGCTCGACGAGCCGGTGGCCGGCATGACCGACGAAGAAACCGAGCGCACCGCAGAGCTGTTTCTGACGCTCGAGGGCAGCCATTCGCTGGTGGTCGTCGAACACGACATGAAATTCATCGGCGCGCTGACCCAGAACGGGCGCAATGGCAAGAAAATCACGGTGCTGCACGAGGGCAGCGTGCTGGCCGAAGGGCTGTTGTCGGAGGTGCAGGCGAACGACAAGGTGGTCGAGGTGTACCTTGGTCGGTAGGGCGGTACGTCGTGGTGTGGAATACAGCCGCAAAGGCGCCAAGACGCTAAGAAGAACGCCAAGAGGGACTTCCTTTGTCTTGAATTCTTGGCGTCTTTGCGCCTTTGCGGCAAAGCACCCGCCGCTTGGCACCACCCCTCGAGAAGCAACGCACCCATGCTGAAAGTCGACGGCATCAACCAGTTCTACGGCGGCTCGCACATCCTGCGCAACGTCGGCTTCGAGGCGCGGCCCGGTGAGGTCACGGTGATCCTCGGCCGCAACGGCGTGGGCAAGACGACGCTGCTGAAGAGCCTGATGGGCGTGGTGCCGGTGAAGACCGGCAGCATCGAGCTCGACGGCGCGCCGATCACGCGCGACACGCCCTACGAGCGCGTGCGCAAGGGCGTGGGATACGTGCCGCAGGGCCGCGAGATCTTCGGCCGGCTGACGGTGCACGACAACCTGCGCATGGGCCTGGCCTACAAGCGCGCGGGCACGCCGATCCCGGCCGAACTGTTCGAGCTGTTCCCGGTGCTCAAGGCGATGCTGCAGCGGCGCGGCGGTGATTTGTCGGGCGGCCAGCAGCAGCAGCTCGCGATCGCGCGCGCGCTCGCCGCGGGCCCGAAACTGCTGCTGCTCGACGAGCCCACCGAGGGCATCCAGCCGAGCATCATCAAGGACATCGGCCGCGTCATCCGCAGGCTCGCCGACCACGGCATGAACGGCGGCCAGAAGATGGCGGTGGTGCTGGTCGAGCAGTTCTACGACTTCGCCGCCGAACTCGCCGACCGGTACCTCGTGATGGAGCGCGGCGAGATCGTCCAGCGCGGCCGCGGCGCCGACATGCAGGCCGACGGCGTGCGCCAGCGGGTGTCGATCTGAGTCGCAAGCCGATGCGGCGTTGCCGATTGGCCCGACCCCCGGAATGTCGAAGTCGCCTCCCTGGGGGAGCTCAGTACCTGACCGCGTAGCGGTAGCCCTTGTACTCGAGCACCGCCGCTTTCAGCTGGATCTGCTCCAGCACCAGGCCGGGCGCGATCGTGTCGCCTTCGTGCACGACCTGGCCGTTGACGATCAGCAACCGGTCGGCCTTGGACGGCGAATAGCGCGAGCCGCCGATCGCGACCGCCGGCAACTGGTGGCGGATCTCGGCAGGCAGCTCGTTCACGGTGTAGATGCGGCTCTCGGGCGCCGTGGCGGTGGCCGGTGCCGCGCCGTGCGACGCGGCCTTCGGTTTCGCGAGTGGCGGCGCGGCGTTGCCCCCGT
>JAGWTP010000088.1 GCA_028868895.1 Burkholderiales bacterium
CGCGATCACCAGCGCGGTCTTGTTGCGCGCCGCGCTGCGCAGTTCCTCCTGGATCGCGCGCTCGTTGGCCGAGTCGAGCGCCGAGGTGGCCTCGTCGAAGATCAGCACCGGCGGGTTCTTCAGCAACGTGCGGGCGATCGCCACGCGCTGCTTCTCGCCGCCCGAGAGCTTCAGGCCGCGCTCGCCGACCATCGTGTCGTAGCCCTTCGGCGTGGAGACGATGAAGTTGTGGATGTGCGCGGCCTTGGCCGCACCCTCCACCTCGGCGCGGCTGGCGCCAGTGCGGCCGTAGGCGATGTTGTATTCGACCGTGTCATTGAACAGCACCGTGTCCTGCGGCACGATGCCGATCGACTGGCGCAGGCTCAGCTGCGTGACGCTGCGGATGTCCTGCCCGTCGATCGAGATGCGCCCGGCGTTGACGTCGTAGAAGCGGAACATCAGGCGCGCCAGCGTGCTCTTGCCCGAGCCCGACGGGCCGACCACCGCGACCGTCTTGCCGGCCGGGATCTCGAAGCTGATGTCGTGCAGGATCACGCGATCCGGGTCGTAGCCGAAGCCGACGTGCTCGAAGCGCACCGCCGCGCCCAGCGCAGCGTCGTGGCCCTGGCCGCCGCGAAGCACCAGCGGCCGCGCACCGGGCGCGTCGGCGACCTCGCGGTGCTGGCCGAGCAGCGCGAACATCTTCTCCATGTCGATCATCGACTGCTTGATCTCGCGGTAGATCACGCCCAGGAAGTTCAGCGGCACATAGAGCTGGATCATCAGCGCGTTCACCAGCACCAGGTCGCCCAGCGTCATCGTGCCGGCCACCACACCGAGCGTGGCGCGCCACACCAGCAGCGTCACCGTGGTCGCCACGATCAGGCTCTGGCCGACGTTGAGCACCGACAGCGAGACCTGCGACTTGATCGAGGCCGTCTCGAGCCGGCGCAGGTTGTCGTCGTAGCGCGACTGCTCGAAGTGCTCGTTGGAGAAATACTTGACGGTCTCGTAGTTGATCAGCGCGTCGACCGCGCGCGTGTTGGCCTTCGAGTCCTGCTCGTTCATCGCCCGGCGAAAGCCGGTGCGCCACTCGGTCACGGTCACGGTGTAGGCGATGTACAGCACCAGCGCGCCGAACGTGATGGCGGCGAACCAGACGTCGAACTTGGCCGACAGCAGGCCGATCACCAGCGTGATCTCGACCAGCGTGGGCAGGATGTTGTAGATCAGGTAGTTCAGCAGCGACTGGATCGAGCGCGAGCCGCGTTCGATGTCGCGCGAGACGCCGCCGGTCTGGCGCTCGAGGTGAAAGCGCAGGCTCAGCGCCAGCAGGTGCTCGAACGCCTCGAGCGAGACCCGCCGCGCGATGCGCGCCGCCACCGGGTAGAACAGGTACTCGCGCGCTTCGGTGAACGCGGTGATCGACAGCCGCAGCGCGCCGTAGGCCAGCAGCAGCGCCACCGGCACCACCAGCACCGCGCGCGGGTCGCCGGGCTTCAGGCTCAGCGCATCGACGAGCTTCTTGAGCACCAGCGGCACGCCGACGTTGGCCAGCTTGGCCGCCACCAGGAAGCTCAGCGCGATCAGCACCCGCCAGCGCCACTGCCAGATGTAGGGCGCCAGTTTTCTCAGCGTCGCCCAGTCGGAGCGCGGCCGCGCCGCAGCGGTGCCCGGCAGCGGTGGGACGGTCAAGGTGGCACGGCGCATCGGCAAGGGCTCGGGAAGGGGCGAACGGTGAAGGGAAAGGTGAAAGAATCGCGCGGACGACGACAACGCCTGCAGGTGACGCAATATGCCCGAGATTTCAAGCGATGGTCCGGCCGGCGGGCGGCCGCAGTCGCCGGCGCCCTTGCGTCTGCCCGACGACCGCCAGCTGGTGCTGCGGGTCATGCCGATGCCGGCCGACGCCAACGGCAACGGCGACATCTTCGGCGGCTGGATCATGGCCCAGGTCGACCTGGCCGGCGCGGTGCTGCCGGCGCGCATCGCCAAGGGCCGCATCGCCACCGTGGCGGTCAACGAGTTCGTCTTCAAGCAGCCGGTGTCGATCGGCGACCTGCTGAGCTTCTACGCCAAGGTCGAGCGCATCGGCCGGACCTCGATCACGGTCAACGTCGAGGTCTACGCCGAACGCAACCCGGCCGACCTGCACGTGGTCAAGGTGACCGAGGCGAACCTCACTTACGTGGCGATCGACCTCGAAGGCAAGCCACGCCAGATTCCACGGTCCTGAGCGGTGCGCAGCATCGTGCGCCGATCCGGAGCCGCCAGCGCACTCGACGCCGAATTCGCCGGCACGCGGCACAAGCTCGTCGACCAGGTCTGGCGCACCGCGGGGTGGCTCGCGGTGTTCGAATTCCCGCTCATCGCCTGGCGTGTCGCCGACGTGGGTTGGCACGTCCAGTTGATGCTTCATGTCGCGTTCTCCGCGATCACGGTGACCGTGGCCCTGCTGCGCAAGCGGCTGGCGCACGAACTCAAGTCGAGGTGGCTGGTGCTGGCAGCGTTGGCGGTCGGTGTATCGGGCGTGCTGTCGCTGGGCATGGTCGGCGCCGGGCTGCTCTGGATCGCGTTGAGCGTGGGCCTGGCGAGCGTGCTGTACTCGCTGCGCGTCGGCGTGGTTGTCGCCACGGTGGCGGCCGCCATGATGGTGGCGGCCGGGATCGGCTTCGTCGGCGGCAGGCTGACCCTGCCGTTCGACCTCAATGCGCACGCGGTCAGCGCCTCGGGGTGGTTCGACTACCTGGCGGTCACGATCGTCGCGCTGCTCGTGCTGCTGTACGCGATCGGGGGCTTCCAGGAGGCGGTGCTCGCATTGCTGGCGAAGCTCCATGCGCAGCGCGACCAGCTCGTTGTGCAGCGCGATCAGTTGGCGATCCTCGCCTCTCACGACCCGCTCACCGGGCTGCCGACCATGCAGCTGGCGACCGACCGCCTGCAGATGGCGATCAATGGCGCCGGCCGCTCGGGCAGCAAGATCGCGATGCTGTTCATCGACCTCGATGGCTTCAAGGCGGTGAACGACGCCTGCGGCCACGAGGCCGGTGACGAGGTCCTGAAGCAGGTCGCCCGGCGTCTGCAGGGCGCGGTGCGCGCCGACGACACGGTGGCCCGCGCCGGTGGGGACGAGTTCATCGTCGTGCTCGTCGGATTGCTCGACGCCGACGCCGTCCGGCCGGTGGCGAGCAAGCTCATCGCCGAGGTCTCACGGCCGTTCGAGCTGGCCGGCGGAACCGCGACGGTGGGTGCCAGCATCGGGATCGCAATGTATCCCGATCACGCCGACGAGACGGCGGGCCTCAGGCGCTTGGCCGATGCGGCGATGTACCACGCCAAGCGCTCCGGCAAGAACCGGTTCGTGTTCGCGCAACCCGAAACACCGCCTGCGGTCGCGCCGACTGCCGACTGACCGGCACCGGAGTGTTGCGCACGAGCCCGCGACAGCAGGCGCCGCGTGCCGCTCAGTCGACGAAGAAGTCGGGGATGAACTCTTTGGTGCCCGGCGTGACGCTGTAGCGGTCGAGGTCGGTCACGCCGTGCTGCGCCAGCAGCTCGTCGTCGATGAAGAAGTTACCGGTGGTCGTCCTGGCGTCGCTGGTGAGGATCAGGTGGGCGGCGTCGGCCAGGATCTGCGGCGTGCGGCACTTCGAGAGATCCACGCCGGGGATCATCTGCAGCGCCGCGGTGGCGATCGCGGTGCGCGGCCACAGGCTGTTGACGCCGATGCCGTGCGGCCTGAACTCGCCGGCATGGCCGAGCGTGCACTCGCTCATGCCGTACTTGGCCATCGTGTAGGCCACGTGCGGGCTGAACCAGTGTTCGCGCATGCTCAGCGGCGGCGACATGTTCAGCACGTGCGGGTTGCGACCGGCCTGCGCCGACCGGATCAACTCGGCCAGGCAGGCCTGCGTGCACAGGTAGGTGCCGCGCACGTTGACGCCGAACATCAGGTCGAAGCGCTTCATCGGCGTGGCCGGCGTCGGCGTGAGGCTGATCGCGCTGGCGTTGTTGACGAGGATGTCGATGCCGCCGAACCGGGCCACCGCCTGCTCGACCGCCGCGAGCACGCTGGCCTCGTCGCGGATGTCGGTCTGCAGCGCCAGCGCCTGGCCGCCCGCGGCCTCGATCTCGGCGGCCGCGGAGTGGATGGTGCCGGGCAGCTTCGGGTTCGGCTCGCTGGTCTTGGCGGCGATGACGATGCGGGCGCCGTCGCGCGCGGCGCGCAGCGCGATCGCCAGGCCGATGCCGCGCGAGGCGCCGGTGATGAACAGGGTCTTGCCTTTCAGGTCGGTCATGAGCGTCTCTCCAGGGTCAGGATCTTCTCGACGACGAAGCGGGCAAGCTGCTCGCCGCAGGTGCGGTACACCGGCTCGCCGGGGTGGAAGCCGTCGTCGGCCATCGTGCCGGGCGCGAGCTGGATCGCCACCGGCGTGTGGAACACGTTGCGGCGGGTTGCGGCCCAGCGCGCCATGGCCTCGTCGTGCAGCCGCGCGTCCGAGCCGAGCACGCGGCGCAGCGGCTGCGGCAGCAACGGAAACTGGTTGATCGGCGGCAGCGGGCCGAACAGCACGTACGCGGCCCGGCCTTCGTCGAGCAGCCAGTCGGCCAGCGCGGCGCGGTGCTGCACCGCGCGTTGCGGCGGGACCAGGCCGATCACGTCGTTGACGCCCGACAGCACCACCGCCACGTCGACCGCCGGCGGCGGGTCGGCGCGCAACAGCTCGTGCACCTGCAGCGTGGTCAGGCCCGAGCGCGCCCGCAGCCGCCAGCGCAGCGCGCGCCCGCTGCGCCGGTGCAAGGCGCGCGTGAAGTGGCCGGCGAACGCCTGGTCCTGGTGAGCCACGCCGACTCCGGCCGCCGACGAGTCGCCGGCGATCAGAACGCGCAACGCGCCGGTACCGCTGCCGATCTGGCCTTCGCGCGGCCCCTGTGCCTCGGGCAGCGTCGGTGCGCGCTTGCGCGTGCTCATCGCCTGCGCGACGAGCACCGGTGAGAGCATGAGCTTGAGCGCGAGCAGCATGGACTGCACCGGTTCGGGCGACTCAGAATTTTGTGAAGTCGGGCTTGCGCTTCTGGAAGAACGCGCTGAAGGCTTCCTGCGCCTCGGGGCTGCGCAGGCGTTTGGCGAACAGCTCGGCTTCGACCCCGATGGTCTCCAGCGCGCCTTGCGCGCGCGCGCGGCGCATCAGCGTCTTGGTGTCGCGCACCGCACCCGGCGGCAGCGCGTTGAAGCGCTCGGCAATGCGGCGCGCGTGGTTCACGACCTCGGACGCCGGCAGCACCGCATTCGCGATCCCGCACTCGACCGCGTCGGCACCGGTGAACGGCTCGCCGAGCAGCAGTTTCTCGGCCGCGCGCGCGTTGCCCATCAGCTGCGGCACGATCAGGCTCGATGCGAACTCGGGCACCAGGCCCAGGCTGACGAAGGGCATCGCCAGCCGCGCTTCGTCGGACACGTAGACGAAGTCGCAGTGCAGCAGCATCGTCGTTCCGATGCCGATCGCGGCACCCGTGACCGCGGCGACGACCGGCTTGTCGCAGGCCATCAGCGCCTTCATGAACACGAACGCCGGCGACTCGGTGCTGCCGGGCGGGCGCTGCATGAAGTCCTCGATGTCGTTGCCCGAGGTGAAGATGCCGGGCTGGCCGGTGATCAGCACCGCGCGCACCGCCGGGTCGGCCTTGGCGGCGTCGAGCACATCGGCCATCTGCCGGTACATCACGGCGGTGATCGCGTTCTTCTTCTCGGGGCGCGCGATCTCGATCGTGGCGACACCGTTCAACGTGGCGGTCTTGATGCTCATCGTTTCGACTCCTGCAGTTGGGTGGACCTTACACGCGCTCGAAGATGCCCGCTGCGCCCTGCCCGGTGCCCACGCACATCGTCACCATGCCGTACTTCAGATTGTGCCGGCGCAGCGCATGGATCACGGTGGCGGCGCGGATCGCACCGGTGGCGCCCAGCGGGTGGCCGAGCGCGATCGCGCCACCCATCGGGTTGACCTTGGCCGGGTCCAGCCCGAGGCTGCCGATGACCGCGAGCGACTGCGCCGCGAAGGCCTCGTTCAGCTCGATCCAGCCGATGTCGTCCTGCCGCAGGTTGGCGTAGCGCAGCGCCGCGGGGATCGCCTCGATCGGGCCGATGCCCATGATCTCGGGCGGCACGCCGCGTGCGGCGTAGCTGATGAAGCGCGCCAGCGGCGTGAGGCCGAACTGCCGACAGGCCTTCTCGCTGGCCAGGATCAGCGCGCCGGCGCCGTCGCTGGTCTGCGAACTGTTGCCGGCGGTGACGCTGCCCATGCCGGTGGGCTTGCCGGCCGGATCCCGGCCCGCCGCGAACACCGGGCGCAGCTTGGCCAGGCCTTCGAGCGAGGTGTCGGGGCGCGGGCCTTCGTCGAGGCGGACGGTGCGGGTCTGCGTGCCCGGCTCGCCGGTCTGCAGATTCGGGAAGCGCGCGACCACCTCGATCGGCGTCATCTCGTCGGTGAACTCGCCGATGGCCTGCGCCTGCATGGCGCGCCGGTGCGACTCGAGCGCGAACGCGTCCTGCGCCTCGCGGCTGACCTTCCATTGCGCCGCGACCTTCTCGGCGGTGATGCCCATGCCGTAGGCGATGCCGATGTTCTCGTCGCGCTCGAAGATGGCCGGGTTGAACGAGGGCTTGTTGCCGCCCATCGGCACCAGGCTCATCGACTCGGCGCCGCCGGCGATCAGCACGTCGGCCTCGCCGACGCGGATGCGGTCGGCCGCCATCTGGATCGCGGTGATGCCCGAGGCGCAGAAGCGGTTGACGGTGACGCCGCCCACCGGCTTCGGGAAACCGCACAGCGCCACCGCGACGCGCGCCATGTTCATGCCCTGCTCGCCCTCGGGGAACGAGCAGCCGACGATCGCGTCTTCGATCGCGCCGGGGTCGAGCGCAGGCACCTGCTTCATGGCGCTCCGGATGGCCGCGACGAGCAGGTCGTCGGGCCGGGTGTTGCGGAAGTAGCCGCGGCCCGAGCGGCCGATCGGCGTGCGGGTGGCGGCGACGATGTAGGCGTCTTGAACTTGCTTGGTCACGATTCAGTCCTTTGCATTTACCACCTCTCCCGCAAGCGAGGAGGTCTTGGCTCCCTCTCCCGCCTGCGGGAGAGGGTTGGGGTGAGGGCGACGGGTATCCAGCCAGTCGAGGATGGACGTGAGTACGCCCTCGAGTTCTGTCAATGCTTGCCGGTCGTCGAAGCGCATGACGTGAAAACCGTGCGCCTCGAGGACGACGGTGCGGCGTGCATCCGCGCTCATCGCTTCGGGCTCGAAGTGCTGCGCACCGTCGATCTCCACGATCAGCATGGCCTCGATGCAGGCAAAGTCTGCGAAATACGCGCCGACGGGATGCTGGCGACGAAATTTGTGGCCGTCGAGTTGCCGATTGCGTAGCGCGTTCCAGATGGCGCGCTCCGCTTCCGGTGACGATTTGCGCAGTTCGCGCGCCCTCACCCTAGCCCTCTCCCGCAAGCGGGAGAGGGGACCGGTCGGAGCGGTGATCTGGGGCATCGCTTCGATCAATTTCTAACCGGCTTGCCCGTCTGCAGCATGCCCATGATCCGCTCCTGAGTCTTCGGGTGATCGAGCAGCGCGCAGAAGTACTTGCGCTCGAGCGCCATCAGGTACTCCTCGCTGACCATCGAGCCGGCGTCGACGTCGCCACCGCAGACCACGTCGGCGATCAGTGCGCTGATGTGGAAGTCGTGCGCGCTGATGAAGCCGCCGTCGCGCATGTTGGCGAGTTGCGCCTTGATGGTGGCGATCGCGTTGCGCCCGGCCACCGGGAACAGCGAGCGGGCCGGCGCGCGGTAGCCCGACTCGTACATCGCCTTGGCCTGCTGCGTCGCCACGTACAGCAGTTCGTCCTTGTGCGGCACGACCACGTCGCTCCACAGCAGGTAGCCGAGCTTGCGCGACTCGATCGCGCTGGTGCCCACCTTCGCCATCGCCGCGTTCGTGAAGCCGTCGCTCAAGAACTTGAAGATGTCGGCAGCGGCATTGCCCGCGCTCGCCATTTCTGCGGCGCGCCGCGCGACGTGAGTCAAGCCGCCGCCGCCCGGGATCAGCCCGACGCCGACCTCGACCAGCCCCATGTAGCTCTCCATGGCCGCGACCCGGCGCGCAGTGTGCAACGCGATCTCGCAGCCGCCGCCGAGCGCGATGCCGCGAATCGCCGAGACCACCGGCACCGACGCATAGCGCAGGCGCAGCATCGCGTCCTGCAGCTTCTTGACCTCGGGCACGATCGCCTGGCCGCCGCCCTTCATGAATACCGGCATCAGTTGCTCGAGGTTCGCGCCGGCCGAGAACACGTCGTCGGGCGACCAGATCACCAGGCCCTTGTAGTCGGTCTCGGCCAGTTCCACCGCCTTGACCAAGCCATCGACCACGCCCTGGCCGATCAGGTGCAGCTTGGCGGTGATGCTGGCGATCAGCACCTCGCCGTCGAGTGACCAGACGCGCATCTCGTCGTTGCTGAACGCCTCGGTGCCCGACTTCAGCGGCACCGCGGCGCCGGCGCCGAACACCGATTCGCGGAAGTTCTGGCGCTGGTACACCGGCAGCGTGCTGACCGGCACGAAACGCGACTGCGCCGCACTCCACGAGCCCTCGGCACGGTGCACACCCTGCCCTTCGGCGACCGCGCCGGTGAACACCCAGGACGGCAGCGGTGCGGTGCTCAGCGCCTTGCCGGCCGCGATGTCTTCGTCGATCCAGTTCGCCACCGTCGTCCAGCCGGCCGCCTGCCACAGTTCGAACGGGCCTTGTTGCACGCCGAAGCCCCAGCGCATCGCGAAGTCGATGTCGCGCGCGCTCTCGGCGATGTCGGCCAGGTGCACCGCCGCGTAGTGGAAGCTGTCGCGCAGGATCGCCCAAAGGAATGCGGCCTGCGGGTTCTTCGATTCGCGCAGCAGCTTCAGGCGCTCGGCGGGCGGCTTCTTCAGGATGCGCGCGACGATCTCGTCGGCCTTGCCGCCACCGGCCACGTACGCGCCGCTCGTGGGGTCGAGCCGCAGGATGTCCTTGCCGACCTTCTTGTAGAAGCCCGCGCCGCTCTTCTGGCCGAGCGCCCCTTGCGCGATCAGTTTGGCCAGCACCGGCGGCGTCGCGTAGCTGGCGAAGAACGGATCGGCCGCCAGGTTGTCCTGCAGCGTCTTGATGACGTGCGACATCGTGTCCAGCCCCACCACGTCGGCGGTGCGGAAGGTGCCGCTGCTGGCGCGGCCGAGCTTCTTGCCGGTGAGGTCGTCGACCACGTCGTAGGTGAGTCCGAAGGTCTCGGCCTCCTTCATCGTCGCCAGCATGCCGGCGATGCCCACGCGGTTGGCGATGAAGTTGGGCGTGTCCATCGCACGCACCACGCTCTTGCCCAGCGCGGTGGTGACGAAGGCTTCGAGCTGGTCGAGGATCTCGGGCCGGGTGGTGGGCGTGTTGATCAACTCCACCAGCGCCATGTAGCGCGGCGGGTTGAAGAAGTGGATGCCGCAAAAGCGCGGCTTGAGTTCTTCGGGCAGCACTTCGGACAGCCGCGTGATGCTCAGCCCCGAGGTGTTGCTGGCGACGATGGCGTGCGGCGCCACCGCCGGGGCGATGCGCTTGTAGAGCTCGAGCTTCCAGTCCATGCGCTCGGCGATGGCCTCGATGATCAGGTCGCAGCCCTTGAGCAGGTCGAGGTGTTCCTCGTAGTTGGCCGGCTGGATCAGCGCCGCGTCTTCGTTGAGGCCCAGCGGCGCGGGCTTGAGCTTCTTCAGACCCTCGATGGCCCTGGTGACGATGGCGTTCTTCGGGCCGTCCTTGGCCGGCAGGTCGAACAGGATCACCGGCACCTTGCAGTTGACGAGGTGCGCGGCGATCTGCGCGCCCATCACGCCGGCACCGAGCACGGCGACCTTGCGCACGGGGAATCGATTCATGGGAGTGCTTCCTGGAGTTGAGGATCGCGGACCCGCGCCGTCACTCGACGCGGATCCAGGTTTGGGTGCGGCCCAGCAGCGGCAGGCCGATGTAGCCGCGCACGTTCAATCGTTTGCCGCCGTCGGCGGGCGTCAGGCGCACCTTGTAGGTCTTGCCGTTGTTGGGGTCGAGGATCTCGCCGCCACCCCAGGTGTCCTTGTCGCCGTCGAGGGTGTGCACGCCCTTGATCAGCGTCATGCCGACGAGCGGTTTTCCCTTGCGGTCGTCGCTGCATTTTTCACACACTGCGTCGGGCGGCGTCGCCGGGTCGAGCAGCTTCTCGAGCGTGCCGGTGTAGACGCCGTTCGATTCGGTGATGCGGACCAGCGACTTGACCTTGCCGGTCTCGTCGTCGATCGTCTTCCACAAGCCGGCCGGTGTGGCCTGCGCGTGGGCCAGGGCCGTGAACAGGCCGAAGGCGAGCGCGGCAACGAGGTGGGGGGTGCGGGGCATCTGGGTCTCCGTGGGGTGGCGGGTGCGGGATCAGAACAGCGCCGCGTCCATGTCCATCAACGAGGCCGAGCCGGCGCGGGCGCTGCGGATCAACGCGGCGGTCTCGGGCAGCAGCTTGGCATAGTAGAAGCGCGCGGTGCCCAGCTTGGCCTGGTAGAACGGGTCGCCGCCCTCGAGCTTGGCCAGCGCGACCTTGGCCATGCGGGCCCAGAAATAGGCGAACACCAGGTGGCCGCACACGCGCAGGTAGTCGACCGCGGCGGCGCCCACTTCGTCGGGGTTCTTGAAGGCCTTCATGCCGATCTCGGTGGTCAGCTTGGTGACCTTGTCGCCCAGGTCGGCCAGCGGATTGACGAACTCCTGCATGTTCTCGCTGGTGCCTTCGTCCTCGACGAACTGCGCCACCAGCTTGCCGAATTTCTTCAGTTTGGCGCCGTTGTCGCCGAGCACCTTGCGGCCCAGCAGGTCGAGCGACTGGATCGTGTTGGTACCCTCGTAGATCATGTTGATGCGCGCGTCGCGCACGAACTGCTCCATGCCGGTCTCGCGCACGTAGCCGTGGCCGCCGAACACCTGCATGCAGTGCGAGGTGGCGATCCAGGCGTTGTCGGTGAAGAAGGCCTTGACGATCGGCGTGACCAGCGCGACCAGGTCGGCGGCCTCGGCGCGCACGCCGGCGTCTTCGCTGGCGAGTTCCTTGTCGAGTTGCAGCGTGGTCCACATCGCCAGCGCGCGGCCGCCCTCGGCGTAGGCGCGCGCGGTCAGCAGCATCTTGCGCACGTCGGGGTGCACGATGATCGGGTCGGCCGGCTGGTCGGGGGCCTTCGGGCCGGACAGCGAGCGCATCTGCAGGCGCTCCTTGGCGTAGGCCGCCGCGTTCTGGTAGGCCACCTCGGTCAGCCCGAGCGACTGCATGCCCACGCCCAGGCGCGCTGCGTTCATCATCACAAACATCGCCGCCAGGCCCTTGTGGGGCTGGCCGACCAGGGTACCGACTGCGCCGTCGAGGTTGATCTGCGCAGTGGCGTTGCCGTGAATTCCCATCTTGTGCTCGAGGCCGCCGCAGAAGATCGGGTTGCGCGCGCCCAGCGTGCCGTCGGCGTTGACCATGAACTTGGGCACGACGAACAGCGAGATGCCCTTGGAGCCGGCCGGTGCATCCGGCAGGCGCGCCAGCACGAGGTGGACGATGTTCTCGGCCATGTCGTGCTCGCCGGCCGAGATGAAGATCTTGTTGCCGGTGAGCTTGTAGGTGCCGTCGGCAATGCCTTGGCCGAAGACGGGTTCGGCCCGGGTGCGCAGCAGACCCAGGTCGGTGCCGCAATGCGATTCGGTCAGGCACATCGTGCCGGTCCAGCGGCCGCTGGTGAGCTTGGGCAGGTACATCGCCTTTTGCGCCTCGGAGCCGTGGGCGTGCAGCGCCTCGTAGGCGCCGTGCGACAGGCCCGGGTACATGGTCCAGGCCTGATTGGCCGAATTGAGCATCTCGTACATGCACTGGTTCACCACGTGCGGCAGGCCCTGGCCGCCGAAAGCCGGGTCGCAGCTCAACGCCGGCCAGCCGCCCTCCACGTACTGCGCATACGCCTGCTTGAAGCCCGCCGGCGTGCGCACGTCGTGCGTGGCCGGGTCGAGCACGCAGCCCTCCTCGTCACCGCGCTGGTTGATGGGTGCGAGCACCGTGGCGGCGAACTTGCCGCCCTCTTCGATCACCGCGTTGATGGTGTCGACGTCGATGTCGGCGTGCGCCGGCAACTGCCGCAGCTCGTCGACGACCTCGAGCACCTCGTGCATGACGAACTGCATGTCGCGCAGCGGCGGGTTGTATTGGGGCATGGGGACTCCTGGAAGAGGCAATTCAGACGGTTGAGGGGCTGCGCCGGCGACGCGCGGCGGGCGCCGGCAGCGCCGGGGCCGCACTCCGGCTCGCGGAAACTGCGACGCTCGGGGCAAGGTAATGGGACAGTAAGTTTTCGAATCCCGCCCGCGCGCGCGCATCGGCGCCCGAGCGGCGCAGGAAGCGGGCATCGTGGTGCAGCGCCAGGATCAGGCCGTGCACCTCGAACAGCAGTTGCTGCGGGTCGGTGTCGGCGCGCAGGTGGCCTTCTTCGACGGCGATCCGGATCGCACGCTCGAGCGCGCCATGCCAGGCCTGCACCATGCCGACGAGGGCGTCGCGCACCGGGCCGGGGCGATCGTCGAACTCGACCGCACCGCTGATGTAGATGCAGCCGGCGTCGATCTCGACCGAAACGCGCTTGAACCATCGGTCGAGCAGCGCACGCAGCCGCGGCAGCCCGCGCGGCGCCGCCATCGCGGGCTCGAACACTTCTTCGGAGAACTTGGCGTGGTACTCGCGCACCACCGAGATCTGCAGTTCCTCGCGCGAGCCGAAATGCGCGAACACGCCCGACTTGCTCATCTGCGTGACTTCGGCCAGGGCCCCGATCGACAGGCCTTCGAGCCCCATGTGCGAGGCCAGCGCCAGCGCGGCATCGAGGATCGCGGCGCGCGTCTGGCGGCCCTTCAGCAGCGGGCGCTGGGGCAGCACGGCCGCTCGGGCCGGGTCGCTCGGGGTTGTCGAAGGGTCTTCGGTCACGGTCTGAGCGGGCCAGGGCGATAAGGGTGGGTTCTGAAAACGAACGATCGTGCTATTTTGCAGAAGATTCAGAGGCCCTGGCACCGAGCAAGCGTCGATCTGCGAGACTTTTTCTAGGCTTACATGCCTAGCACTGGCCCTGCGAGGCCGCGGCTACCATCGTCTGCAAGCCGAGCGCCGGGGCGCTGGCGCAGGAGTCGTCGATGAAGATTGCGGTGGTCGGTCTGGGTGCCATCGGCGGGCTGATGGCGGCGCGGCTCGCCGCCGCCGGGCACGCGGTGTGCGGGCTCGCGCGCGGCGCGACGCTGGCGGCGGTGCGCGCGCACGGGCTGCGGCTGACGCTCGGCGGGCAGCAAACGAGCACCCCGATCCAGGCCAGCGACGACGCCCGAACGCTTGGCCCGCAAGAATTGGTGATCGTGGCGCTGAAGGGCCCTGCGCTCGCCGCCGCGGCCGCGGAGCTGCAGCCGCTGATCGGTGTGCGCACGGTCGTGATGCCGGCGATGAACGGGGTGCCGTGGTGGTTCTTGCAGGCCGCGCCGGCCGGCCTGCCGCTGGCCGATCGCCGCCTCGCCAGCGTCGACCCCGACGGCCGGATCGAGGCCGCGCTGCCGCTCGCCCAGGTGCTCGGCTGCGTCGTCCACCTGACCTGCACGAGCCCCGAGCCGGGCGTGATCCGGCACGGCTCCGGCGAGCGCCTGATCGTCGGCGAGCCCGGCGGCGGCGGCTCGGCGCGTTTGGATGCGGTGTGCGCCGCGCTCGCCCAGGCCGGCTTCCAGGCCGAGGCAAGCACCAACATCCGCCGCGACATCTGGTTCAAGCTGTGGGGCAACATGACGATGAACCCGGTGTCGGCCCTTACCGGCGCGGCCAGCGACCGCATCCTCGACGACCCGCTGGTGCGCGCCTTCATCCTGCGCACGATGGACGAGGCCAGGCAGGTCGGCGCGTGCATCGGCTGCCAGATCGAGCAATCAAGCGAGGCGCGCATGGCGGTCACGCGCGAACTCGGCGGCTTCAAGACCTCGATGCTGCAGGACGTGCTTGCCGCCCGCCCGATCGAACTCGATGCGCTGGTCGGCGCGGTGCACGAGATCGGCGCGCGCCTGGGCGTGGCCACGCCGAACATCGACGCGCTGCTCGGCCTGACGCGCCTGATGGCGCGCGAGCGCGGGCTCTACCCGGCGTGACGCGGCGTGAATCGATGTGTCACCCGCAGCCGAAGCCGAAACCGCGACTGTGGCGGCCACGCCGCGGCCCGGCAGCGCTCATGCGCTGAGCGCATGATGGGGACTTGAGGGAACACCCCGTCATGCATTACGCTCGAAACACCATGGAAGTCCTGCAACTCGACATCTCCGGTCGGCCGCAGGCATGGATCTCCGCCAAGGAAGCGGCGGTGATCTATGCGAGCGACGGCATCGCCTGGACGCTGGGCGACACCTTCTTCGTGCTGCGCGGCGGCACCCAGCGCCGCACCGGGCTGCAGTCGCGCATCGAGGTGCACCCGATCATCGCGGTCAAGGGCTCGGTGCCGAGCCGGGCCTGGCGCCAGGCGCCGGCGCTGTCGAACCCGAAGCTGTTCGCCCGCGACCGCGGCATCTGTGCGTACTGCGGCGGCCACTTCCACGCCGACGACCTGACCCGCGAGCACATCGTGCCGACGTCGCGCGGCGGTCAAGACACTTGGATGAACTGCATCACCGCCTGCCGCCCGTGCAACGGCCACAAGGGCAACCGCCTGCCCGAGGAAGCCCATCTGTCGCTGATGTACCTGCCCTACGTGCCCAACCTGCACGAAGACATGATCCTGCGCGGGCGCCGCATCCTGGTCGACCAGATGGAGTTCCTGCTGGCCAGCGTGCCGCGCCACAGCCGCCTGCACGGCTGAGGCGGCGCCGGCCGCGCCCGGGCCGGGCCCGGCGTCCGGCGGCCCGATGCCCGCACCGCGCCGCATTCAGCCGCGCTGCCCCGAGATGTAGTGCTCGAGCTGCTCGATGATGAACTGCTGCTCGGAAATGATGTCCTTGACCAGGTCGCCGATCGAGATCAGCCCGATCAGCCGGCCGTCCTCCATCACCGGCAGATGGCGCAAGCGGTTCTCGGTCATCAGCGCCATGCATTGCTCGCTGGTCTGCTGCGGGCGCACGTACATGACCGGGCTGGTCATGATGTCGCGCAGCGGCGTGTCTCTGGAGGTGCGCGCCATCAGCGCGATCTTGCGCGCGTAGTCGCGCTCGCTGACCATGCCCACCACCTGGCCGTGCTCCACCACCACGAGTGCACCGATGTTCTTCTGCGCCATCAACTGGACCGCCTCGAACACCGAAGTGGCCGGGTCGATCGTGTAGACGGTCGGGTCGGGCTTGGACTTGAGGATGTCGGCAACGGTGGTCATGGTGCTCTCCGCGCGCAGAGGTGAGGCGCTGCCGTTCGGATCGCGACGGGCCGGCGCTGCGCACGCCGGCGTCACTCGACGAACAGCATCGCCGGATGTTCGAGCCGCTCGCGCAGGCACTGCACGAAGCTGGCCGCCTGCGCACCGTCGATCACGCGGTGGTCGAACGACGACGACAGGTTCATCAGCTGGCACGCGGCCACCACGCCGCCGCGGATCGCCGGACGCAGCGCGATCCGGTTGACGCCGACGATCGCAACCTCGGGGTGATTGATGACCGGCGTGGCCATCAGGCCGCCGAGCCGGCCCAGGCTGCTGATCGTGATCGTCGAGCCGGTGAGTTCGTCGCGCACCGCCTTGCCGCGGCGCGCCGCGTCGGCCAGCCGCGCCACTTCGGTGGCGCTCGACCACAGGTCGCGCGCCTGCGCATCGCGCAGCACCGGCACCATCAGGCCGGCATCGGTCTGGGTGGCGATGCCCACATGCACCGCGTCGTGCAGCGTGAGCAGACCGGCCTCGTCGTCGAAGCGCGCGTTGACCGGCGGGTACTCGCGCACCGCCAGCACGATCGCGCGGATCAGCAACGGCAGCAGTGTGAGGTGGCCGCGCGTCGCGCCCCACTTCGCGTTGAGCTGCGCACGCAGGGCCTCGAGCGCGCCGACATCGACCTCCTCGACATACGTGTAGTGCGGGATGCGCCGCTTGGACTCCTGCATCTTCTGCGCGATCTTGCGGCGCAGGCCGACGACCTTGACGGTGTGGGTCGCGTCCGTCGGCGCAGCGTCCGCTCGGGGCGCGATCGGTGCACCCGGCGCGTGCACCGGCGGCGGCAACGCCGCGTGCG
>JAGWTP010000007.1 GCA_028868895.1 Burkholderiales bacterium
TTGATCGCGTGCGTGCCCACCGTGCCCATCAGCAGCGTGTAGCCGTCGGGCGCCGCCTTGGCGACCGCGTCGGCGCCGATGTTGCCGCCGGCACCCGGCTTGTTGTCGATGATGAAGGTCTGGCCCAGGGCCACGCCCAACTCGGGCGCAAGCGCCCGCGCCAGGATGTCGGTGGTGCCCGCGGGCGCGAACGGCACGACGATGCGCACCGCCTTGTTCGGCCAGCCGGCCTGCGCGAACAGCGCGGTGGGGGCGAGCCAGGCGCCCGCGCCGGCGAGCAGGTGGCGGCGACGAATCGAATCCATGGATCAGCCCTTCGGGGACGCATCGGTGCGCGCAGTGTCGCGCCGCGCCGTGGTGCCGAAGCACCGGGCAAACCCGTTGGCCGCCGGGCCAGCAACCGAAGACAAAAAAGGGAAGCGGGACAGTGTTCGCCGGGGCTCGCTCTCGACTACGCCCCGACCTGCCCGCTTCCCTCAGGACGCCAGAAGCGTCCGCGAAACGGGTGGCTTCGAACGCCGCGGATCAGCGCGACGCGATGCCCGGGCGCAGGTACAGCGACAGCTGTGCCGGCGATCGGCTCGATTGCAGCACCCGAAACGGCAGCCGCGCCGCCTCTGCGGTGACGGGCGCCTTGCGCTGCGTGGAAGCGGCACTCGCCGCGGCGCCGATGCGGACTGAGACGGGCGTGATCATGGTCAGACTCCCGAGGCGCGGCTGCGCGCATTGAAATCGGTCAGCGGCCCGGTCACCGGCATCAGCACGCTGGCCGCGTGGCTCATCCAGTCCGACAGGTCCAGCGTGGTCGGCAGCCGCTGCGCGACCGGCTGCGCCAGGCGCAGCACCGACGAGGCGCCACCGCGGCAGCTCGGGTTGGCCGGCCGCAGGCGGCGCGTCGCGTGGCTGGCGCCGTAAGCGGTGCTGAAGGTCTTGGCGGTGCGGGTCAGCGGCATGGCAACGACGTCCTGGTGGATGCGGGGTCGGGCGCTGCGGTGTCGGCGCGGCGTCCCGGGGCTGTGTGCATCACAGCGCAACGTCCGTGCCATGGGGATTCGGGCCGGTTGCGGCCCGTGCCCGACGCATTTGCGCCGCGACCGGAAACGAATCGCCCGAAATCCGGCGGCAATCGTAAAGGCCGCGTTACAGGTTCGACCGGAATGGTCGTGCGCGACATCGGTCTGCGCCGCGGCTCGGCACCCTCGCGAAGGTTTACGCGGCCGCTCGGTACCCTCGCGGGATGGCCCCCAGCAGCCGCCGCGTGTACTCCTGCTGCGGCGCCTCCAGGATCTGCGCGACGCTGGCCTGCTCGACCACCTCGCCGTCCTTCATCACCAGCACCTCGTCGGCCATGAAGCGCACCACCGCGAGGTCGTGGCTGATGAAGATGTAGGCCAGGCCGAGTTCGTCCTGCAGGTCCTTGAGCAGGTTGAGCACCTGCGCCTGCACCGAGACGTCGAGCGCGCTCACCGCCTCGTCGAGCACCAGCACCTCGGGGTCGAGCGTCAGGCAGCGCGCGATCGCGATGCGCTGGCGCTGGCCGCCGGAGAACTCGTGCGGGTACTTGTCCATCGCCGCTTCGTCCAGGCCGACCTTGACGAGCAGCGCGCGGGCGCGGGCCTCGCGATCGGCGGCGTCGGCGCCGATGTGGTGGATCGTCATCGGCTCGACCAGCGTCTGGCCGACCGTGAAGCGCGGGTTCAGCGACGCATACGGGTTCTGGAACACGACCTGGATGCGCTTGCGCATCGGCAGCATCTGCGCCTTGCTCAGCGCCAGCAGGTCGATGCCGTCGAAGGTGACGCTGCCGGTCACCGGCCCGCCGCCGGGTTCGTGCAGGCGCAGCAGCGCCAGCCCCAGCGTGGTCTTGCCCGAGCCCGATTCGCCGACCACGCCCAGCGTGTGGCCGCGGCGCAGCCCGAACGTGGCGCCGGCGCCGCTGGCCCCGCCGACGGCACGGAACTCCTTGCGGCCGAACACGCCGCTGCGCACCCAGAAGCTCTTGGTCAGCGCGTGCGCCTCGATGATCACGCGCGCGTCCGGGTCTTTCGCCGGGCCGGCGTTCGCCGCCGCACGCCCCGCCGGCGTGGCCGCGCCTTGGCCCACGACCGCCGCGGCGGAGCGCGTCTGCGCCGCCATGTGGTCGTCGATCACCATCAGCCGGGGGGCGCGCTGCTGCAGCGTCGGGCGGCAGGCGAGCAGCGCCTTCGTGTACGCGTCCTGCGGCGCCGCGAAGATGCTGGCCACCGCGGCCTGCTCGCGCACCAGGCCCTGGCGCATCACGACCACGTGGTCGGCGATCTCGCCGACCACGCCCAGGTCGTGGCTGATGAACAGCATGCTCATCCGGTAGCGCGACTTGAGCCCCGCGAGCAGTTCCATGATCTGGCGCTGGATCGTCACGTCGAGCGCGGTGGTGGGCTCGTCGGCGATCAGCAGCCTGGGCTCGCAGGCCAGCGCCATCGCGATCATCACGCGCTGCTGCTGGCCGCCCGAGAGCTGGTGCGGGTAGGCCGCCAGGCGCCGCTTCGGCTCGGGCATGCCGACCTCGTTGAGCAGTGCCTCGGCGCGCGCCATCGCCTGGCGCGCGCTCAGGCCGAGATGCTTCGCCAGCGGCTCGCAGATCTGCTGGCCGACGCTGAACACCGGGTTCAGCGAGGTCATCGGGTCCTGGAACACGCAGGCGATCTCGCGGCCGCGCAGCTTCTGCAGTTCGGTCAGCGACGCGGCCAGCATGTCGCGGCCCTGGAACGTGATCGAGCCGCGCCGCTCGGCGTTTTCGGGCAGCAGGTTCAGGATCGACATCGCGGTCACGCTCTTGCCCGAACCCGACTCGCCGACCAGCGCGACGGTGGTGTTCTCGGGCACGTCGAAGCTCACGCCGCGCTCGCCGCGGCCGACGGCCTCGAAGCGCTGCACCACGCCGTGGCTCTTGCCGAGCCGGAACGCGACCCGCAGGTCCTTGATGCTCAACAACATGGCGGCCTACTCCAACCCGCGCAGCTTCGGATCGAGCGCGTCGCGCAGCGCGTCGGTCATCAGCGAGAACGCGGTGACGAACACCGCCATCGACAGCGTCGCCGCGGCCAGCTGCCACCAGTGGCCGACGATCAGCTCGCTCTGCGCCTCGGCCAGCATCGTGCCCCACGAGACCTGGTCGACGCCCACGCCCAGCCCGAGGTACGACAGGATCACCTCGGCCTTGATGAACCCGACCACATAGATCGACAGCTGCACCAGCACCACGTGGCTGACGTTGGGCAGGATGTGGCGGAAGATGCGCGAGCCGGTGCTCGCGCCGATCGCCTCGGCCGAGCGCACGTAGTCGCGCACCGCGTGCTTGATGAACTCGGCGCGCATCAGCCGGTAGATGCCGGTCCAGCCCGACAGCCCCAGGATCAGCACCACCGAGCCGATGCCGCGCCCGAACACCGCCGCAAACGCGAAGATCAGCAGGATGCCCGGCACCGCGGTGAAGACGTTGTAGACCCATTCGAGCAGGTCGCCGGCCCTGCCGCCGAAGAAGCCGGCCACCGCACCCAGCACGGTGCCGATCAGCGTGGCCAGCAGCGCCGCCGAGACGCCCACCAGGATCGACACCTCCGCGCCCTTGGTCGCCTTGGCGAGCACGTCGCGGCCGAGCCGGTCGGCACCGAACGGCAGCGTCAGCGCCTTGACGGTGGCGGTGGTGCGGTACTTCCTGGCGGCCTCGGCCCACGCCTGGTAGCGCGGCGCGAGCGGGTCGATCGACGAGATGTCCACGTTCGGGCCGCTCGGCCCGGCGATCGCCGTGCTCGCGGTCTTGGCCGCCGGGCCCATGAAGGTGGGCGGCGCGTCGGGCACGCCGCGCTCGACCTGCCAGTCGCGTGCCACCAGCCCGGCGCCGGCCGCCAGCACGAGCAGCAGGAACGCCACCACGATCACCAGCGAGGCCATGCCGACGCGGTCGCTGCGAAAGCGCGTGGCCGCGGCCGACCACACGCCGCCAGACCGATGGGGGCCAGCGGTGCCGAGCGGCGGCGTCATGACCGCGGTCATTTCAACACCACCCGCGGATCGACCAGCACGTAGAGCACGTCGGTGGCCAGGTTCACGACCATCGTGATCGCCGCGAGGTAGATCGCGAACGCCTGGATCACCGGGTAGTCGCTGCGGTTGACGGCGAGCAGGATCTCGCGGCCCAGCCCCGGGATCGAGAAGAACACCTCGATCAGGAACGCGCCGACGAAGATGCTCGGCAGCGCCACCGCGACGTTGGTCAGGATCGGGATCATCGCGTTGCGCAGCACGTGCTTGAGCAGGATCACCGGTTCGGTCAGGCCCTTGGCGCGCGCGGTGCGCACGTAGTCGTGGCCGATCTCGTCGAGGAAGAAGGTGCGGTACAGCCGCGTCGTCGGCGCCAGCGACACCGCCACCGCCAGCAGCACCGGCAGCGGCACGTAGGTGGTCAGGTTGGTCCAGACGCTGTCGCTCCAGCCCTGCACCGGAAACAGACCGAGCTGGAACGCGAACACGTACTGGCCGACGATCACGTAGACCAGGAACGAGATCGACAGCGCCACGGTGGTCAGCACCATGATCGCGCGATCGGTCAGCGAGCCGCGCACATAGGCCACGCCGAGCGCGAACGGGATCGCCAGCAGCGTTTCGAGCAGCAGGATCGGCACCATCACCGACAGCGTGGCCGGCAGGCGCGTCGCGAACAGGTGGCTCACCGCCTCGTTGGTGGCCCAGCTCTTGCCCCAGTCGAAGGTGACGATTTCTTTCAGGAAGATGAAGAACTGCGTCCACAGCGGCTCGTTCAGGCCGAGCTGCTGGCGGATCGCGTTCACCTGGGCGGTGGTGGCGTTCAGCCCGCCGAGGATCTCGGCCGGGTCGCCACCGAAACCCTTGAACAGCAGGAACACCAGCAGCACGACCCCGAACAGCGTCGGGATCATTTGCCACAGGCGTCGTATCAGGTAGGCCGCCATGGCTCGAAACACTCCTCATCCAGTCAAGTCGGGGCACCTTGCGGTCGGCCAGCACCAACCCGCATCCTCCGTTCGGCCTGAGCCTTTCGACGTTGCTCAGGACAGGCTTGTCGAAGGCTTGCGCGTTGCCACTGGGGCTTCGACAGGCTCAGCCTGAACGGCCGTTGACCGAACGGCTTCGGGTTGCGAGCGCCGCGAGTCTAGGCCCTGCCCCGCGGCCGCTTCCCCCGCGTTTGCCCTGTGGCCCGCGGTGGCGCGGCGCACTGAACCATAGTGCTTGCACCGGGGTCGCAGCACCGAAGGCCCGCCTAGACTCGCGCCTTCGGTGGGTTGGGGGGTCGCTTTGTTCGCATGTGTCGCACAGCGCCCCCTCACCCCAGCCCTCTCCCCCGACTGCGGGGGAGAGGGAGCAAACACAGACAGTCCGTGAGAACCGAGCCCTATATGACCTCGCGAAGAACCCTGTTGCGCGGCGCCTCCGCCGCCGGCCTGCTGCCCGCGCTGGCCGGCTGCGAGTCGCGCGCGCTGCCCGGCGCCAGCGCGCGCGCCGGCCAGAAGACGCTGCGCTACGCGTTCCAGGTGGCCGAGACCAGCATGGACCCGGTGAAGGTCAACGACCTGTATTCGCGCACCCTCACGCCGCACATCTTCGAGGCGCTGTACTGCTACGACCACCTGGCCCGGCCGATCAAGATCAAGCCGCTCACCGCCGACGGCATGCCGCAGCATTCCGACGACTTCCGCGTCTGGACGATCCGGCTCAAGCGCGGCATCCACTTCGCCGACGACCCGGCCTTCGGCGGCCGGCCGCGCGAGCTGGTCGCGCAGGACTACGTCTACGCGTTCAAGCGCTATGCCGACCCGGCCAACCGCAGCCCGAACTGGTCGGGGGTGGAAACCTTCACGATCGCCGGGCTGGCCGAACTGCGCGCGCAGGCGCTGGCGCGCAAGACGGCGTTCGACTACGACCGCGAAATCGACGGCCTGCGCGCGCTCGACCGCTACACGCTGCGCTTTACGCTGACCCAGCCGCGGCCGCGCTTCTACGAGAACCTGGCCGGCAGTGACCTGTTCGGCGCGGTCGCGCGCGAGGTGGTCGAGCGCTACGGCGACCAGATCGAGGCCCACCCGGTGGGCACCGGGCCGTTCAGGCTGGTGCAGTGGCGGCGCAGCTCGCGCATCGTGTTCGAGCGCAACCCGGGCTTTCGCGAGATGCTCTACGACGCCGAACCGGCCGCCGACGATGTCGAGGGCCAGGCGCTTCTCGCCCGCCTGAAGGGCCGCCGGCTGCCGATGATCGACCGGGTCGAGGTCTCGGTGATCGAGGAGCAGCAGCCGCGCTGGCTGTCGTTCGTGACCGGCGAGGCCGACTTCATCGAGCGCGTCGGCGCCGACTTCATCAGCCTGGCGATGCCCGGCGGCCAGGTCGCGCCGAACCTGGCCAAGCGCGGCGTGCGCGGCTACCGGCAGGTCGAGCCGGGCAACACGATGCTGTTCTTCAACATGGACAGCCCGATCGTCGGCGGCATGGCGCCGCACCAGGTCGCGCTGCGCCGCGCGATCGGCCTGGCGATGGACACGCCGCGCGAGATCAGCCTGCTGCGCAAGGGCCAGGCGATCCTGGCGCAGTCGCCGATCGTGCCGTACACGAGCGGCTACGACCCGAAGTTCAAGAGCGAGATGAGCGAGTACGACCCGGCGCGCGCCAAGGGCCTGCTCGATGTGTACGGCTTCCTCGACCGCAACGGCGACGGCTGGCGCGAACGCCCCGACGGCTCGCCGCTGGTGCTCGAACTCAACGCCACCTCCGACCAGACCAGCCGCCAGCTCGACGAGCTGCTGACCAAGAACCTGGCCACAGTGGGCATCCGCATGCGCCTGAAGATCGCGCAGTGGCCCGAGAACCTGAAGGCCGCGCGTTCCGGCAACTTCATGGTCTGGGAGGTCGGCGGGTCAGCCGACGCGCCCGACGGCCAGGGCGCGCTGGCGCGCTACGACAGCCGCCAGATCGGCGGCCAGAACATGGCGCGCTTTCGGCTGCCGGCGTTCGATGCGCTGTACGACAAGATGCAGGAGATCGCCGACGGCCCCGAGCGCGATGCGCTGTTCCTCGAAGCCAAGCGCATCGCGGTGGCCTACATGCCGTACAAGATGCGCGTCAGCCGCATCGTCACCGACATGTCGTACCCGTGGCTCGTCGGCTACCGCCGGCCGATCTTCTGGCAGGAGTGGTGGCACTACGTCGACATCGACACCGCGTTGCTGCCCAGGGCTTGAGCAGCATCAGCTCCCTCCCCCGTACCGGGGCAGAGGGCTGGGGTGAGGGGGCCGACACCCCACGCTGCGACAGAATAGGCGCATGACCTCGCCCGCGCACCACATCACCCGCTACACGCGCTGGCTCGCGCGCGAGCGCGGCCTGCATTTCGACGTCACCACGCCCGAGGGCTACGACGCGCTGTGGCGCTGGTCGGTGACCGACCTGCGCGCGTTCTGGGGGTCGATCTGGGCGTACTTCGGCGTCCAGTCGCCGACGCCGTTCGAGACCGTGCTGGTGGACGAGGTGATGCCCGGCGCGCGCTGGTTCCCCGGCGCGCAGGTCAACTACGCGCAGCACCTGTTCTCGCATGCCGACGCGGCGCACGCGGCGGGTCAGCCGGCGCTGGTGTTCCAGAACGAAGCGATGCAGGCGCGCGGCGAGTTGCAGCAGATCGCCTGGCCCGAACTGCGCCGCCAGGTCGCCTCGCTGGCGGGTGAACTCGAGCGCCTGGGCGTGCAGCCGGGCGACCGGGTCGGCGCGTTCCTGCCCAACATCCCGCAGACGGTGGTGGCGTTCCTGGCCACCGCGAGCCTGGGCGCGGTCTGGTCGGTGTGCTCGCCCGACATGGGCCCGGTGGCGGTGCTCGACCGCTTCCGCCAGATCGAACCGAAGGTGCTGATCGCCTGCGACGGCTACACCTACGGCGGCGTGCCGCACGACCGCATGGCGGTGCTGCGCGGCCTGCTCGACGAGCTGCCGAGCGTGCGCGACGTGGTGCTGCTGCGCTACCAGAACGAGGCCGCCGATGCCGCCAGCCTGGCCGCACCGCGGCGCGCGGTGCACGACTGGACCGACCTGACCTCGCACGAGGCGCGCTTCGAGCCGGCCTGGGTGCCTTTCGAGCACCCGCTGTGGATCGTCTATTCGAGCGGCACCACCGGGCTGCCCAAGGCGATCGTGCACGGCCACGGCGGCGTGATGATCGAGGCGCTGAAGGCCGGCGCGCTGCACAACGACGTCGGCCCGAGTGCCGCCACCGGCGACCGCTACCACTGGTACAGCGCGACCGGCTGGATCATGTGGAACTCGCAGCTCGGCGCACTGCTCGGCGGCGCCACGATCTGCATCTACGACGGCAACCCGAGCGGCAAGATCGGCGCGGCCGACTGGACGACCCTGTGGCGCTTCGCCGCCGACGCCGGCGTGACCTTCTTCGGCGCCGGCGCCGCGTTCTTCGCGTCGTGCCTGAAGGCCGGCGTCGAGCCGATGAAGGTCGCCGACCTGCAGCGCCTTCGCGCCGTGGGCTCGACCGGCTCGCCGCTCGCGATCGACGCCTACCACTGGGTCTGGGAGCGCCTGCCGAAGGTCGACGGCCGCGACATCTGGCTCACCCCGATCTCGGGCGGCACCGACTTTGCCGGCGCCTTCGTCGCCGGCCTGCCGACGCTGCCGGTGGTGGCCGGCGAGATGCAGTGCCGCTGCCTGGGCGCGGCGGTGCAGGCGTGGGGCGAGCCCGACGCGTCGGGCCGCGGCCGGGAGCTGGTCGACGAGGTCGGCGAGCTGGTGTGCGTGAAGCCGATGCCGTCGATGCCGCTTCACTTCTGGAACGACGCCGGCAACCGGCGCTACCTCGACAGCTACTTCGACATGTACCCCGGCGTCTGGCGCCACGGCGACTGGATCCGCATCACGCCGCGCGGCGGCGCGATCATCTACGGCCGCAGTGATGCGACCATCAACCGCCACGGCATCCGCATGGGCACGGCCGAGCTGTACCGCGCGGTCGAGCTGATGCCCGAGGTGCTCGACAGCCTGGTGGTCGACCTCGAATACCTCGGCCAGGAAAGCTACATGCCGCTGTTCGTGGTGCTGCGCGACGGGCTCGTGCTCGACGCCGCGCTGACCCGGCGCCTGAAGGACAGCATCAAGACCGCGCTGTCGGCGCGCCATGTGCCGAGCGAGATCTTCCAGGTCGCCGCGGTGCCGCGCACGCTGTCGGGCAAGAAGATGGAGCTGCCGGTGAAGAAGCTGCTGATGGGCACCCCGGCGGAGCAGGTGTTCAAGCTCGACGCGATGGCCAACGCCGACTGCGTCGCCTGGTTCGCCGAGTTCGCGGCACGGCGCGCAGCGCACCGGCCCTGACGCGCCGGGCAACGAACCGCAACCTCCCGCTCACCGCCCTCCCTGCTGCGAGCCCGGCACGCAACGAGATCACAACCCAACGAGCACCCCACCATGGCTTCCACGATCATCGACTCCGCGATCTTCCAGGGCATCTTCAGCAGCGATGCGATGCGCCAGGTCTGGTCGGACGAGAACCGCACCCAGAAGTACCTCGACATCGAAGCCGCGCTGGCCAAGGTGCAGGGCCGCCTAGGCCTGATCCCGCAGGAGGCGGCCGACGAGATCGTCAGCCACTGCCGGCTCGACCAGATCGACATGGTCAAGCTGCGCGCCCAGACCGAGCGCATCGGCTACCCGATCCTGGGGGTCGTGTCGCAGCTCAATGCGCTGTGCCGCGACAAGCTCGGCGAGTACTGCCACTGGGGCGCGACCACGCAGGACATCACCGACACCGCCACCGTGCTGCAGATCCGCGAGGCGCTGGCACTCGTCGATGCCGATCTCGCCGCGATCTCCGACGCGCTGGCCGCGCTGGCGCGCACGCACCGCCTCACGCCGATGATCGGGCGCAGCAACCTGCAGCAGGCGATCCCGGTGACCTTCGGCTACAAGATGGCGGGTCTGCTGTCGGCGATCGAGCGCCACCGCACGCGCCTGAACGAGCTGCGCCCGCGCGTGCTGGTCGGCGAGCTCGCCGGCGCGGCCGGCACGCTCGCGTCGCTCGCCACCGGCGCGATGGCAACGCAGGCTGGCCTGTGCGCCGAGCTCGGCCTGGCGCAGCCCGACATCGCCTGGCACACGATCCGCGACAACATCGCCGAGGTCGGCTGCTTCCTCGGCCTGGTCGGCGGCACGCTGGGCAAGCTCAGCATGGACGTCAAGCTGATGATGCAGACCGAGGTCGGCGAGGTGTTCGAGCCCTATGCGCACGGCCGCGGCTCGAGCAGCACGATGCCGCAAAAGCGCAACCCGATCAGCAGCTGCTACATCCACGCGCAGATCTCGGTCGTGCGCCAGCACGCCGCCGCGCTGCTCGACGCGATGGTGGCCGACCACGAACGCAGCACCGGCCCGTGGCAGATCGAGTGGATCGTGCTGCCCGAGGCGTTCTGCCTGCTGGCCGGCGCGCTCAAGCAGTCGCGCCACGTGCTCGAAGGCCTGGAGGTCGACGCGCAGCGCATGCGCGAGAACATCGACCTGACCGGCGGCCTGGTGATGAGCGAGGCGGTGATGATGGGCCTGGGCCCGTACATCGGCCGCGAAACCGCGCACGACCTGGTCTACGACATCTGCCGCGAGGCCGTGAAGCAAAAGCGCCCGCTGCTCGAGCTGCTGTGCGAGCACCCCGAGATCAACACCCACCTCGACCGCGCCGCGCTCGCGCGGCTGTGCGACCCGGCCCACTACCTCGGCCAGTCGGGGGTGATGGTGGATCGGGTGCTGGACAAGCTGCGCTGAGTCGAAGGTGCCGGCGTGCCGTGATCGCATCAAAATCGGCCCCCCCCCCCTCTCATTCACCGCAGGCCCGACCCCCCATGCAGCTGACCGCCAACGCGCACGGCGTCTATCCGATCGCCCCCACGCCGTTTCTGGACGACGGCGCCGTCGACCACGACTCGATGGCCCGCCTCGTCGACTTCTATCTGGGCATCGGCGCCGCGGGCATCACGGTGCTCGGGCAACTCGGCGAGGCGCCCAAGCTCGAGGCCGACGAGAGCGTGGCGGTGGCGCGATCCATGATCCGGCGGGCGCCCGCAATGCCGGTGGTGGTCGGTGTCTCGGCACCGGGCTTCGCGGCGATGCGGGTGCTGGCGCGCGAGGTCATGGACGCCGGTGCGGCCGGCGTGATGATCGCGCCGCCGCACACCTTGCGCACCGACGACCAGATCGTCGCGTACTACTGCCAGGCGGTCGAGGCGATCGGCGCCGACGTGCCGTTCGTGGTCCAGGACTACCCGCTGACGTTCTCGGTGCAGATGAGCCCGGGGGTGATCCGGCGCATCGTCGGCGAGCTGCCTTCGTGCGTGATGCTCAAGCACGAAGACTGGCCCGGGCTGGACAAGATCTCGACGCTGCGCGGCTACGAGCGCGACGGCTCGATGCGCCACATCGCCATCCTGTGCGGCAACGGCGGCCTGTTCCTCGACTACGAGCTCGAGCGCGGCGCCGATGGCGCGAACACCGGCTATGCCTTCCCGGACATGCTGTGCGACGTGGTGCGCCTGGCCGCCGCCGGGCAGCGCGAGGCGGCCCACGACCTGTTCGATGTCCACCTGCCGCTGCTGCGCTACGAGCAGCAGCCCGGCGTCGGCCTGGCGGTGCGCAAGTACGTGCTGATGCGGCGCGGCCTGCTCGCCAGCGCCGCCCAGCGCAAGCCCGCAGCGCTGCTCTCGGCGGCGGCACGCGGCGAAGTCGAGCACCTGCTGGCCCGCTTGGCGGCGCACGATCCGCGCGCGCGCCTGGCGCCGGCCTGAGGGCCGTGGCGTCGCGCCCGCTGCGCGCCAAGGGCTCAATGCATCTTGTCGCGCGGCGGTTTTCGAAACGACTTGGGCCGGTACACGTTGCCGTCCCAGTCGCCACGTTCACGGGCCCGCCGGATCGCCGCGTCGGCCACACGCGCGGCGCGCGCCGCCTGCCGCGCCGCGCGCCGCGATTCGCGCCAGTGGCGCAGCCCCCATGCCAGGCGCCGCAGCCGCAGCGCCGCGCGGCTCAACGCGGCGTCGATGCGATGGCGGCGCCGCGCCCCGACGCCCAGGCGCACGAGCAGCAGCAGGCACACGGCCAGGGCGAAGACGGCAAACACACGTTCGAGCATGGGACGGCGGGTGGGGGCGGGCAGGGAACGGGGACGTGCGAATTATCGATGCGACCGGTGTTGCCGGCCGATCAAGTGGCAAGGTCGGCGCGTCGCGGCCTTCGCGCCGACGACCCTGAATCGATCGCAGGCCTCTACCCGTCGGACCCGGTTGCGCGTCAGTCGCCGTGCCGTGCGCGCCAGTGGTTCAACCGCGCCGGGCCCCGCCCGGCGCTGAGGTAGTCGGGCGCGACGCTGTCCAGCGAGGCGGGCGTGATGCCCAGCGCCTGCAGGCCGGGCAGCCGGCCGCTGGCGACATTGGGCACACGCATCGAGTCGAGGTTGTCGCGCGACATCAGCGGCGCGCCCGGCAGACACTCCATCGCCAGCGCCTGCATGTGCCCGAGCGCGTCGGGCAGCCCGATCACCGGCCGCGCATGGCCCGACCAGCGGCCGGCCGCCTGCACCAGTTCCTTCAGCGTCCAGACCTGCGGGCCGGCGCACTCGAAAACGCGCCCGATCGTCGTCGCGTCGTCCAGGCAGCGCACGATCGCCGCGGCCACGTCGTGCACCCACACCGGCTGGAAGCGCGCTTGCGCACCGGCCAGCGGCAGCACCGGGAACACGGCCTGCAGCCGCGCAAATAGGTTCAGGAAGTGGTCGTGCTCGCCGAAGATCACCGACGGTCGCAGGATCGTCAGGTCCAGGCCGGCCGCCGCGAGCACCGCCTCGCCGGCCGTCTTGGAGCGCAAGTAGCGGCTCGGCGCCGCCGGACCGACGCCGAGCGCGCTGACGTGCACCACGCGGCGCACGCCGGCCACCGCGCAGGCGCGCGCCAGCTTGCGCGGCAACTCGACGTGGGCGCGCTCGAACTGGGCCGCGCTGCCGTGCAGGATCGCCACCAGGTTGACGACCGCGTCGCAGCCGCGCAGCAGCGCCGCGAGCTGGGCTTCGTCGTGCACGTCGGCGCGCTCGACGCGCACGGTGGGCAGCGGCAACAGGTGCTTGGCGTTGGCCGGCCTTCGGCTCGGCACGAGAACCTGCGCGCTGCCGCCGCCGCTGCGCTCGACCAACTGTTCGCACACGCTGCGGCCGACGAAGCCGGTACCACCGAGGAGAAGGATGTTGCGGTTGTTCATGCGCTGGCTAGGTCGGGTGGGGAAAGCTTCGTCAAAGGCGGTGTCGCCGGGTGCGGCCCGGCGCGGATCGAAGCCGCACAATCATGCCTGACGACCCTTGCACCGCATGAAAACACCTCGCGCCGGATTCACGCTGATCGAAATGATGGCGGTCGTCGCGGTGATCGCGATCCTGGCGCTGATCGCGGTGCCGGGCATCCAGGACCGCGTGGTGCGCGAGCAGATCGTCGAGGCGATGCACGTGGCCGAGATCGCGAAGGCGCCGATCGCGGCGTCGTGGGCGTTCAGCCACACGCTGCCGGCCGACAACGCCGCGGCCGGCCTGCCGGCGGCCGACAAGATCGTCGGCAACGATGTGACGTCGCTCGTGGTCGAGGCCGGCGCGATCCACGTGACCTTCGGCAACCGCGCCAACGCCGCGATCCAGGGCAAGACCCTCACGCTGCGGCCCGCGGTCGTGCAAGACGCGCCGGTGGTGCCGGTGGCCTGGGTCTGCGGCCATGCCACGGCGGTCGACAAGATGACCGCGATGGGCACCGACCGCACCGACGTGGCCGTGCGGTTCCTGCCGCTGAACTGCCGCGCATTGCCGTAGCGGCAGCCGCAGTTCTGTGCGCCGGCCCGCCCGGCGGCCCTCGATTTCGAACTGAGGGACAATCGCTGCCCCTCCCACACGAAACCACCCATGACCGGAACCAGCCACCCGAACCTGCCGCAAGGCTACGTGCAACTCACCGAAGGCCGCATCCGCACCACCGATCTCGTCTACGGCAAGAGCTCCAGCGGCTGGAACCAGCCGCATGCCTTCGTGGTCGGCAGGGGTGTCGGCGAAGACGGCACCCAGGTCGCGCGGCGCATTGCGCCGTCGCCCAAGGGCGCGCGCACCCGGTCGTGACCGCGATGAACGGCAGCGCAGCGCACTGGATACGCTCGGCGATCGGCGTCGCGTGCGCCGCGGCCGGCGGTGCGGCATTCGCCGCGCTGCCGGTGGGCGCGGCGGCGCCCGACTTCACGACCCAGGCCGCGCTCGGCGGCAAGACGTTCAGCTTCTCGCTCGCGCAGGCGCTGAAGAACGGCCCGGTGGTGCTGTACTTCTACCCGAAGGCCTTCACCTCGGGCTGCACCGTCGAAGCGCACGACTTCGCCGAGGCCACGCCGAAGTTCAACGCGCTCGGCGCCACCGTGGTGGGCATGTCGAACGACGACATCGACACGCTGAAGAAGTTCTCGGTCGAAGCCTGCCGCGACAAGTTCGCAGTCGCCGCCGACGCCGGCGGTCGAATCACCAGGCAATACGACGCCAAGATGATGTGGGGCCTGGACATCGCCGACCGCGTCTCCTACGTGATCAGCCCGCAGGGCAAGGTGGTCTACGTGTACGCGAGCCAGAACCCCGACGAGCACGTCAAGCGAACGATGGCGGCGGTCGAGGCGTTGAAGGCCGGCGCAGCGCGTTGACCCGTAGGGCCACGCGCCCCGCATCGCGGCTCATCACGGCCCTGGACCGCGGGACCGGGCACCGGTCCTTGCGCGCGCTACTGTTGCGGAAAATCCTCCTCGAAATACTCGCCCGCGGCGCGCGTGCCGGCGGCCTGGCGCTCGACTTCCTGGGTGCGCAGTTGCACGCGGCGGATCTTGCCGGAGATCGTCTTCGGCAGCTCGGTGACGAACTCGATGCGCCGCACCCGCTTGTAGGGCGCGAGCTGCTGGCGCGCGAACGCGAAGATCGACGCAGCCAGCTCGCGCGAGGGTTGCGCGCCGGCCACCAGGATCAGGTAGGCCTTGGGCACGGCCAGGCGCAGCGGGTCGGGGCAGGGCACCACCGCGACTTCGGCGACCGCCTCGTGCTCGATCAGCGCGCTCTCGAGCTCGAACGGGCTGATGCGGTAGTCGGACGCCTTGAACACGTCGTCGGCGCGGCCGACGAAGGTGATGTAGCCGTCGGCGTCGCGCGTGGCGACGTCGCCGGTGTGGTAGTAGCCGTCGTGCATCGCCTCGGCGTTCTTCGCGGCGCTTTCCTGGTAGCCGGCCATCAGGCCGAGCGGGCGCGCGCGCAGGTCGATGCAGACCTCGCCTTCGTCGGCCTCGCGGCCGTCGACGTCGAGCAGCGCGATGCGGTAGCCGGGCAACGGCCGGCCCATCGAGCCCGGCTTGAGCGCCTGGCCGGGCGGGTTGCCGATCTGCGCGGTGGTCTCGGTCTGGCCATAGCCGTCGCGCAGCTCGATGCCCCAGGCGGCGCGCACGCGCTCGATGATCTCGGGGTTGAGTGGCTCGCCGGCACCGATCAGCTCGCGCAGCTTCAGGCGCCCGCGGTAGGCCGTCAGGTCTTCCTGGATCAGCATGCGCCACACCGTCGGCGGCGCGCACAGGCTGGTGACGCCATGGCGTTCGAGTGCCGCCAGCAGGCCCGGCGCGCTGAAGCGCGCGGCGTTGTGGATGAAGATGCAGGCACCGGCGATCCACGGCGCGAAGAAGCAGCTCCACGCGTGCTTGGCCCAGCCCGGCGACGAGATGTTCAGGTGCACGTCGCCGGGGCGCAGGCCGAGCCAGTACATCGTCGACAGGTGGCCCACCGGGTAGCTCTGGTGGGTGTGCAGCACGAGCTTGGGTTTGGACGTGGTGCCCGAGGTGAAGTAGAGCAGCAGCGGGTCGGTGGCCAGGGTCGGGCCGTCGGGCGCGAAGTCGGTCGGCGCGTTCGCGCTGTCGGCGTAGCGCTGCCAGCCGGGAACGGCTGCACCGACGGCGATGCGCGTGTAGTCGCCGGCCAGCGGCGCGAACTTGTCGGCCTGCGCGCTGGCCGCGACCACGTGGCGCACGGCCCCGCGCTCCATGCGGTCGCGCAGGTCCTCGGTGGTGAGCAGCGCGGTGGCCGGGATCAGCACCGCGCCGAGCTTGATCGCCGCGAGCATCGTCTCCCACAATGCCAGCTCGTTGCCGAGCACCATCAGCAGGCGGTCACCGCGGCGCACACCGAGGCCGCGAAGATGGTTGGCGACCTGCGACGAGCGCTGCGCCAACTCGCGGAACGAGCGCTTGATCTCGCTGCCGTCGTCGCCGACGATCCACAGCGCGGTGGCGTCGTTGTCGCGCGCGATCGCGTCGAAGTGATCGAGCGCCCAGTTGAACTCGCCCAGCTCGGGCCAGCGGAATTGGGCCACTGCGGCGGCCTGGTCGGTGCGCAGGCGCAGCAGCAGGTCGCGTGCGGCGTGAAAGGACTCGAGGGAGGTCATGGTCGTCGATGCTCCGGGTGGTGGGCGCCGGCTGCACGGGATCCGCAGTCCGACGTGATCCGATAACGTACCACCGTTTGCGCGCGCCGATGCACACGCGCCGCGCCAGCGCCGGTTCGCGCGACACTCGTGCACCGCGGCGGTGTGCGCCATCAACCGCGCGGCAGGCCGCGGCGCCGAACGGCGCATCATCGACGATCAAGGAGACCACCCCATGAGAGAGAACCGCCTGCGCACGATCTGGAAGTCGGGCGGCGCCGCCGTCAACGGCTGGCTCGCCATCGCCAACAGCTTTTCCGCCGAGACCATGGCCCACCAGGGCTGGGACACGCTGACCATCGACCTGCAGCACGGCGTGATCGACTACCAGGCGATGATCCCCATGCTGCAGGCCATCTCCACCACCGCCACCGTGCCGGTGGTGCGGGTGCCGTGGCTCGAACCGAGCGTGCTGATGAAGGCGCTCGACGCCGGCGCCTACGGCGTGATCTGCCCGATGGTGAGCACCCGCGAAGAGGCCCAGCGGCTGGTCGCGTACACCCGCTACGCGCCGCGCGGCACACGCAGCTTCGGGCCGGTGCGGGCCACGCTGTACGGCGGCGCCGACTACGCGCAGCACGCCGACGCCACGGTCGTGCGGTTCGCGATGATCGAGACCGCGCAGGCGCTCGACAACCTCGACGCGATCCTGTCGGTGGAAGGGCTGGACGCGGTCTACATCGGGCCCTCCGACCTGTCGCTCGCGCTGGGCTGCAAGCCGGCCTTCGACGAGCTCGAACCCAAGGCGGCCGAGGCGGTCGACCACATCCTGGCACGCGCCCGGGCGCACGGCGTCGTCGCCGGCATCCACAACGGCGCGCCCGAGGCCGCACTGGCGCGCATCGCCAAGGGCTTCCAGTTCGTCACCGTGAGTTCGGACGCACGGCTGATCGCGGCCGGCGCGCAGCAGGTGATGGCGACGATGCGCGCCGGCCGCACTGCGCCGGCCGCGCGCTGAGCGCCATGGCCGGTCCGCCGATCACCCCGGCCGCCGCGGCGCCAGCGGGCGCGCCGCTGACGATCCGCATGCATGAGCGAGACAACGTCGCGATCGTCGCCAACGACGGCGGCTTGGGCGCCGGCACGGTGCTGCCCAGCGGGCTGGTGCTGCGCGACCGCGTGCCGCAAGGCCACAAGGTGGCGCTGCACGACATCGCGCCCGGCGCGCCGGTGCTGCGCTACGGCATCCCGATCGGCCACGCCCTCGCGCCCATCAAGGCCGGCCGCTGGGTGCACGAGCGGCTGCTCAAGATGCCGCAGGCGCGCGTGCTCGACGGCCTGCCGCTGGCCACCTCCCGGCACGAGGCGGCGCCGCCGCTGCCGGGCTACACCTTCGAGGGCTACCGCAACGCCGACGGTTCGGTCGGCACGCGCAACATCCTGGCGATCACGACCACGGTGCAGTGCGTCGCCGGCGTGGTCGAGTTCGCGGTGCAGCGCATCAAGGCCGAACTGCTGCCGCGCTACCCGAACGTCGACGACGTGGTCGGCCTGGAGCACGGCTACGGCTGCGGCGTGGCCATCGACGCGCCGGGCGCCGAGATCCCGATCCGCACGCTGCGCAACATCAGCCTGAACCCGAACTTCGGTGGCGAGGTGATGGTGGTCAGCCTGGGCTGCGAGAAGCTGCAGCCCGCGCGGCTGCTGCCGCCGGGCTCGTTCGCGATTGCCGACGCGCGCGGCGGCGGCGCGAGTTCGCCGCAGGCGCTCGACGTGGTGTGCCTGCAGGACGAAGGCCACGTCGGCTTCATGTCGATGATCGACGCGGTGATGGCCACCGCGCAGCGCCACCTCGAGCGCCTGAACGCCCGCGTGCGCGAGACCGTGCCGGCCAGCGCCCTGGTGGTCGGCGTGCAGTGCGGCGGCAGCGATGCGTTCAGCGGCGTCACCGCGAACCCGGCGGTGGGCTTTTGCACCGACCTGCTGGTGCGCGCCGGCGCCAGCGTGATGTTCTCCGAGACCACCGAGGTGCGCGACGCCATCGACCAGCTCACCGCGCGCGCGGCCACGCCCGAGGTGGCGCAGGCGCTGGTGCGCGAGATGGCCTGGTACGACGCCTACCTGCAGCGCGGCGGCGTCGACCGCAGCGCCAACACCACGCCGGGCAACAAGCAGGGCGGCCTGTCCAACATCGTCGAGAAGGCGATGGGCTCGATCGTCAAGTCGGGCTCGGCGCCGATCTCGGGCGTGCTCGCGCCGGGCGAGAAGCTTGAGAGCAAGGGGCTGACCTTTGCCGCCACGCCGGCCAGCGACTTCATCTGCGGCACGCTGCAACTGGCCGCGGGCATGACCCTGCACGTGTTCACGACCGGGCGCGGTACGCCCTACGGCCTGGCCGCGGTGCCGGTGATCAAGGTCGCCACGCGCAGCGCGCTGGCGCGCCGCTGGCACGACCTGATGGACGTCAACGCCGGCACCATCGCCGACGGCTGCGCGACGATCGAGGACGTCGGCTGGGAGCTTTTCCATCTGATGCTCGACGTGGCCAGCGGCCGCAAGCGGACCTGGGCCGAGCACTGGAAGCTGCACAACGCGCTGGTGCTGTTCAACCCGGCGCCGGTGACCTGAGGCTCGACGCAGGGTGGCACAGGCCGTGGTCGACCGCGGCCCGGGCAAATTCGCAGCGTGGCGGAATAACCGGCATCGGAATCCCGTCTGCCCCGATGCAAGCCACCGGCTCGCCAACCCCAACCCCACGGAGCCTCCCATGCTGAAGAACCTTCGCCTCGCCGCCGCCACCGCCACCTTGCTGTTCGCCGCCGGCTGCGCCAGCTATGCCGCCACGCCCGCCGACACCCCCGCCATGTTCGCCAGCGGCGTGCTGGTCACGCACGGCGGCCAGACGCTCTATACCTTCGACAAGGACACCGCCCACAGCGGCAAGAGCGCCTGCAACGGCCCGTGCGCCGCGCTGTGGCCGCCGTTGACGGCCACCGCCGCCGACCAGCCGGCCGGCGCCTACAGCATCGTCACGCGCGACGACGGCTCGCGCCAGTGGGCGTACCAGGGCAAGCCGGTGTACACCTACAAGGCCGACCAGAAGGCCGGCGAGCGCAACGGCGACAACTTCAAGGACGTGTGGCACATCATCAAGGAATGAACACGGCGCCCTGCCCACCCCGCCGATGCGCGACGACCCGCCGCACGAGCGCCAGCTGCTGACCTGGGTGCCGCGCCTGCGCCGCTATGCGCGCGCGCTGGCCGGCGATCGCGACGACGCCGACGACCTGGTGCAGGACACGCTGGAGCGTGCCTGGGCCAAGTCGGCCCTGTGGCGCGGCGTGGCCGACATGCGCGCCTGGCTGTTCGGCATCATGCACAACCTGCACGTCGACGCCGTCCGGCGGCCCAAGCTCGCCACCGTGTCGATCGACGACGACACGCCCGAGGTCGCGGTGGCGCCCGCGCAGGGCGAGCGCCTGGCGGTGCTCGACCTGCAGGCGGCGCTCGAGCTGCTGCCCGTCGAGCAAAAGCAGATCGTGCTGCTGGTCGCGCTCGAAGACATGGCCTATGCCGACGTCGCCGAGACCCTGGGCATCCCGATCGGCACCGTCATGTCGCGCTTGTCGCGGGGCCGCGAACGGCTGCGTGCGCTGATGGAAGGCCGGGACGAACCGGTGCGCCTGAAAGTCGTCAAGTGAGCCGCTTGCCATGAACCCGAACCCGCCTTCCACGCCGCCGCTGACCGAAGCCGAGCTGCACGCCTGGGTCGACCGCCAGCTCACGCCCGAGCGCCAGCGCGAGATCGAGGCCTACCTCGCGCATCGCCCCGACGAGGCCCAGCGGGCGCAGCGCTATCGCGACCAGAAGCGCGAACTGCGCGCGCTGTTCGACCCGGTGCTCGACGAGGCCGTGCCGCAGCGCCTGCTGCGCGCCGCGCAGCCGCGCACGCCGTGGTACCTGCAGCGGCTCGCCGCCGGCGTGGCGATCGCGCTGCTGAGCGGCGCCGCCGGCTGGGGCCTGCGCGGTGGCTTGGAGGAAGCGCCACCGGCCGGGCTCGCGTCGCAGGGCCCGACGTCGATCGCGCTGGCCTCGGCCAGCGGTTTTGCCCGCCGCGCGGCGGTCGCGCATGCGGTCTACAGCCCGGAGCAGCGCCGCCCGGTCGAGGTCGATGCGGCGCACGAAGACCAGCTCGTCACGTGGCTGTCCAAGCGCATGGGCGCGCCGATGAAGCCGCCGCACCTGCAGGCGGTGGGCTACGCGCTCGAAGGCGGACGGCTGCTGCCCGGCGGCCAGGGACCGGTGGCGCAGTTCATGTACCAGCGGATCGACGCCACCGGCCCGGGTGGCCGGCTCACGCTGTACGTGTCGAATGAAATCGGTGACGTCCGCGCCGCGGCCGGCGGGGCCAGCGGCAAGGAGCGCGGCGCCGGCACGGCGTTCCGGTTCGCACGCGAAGGGTCGATCAATGTCTTCTACTGGGTCGAGGGCCGGTTCGGCTACGCGATCTCGGCCGATGCCGACCGCGCCACGCTGGCCCGCGTCGCCGAAGCGGTCTACCGGCAGCTCGGCAGCCCGCCACGGTGAGAGCGCGGCCGGCGCGCCGCCCGTTCGTCCCGCGCCGGCCGCGTCGATGCCGCGGCCGCGGCCGCGGCCGTCCGCCTACTCGAAGCCCACCACCGCGTGCGGCAGGTAGGGCGCTTCGAGCGTTGCCACCTCGGCGTCGCTGAGGTCGAGCGTCAGCGCGGCCACGGCATCGTCGAACTGCGCCGGCCTGGACACACCGATGATCGGCGCGGTGATGCCCGGCTTGCGCAGCAGCCAGGCCAGCGCCACCTGGGCGCGCGGCACGCCGCGTTGCGCCGCCACGCCGGCCAGCGCGTCGGCGACGCGCCGGTCGGCCTCTTCGGTGCGGGCGAACAGCGTCGCGCCGAAGGTGTCGGTGGCGATGCGCGGCGTGTGCTCGCCCCAGGGCCGTGCCAGCCGCCCGCGCGCCAGCGGGCTCCACGGGATCACGCCGACGCCCTGGTCGCGGCACAGCGGCAGCATCTCGCGTTCTTCTTCGCGGTAGAGCAGGCTCAGCTCGGGCTGCATGCTGACGAAGCGGGTCCAGCCGTGGCGCTCGGCCACCTGCTGCGCCTTGGCGAACTGCCAGGCAAACATCGACGACGCGCCCAGGTAGCGCGCCTTGCCGGCCTTGACGACATCGTGCAGCGCCTCCATCGTTTCCTCGATCGGCGTGTGCGGGTCCCAGCGGTGGATCTGGTACAGGTCGACGTGGTCCAGCCCGAGCCGCTGCAGGCTCGCGTCGATCTCGTGCAGGATCGCCTTGCGCGACAACCCGCCCACATTGGGCGCGCGGCGCGACGCGTAGCGCACCTTGGTCGCGACGACGATCTCGTCGCGCCGTGCGTACTCGCGCAGCGCCCGCCCGACGATCTCCTCCGAGGTGCCGTCGGAGTAGGCGTTGGCGGTGTCGAAGAAGTTGATGCCCAGCTCCAGCGCCTGGCGGATCAGCGGCCGGCTGGCGGCCTCGTCGAGCGTCCAGGGGTGCGCGCCGCGGCTCGGCACGCCGTAGGTCATGCAGCCCAGGCACAGGCGCGAAACGGTCAGGCCGGTGTGGCCCAGGCGGGTGAATTCCATGCGGTGCTCCAGCGGTTGACGGGTGGCGACAGACGGCGGCCACAGCGTAGCAGTTCGGGGCCGGCGCGCCCTCGCAAGACGGGCATCGAGCCCGTCTGGCTCGCCGATCGCTGCGCCGGTCGATCCCCCTGGCCACGAAGTGGCTCACTTCGTGGCGCTTCGGGGCGCCTCGCCCTGCGCTGCGCGCTCTACATCACCGCCCCCAGCGCCCACGGCACGAACTCGTTCTGGCCGTAGCCGTGCACTTCGCTCTTGGTCTTGTCGCCCGAGGCGGTGCGCAGCATCTGCTGGAAGATGCGCTCGCCCATCGCGTCGATGCTGGCGCTGCCGTCGATCACCTCGCCGCAGTTGATGTCGATGTCGTCTTGCTGCTTGAGCCACAGCGCGGTGTTGGTGCTGAGCTTGAGCGACGGCGACGGTGCGCAGCCGTACGCCGAGCCGCGGCCGGTGGTGAAGCAGATCAGGTTCGCACCGCCGGCGACCTGGCCGGTTGCGCTGACCGGGTCGTAGCCGGGCGTGTCCATGAACACCAGGCCCTTGGTCGTGACCGGTTGCGCGTACTCGAACACGTCGGTCAGGTTGGTGGTGCCGCTCTTGGCGATCGCGCCCAGGCTCTTCTCGAGGATCGTCGTCAGGCCGCCGGCCTTGTTGCCGGCCGACGGGTTGTTGTCCATCTCCTGGTCGTTGCGGGCGGTGTACTGCTCCCACCACCGGATGCGCGCGATCAGCTTGTCGGCGACCGCCGGCGTGACCGCGCGGCGCGTCAGCAGGTGCTCGCCACCGTAGATCTCGGGCGTTTCGGACAGGATCGCGGTGCCGCCGTGGCGCACCAGGCGGTCCACCGCCGCGCCGAGCGCCGGGTTGGCGCTGATGCCGGAGTAGCCGTCGGAGCCGCCGCATTGCAGCCCGACCGTGAGGTGCGCGGCGCTCACCGGCTCGCGCTGCACCCGGTTCGCTTCTTCGAGCAGCCACTGCACCAGCTCGACGCCGTGCGCCACGGTCTTCGCGGTGCCGCCGGTGTCCTGGATATTGAAGGTGTGCAACTGGGTGCCCGCCTGGTTCGATTCCTTCAGGCTCTCCTGTTCCATCAGCCCGGCGATCTGGTTCGTCTCGCAACCCAGGCCGACGACCAGGATGGCCGCGAAGTTCGGGTGCCGCGCGTAGCCGCCGAGCGTGCGCCGCAGCACCTGCAACGGCTCGCCGGCACTGTCGGTGGCGCAGCCGCCGCCGTGGGTCAGCGCGATCACGCCGTCGACGTTCGGGAAGTGGGCCAGCGCCTCGGGGTGGATGTCGCGCCGGAACCGGTCGGCGATCGCGCGGGCCACGGTGGCCGAGCAGTTCACCGAGGTCAGCACGCCGATGTAGTTGCGCGTGGCGATGCGACCGTCGGCGCGGCGGATGCCCATGAACGTGGCCGGCGCATCGACGAACTGCGTCGGCTGCGCGCCGGTGCTCGCCGCGTAGTCGCGCGCGAAGCTGCTGAACTCGAGGTTGTGCGTGTGCACATGCTGGCCCGGCGCGATGGCCTGCTTGGCGGTGCCGATGATCTGGTTGTAGCGCCGCACCGGCTGGCCGGGCGCGATCGCTCGCACCGCCACCTTGTGGCCCGGCGGCACCAGGCCGATCACGGTGACGCCTTCGCCCGCGAGCACGGTGCCGCCGACGAGCTGGTGGCGCGCGATCACGACATCGTCGGCCGGGTGGATGCGGATCACGAGCGGGTCGGTCATTGGAGCCCCTCGTCAAACGAGTACGTTCGCCGATCCCCCGAGACGATTCGGGCCGGCTTGGGGTGGCCCGGCGCTCGGCCCGAACGGGACACCCTGGGCGCGTCAATTCTCATCGTCGCGCCTCGTTCAGTTGTCGATCAGTGCCGGGTCCCACGCGTGCACGCGCTGGTGCTGCTCGCCCAGGCCGGCAATGCCCAGGCGCATCTCGTCGCCGGGCTTCAGGTAGACCGGGTGCGGCTTGCGGCCCATGCCGACGCCGGGCGGCGTGCCGGTGCTGATCAGGTCGCCGGGGTACAGCGTCATGAAGCGACTGATGTAGCTCACCAGATGAGCCACGCCGAACACCATCGTGCGGGTGTTGCCGGTCTGCATGCGCTGGCCGTTCACGTCGAGCCACATCGCGAGCTGCTGCGGGTCGGGGACTTCGTCGGCGCTCACCATCCACGGGCCGACCGGGCCGAAGGTGTCGCAGCCCTTGCCCTTGTCCCAGGTGCCGCCGCGTTCGATCTGGTATTCGCGCTCGGACACATCGTTGACGACGCAGTAGCCGGCCACGAACTTCAATGCGTCGGCCTCGCTCACATAACGCGCCTTGGTGCCGATCACCACCCCCAGCTCGACCTCCCAGTCGCCCTTGACCGAGCCCTGCGGCAGCACCACCGGATCGTTGCAGCCGACCAGGCTGCTGAGGGTCTTGGTGAACAGCACCGGCTCGGCCGGCACCGGCAGGTTCGATTCGGCCGCGTGGTCGGCGTAGTTCAGCCCGACGCAGATGAATTTGGCGCAGCCGCTCCACGGCGGCGCCGTGCGCCCGGGGTCGGCGACCACCGGCAGCGTGGCCGGGTTCAGCTCGCGCAGGCGCTGCAGGCTGTGCGGCGCGAGGCTGGCCGCGGTGATGTCGGGCAGCACGCCCGACAGGTCGCGCACCACGCCCTGCGCATCGACGAGGGCCGGCTTTTCTGCGCCCTTGGCGCCGTATCGCATCAGTTTCATGGTCGTGTCCTTCGTTGAGGTCGTGGAAATTTGCTGGAATTTGCCACCAAGGCTCAAAGACGCCAAGGAAGCAGGGAAAGTTCAAAGTCTTGCTACAGGCTCACTCTTCGTGTCTTTGTGCCTTGGTGGCAAATGAGTGATCGGACGCAAGCGCGACCTTAGTTCGACCAGCCGCCGTCGATGATCTGCGTGGTGCCGGTGGTGAAGGACGATTCGTCCGAGGCGAGGTAGACCGCCAGCGCCGCGATCTCGGCGGTGGTGCCGACCCGGCCCATCGGCTGGCGCGCGACGAACCAGGCCTGCGCCTGCTCGAGCGTCTGGCCGGTCGAGCGGGCCTGCGCCGCGATGCGCTCGCGCAGCGAAGGCGACTCCACCGTGCCCGGGCAGATCGCGTTGCAGCGCACGCCGCGGGTGATGAAGTCGGCGGCGATCGACTTGGTCATGCCGATCACCGCGGCCTTGGTGGTGCCGTAGACGAAGCGGTTCGGCGCGCCCTTGATGCTGCCGGCGACCGACGCGACGTTGATGATCGAGCTGGCGCCGCGGCCCTGCTCGAAGGCCGCGAGCATCGAAGGCAGGAACGCGCGGGTCACTCGGTACATCGCGCGCACGTTCAGGTCGAACGAGAAGTCGAAGGCGCGCTCGTCGCAGTCCAGGATCGTGCCGGCGTGGACGAAGCCGGCGCCATTGAACAGCACGTTCACCGGGCCCGCCGCCTGCGCCGCCGCGGCCACGGCGTTGGCGTCGGTCACGTCCAGGCGCCGGGTTTCGCAGCCGCTGGCCTGCGCCAGATCGGCGAGCAGCGCCTCGTTGATGTCGGTGGCGATCACGCGCGCGCCTTCGCGGACGAAGGCCTCGGCCGTGGCGCGGCCGATGCCCTGGCCGGCGGCGGTGATGAAGGCGGTCTTGCCGTGCAGTCGTTGGCTCATGTCGGGCGGTTCTTTCGAGGCGGGGTGGAAGGAATCGATCGCGCGGTGCCGTCAGGCCGCCTTGCGAGCCAGCCGGCGGCGCGGCGCCGCAGGCGCGCCGCTGGCCGGCGCGGCGTGGCCGATGCTCGCGGTGAAACGGTCGTGCGAGTTCGACAAGTGTGCCGCCATCGCGGTGCGCGCGGCCGCGGCCGAGCGGCTCGCGATCGCCGCGATCACCGCGGCGTGCTCGGCGATCGCGGCGGTCCAGCTGTGCGCGGTCTCGAAGTGGCTGCCGAGCTGCTCGAACAGCGGATTGCGGCGCTCGTCGAACAGCTCGCCGACGATGCGCTCGAGCACCGAGTTCTCGGCCGCCTGCGCGATGCGCAGGTGGAACAGGCGGTCGCCGCGGGCCGGCGTGTGGCCGCTGTCGACCTCCTGCTGCATCAGCGCCAGGGCATTGCGCAACCCGGCGACCTGCGCCCTGCTCATGTGGTGAGCCGCGTGCGCGGCAAGTTCGCTTTCGATCAGCGCGCGCGCGCGCAGGGTTTCGAGCGGGCCCTCGGCGCTGACCGTGCGGGTGCGCGCGGCGTCGATCGGCAGCACGTAGATGCCCGAGCCCATGCGCACCTCGACCCGCCCTTCGACCTCGAGCGCGATCAGCGCCTCGCGCACCGACGGGCGCGACACGCCGAGCTGCTGCGCCAGATCGCGCTCGGGCGGCAGGCGCGAGCCCACCGCATATTCGCCGCGCTCGAGCAGGCCCCGCAGCTGGTCGGCGATCTGGCGGTACAGGCGGCGGGGTTCGATGGTCTGGATCGGCATCGCGGGGGTGGTCAAGTGGCCTGACCAATCGGTAAAGAATAGTGTAGGCGGCGTTCCTGCGTCAACATCGATGCGAACGTCACACGCAGGCCTGTGCTGCGGTCGGGGGCGCGACGGTCGCTGTGTTGCCGGCGCAGCGTCGGCCGCCCCTGCTGCACCGATGCGCCGCGACTGCAACAATCCGCGCGCATCGGCGCCGGCCGAGAACACTGCCTCGCACCATGGACCAACCGCCGCCCACCGCCACCGCACCCACACCCGGCACCGAAGCCGCCGCGGCGCGCCACACGCGCCGGCGCGGGCTCGGCAGCGTGATCGCGCTCGTCGCACTGGCGTTGCTGGGCGCGCTGGCCTGGCACCTGACCCACTCGCCCAAGGCGCCCGTGGCGGGCACCGTCGGCGGACCGGGTGGCCCCGGTGGCGCGCGCGGCGGCGTGCCGAGCACGGTCGGCATCGCGGTCGCGCGGCGCGCCGACATCCCGGTGCTGATCGACGCGCTCGGCACCGTCACGCCGGTGGCCAACGTGACGGTGCGCCCGCAGGTCTCGGGCGTGCTGACGCAGGTGCTGTTCAAGGAAGGCCAGCGGGTGAAGAAGGGCGACGTGCTCGCCACCATCGACGCGCGGCCGTTCGAGGCCACGCTGGCGCAGGCGCAGGGCGCGCGCGGTCGCGACCAGGCCCAGCTCGAAGCCGCCCGGGTCACGCTGGCGCGCTATCAGACGCTGCTGGCGCAGGACTCGATCGCGCGCCAGGACGTGGACACGCAGGCCGCGCTCGTCAAGCAGCTCGAGGGCACGGTCGCGGTCGACCGCGCCGCCGAGGCCACCGCCCGGCTCAACCTGGGCTACGCGCGCATCGTCGCGCCGCTGGGCGGGCGCGTCGGCCTGCGCCCGGTCGATGCCGGCAACTACGTCGCCGCCGGCGACGCCAACGGCGTCGCGGTGATCACCCAGGTGGCGCCGATCGACGTGGAGTTCGCGATCCCGCAAGACCGCGTGCCCGAGGTGCAAGAGCGCCAGGCCGCAGGCGCGCAACTGCCGGTGCAGGCCTTCGATCGCACCCGCACCCGCCAGCTCGACACCGGCCATTTCCTGACGCTGGACAACCTGATCGACACCACCACCGGCACCGTGAAGGCGAAGGCGCGTTTCAGCAACGCCGCGGGCAACCTGTTCCCGAACCAGTTCGTCAATGTGCAGCTGCTGCTGCGCACGGTCCACGGCGCGGTGGTGGTGCCGGTGACCGCGCTGCGCTTCGGGCCGAACGGCGCGTTCGTCTACGTCGTCAAGCCCGACCGCACCGTCGCGCTGCGCCCGGTCGCGCCCGGCGAAGCGAGCGTCGACGCGGTCGCGATCACGACCGGGCTGGCAGCGGGCGAGACGGTCGTGACCGAAGGCGCCGACCGCCTGAAGGACGGCGCGCGCGTGCAGACCGCCGCCGAGCGGCCGGCCGGCGCGGCTTCGGGTGCGGCGTCCGGCGCGGCCTCGGGTGCGTCGGCAGCAAAGCGGCGCCGCCCGTCCGCTGCGGCCGGCGGCGGAGGCTGACATCGCGGCGGCCAGAGCACCCCGCCGCATCGGAGCCCGCGTCATCGAGACCATCGCCGCATGAGCCCGTCGCGCCCGTTCATCCTGCGCCCCGTCGCGACCTCGCTGCTGATGGTGGCGATCGTGCTCGCCGGGCTGGTGGCGTTCAGGTTCCTGCCGCTGTCGGCCTTGCCGCAGGTCGACTACCCGACCATCCAGGTGCGCACGCTGTACCCCGGCGGCAGCCCCGAGGTGATGAGCAACACCATCACCGCGCCGCTGGAGCGCCAGTTCGGCCAGATGGCGGGGCTGGACCGGATGAGCTCGACCAGCGCGGCCGGGGTGTCGATCGTCACGCTGCAGTTCACGCTCGGCCAGACGCTCGACGTGGCCGAGCAGGAGGTGCAGGCCGCGATCAACGCCGGCGCCTCGCTGCTGCCGGCCGACCTGCCGGCGCCGCCGATCTACGCCAAGGTCAACCCGGCCGACGCGCCGGTGCTGACGCTGGCGATCACCTCCGACACGCTGCCGCTCACGCAGGTGCAGAACCTCGTCAGCACCCGGCTGGCGCAGAAGATCAGCCAAGTCTCGGGGGTGGGCCTGGTTTCGCTCAGCGGCGGCCAGCGCCCTGCGGTGCGCATCCAGGCCGACACCCAGGCGCTCGCCGCGATCGGCATCGGCCTGGACACCTTGCGCACCGTGATCGCGAGTGCCAACTCGAACGGCGCCAAGGGCAGTTTCGACGGCCCGAAGCGGGCTTACTCGATCAACGCCAACGACCAGCTGCTGACCGCGGCCGACTACAAGAACCTGATCGTCGCGTACCGGAACGGCGCGCCGGTGCGGATGACCGACGTGGCGCGTGTGGTCGACGGCGCCGAGAACACCCAGCTCGGCGCGTGGGCAGGAACTGACTGCCCCGAGGTCGCTTCGCGCCCGCCCCCCGGGGGGGACAACTGCCTTGGGGCGGCCCTGCGGCAGTTGGCACCCGCCATCATCCTGAACGTGCAGCGCCAGCCCGGCGCCAACGTGATCGCCACGGTCGATGCGATCAAGGCCCTGCTGCCGGCGCTGCAGCAGGCGCTGCCCGACAGCGTGCACGTCAACGTGCTGGCCGACCGCACCACCGGCATCCGCGCGTCGGTCGAGCAGGTCGAGATCGAACTGGTGCTGGCGGTCGTGATGGTGGTGCTGGTGATCTTCGCGTTCCTGGGCAGCCTGCGCGCCACCGTGATCGCCAGCATCGCGGTGCCGATCTCGCTGATCGGCAGCTGCGGCGCGATGGTCCTGCTCGGCTACAGCCTGAACAACCTGAGCCTGATGGCACTGACGATCGCCACCGGCTTCGTCGTCGACGACGCGATCGTGATGATCGAGAACATCTCGCGCCACATCGAGGCCGGCGAGCCGCCGCTGCAGGCGGCGTTGAAGGGCGCGACCCAGATCGGCTTCACCATCATCTCGCTGACGGTCTCGCTGATCGCGGTGTTGATCCCGCTGCTGTTCATGGGCGACGTGATCGGCCGGCTGTTCCGCGAATTCGCGGTCACGCTGGCGATCACGATCCTGATCTCGGCGCTGGTCTCGCTGACGCTGGTGCCGATGATGTCAGCGCGCTGGCTCGGCGCCGAAACCGACGCCGCGCAGCGCAACGCGTTCGCGCGCAAGGCGCATGCGCTCTTCAAAGGCGTGACGCAGCGCTACGACCGCGCGCTCAACTGGGTGCTCGCGCGCCAGGGTGCGACGCTGATCGTGGCGCTGGCGACGATGGCGCTGACGGTGCTGCTCTACGTCACGATCCCGAAGGGCCTGTTCCCGACCCAGGACACCGGCCAGCTGCAGGCCCGCATCGAGGCCGCGCAGGACGTGTCGTACGAGCGCATGGCGCAACTGCAGCAGCAGGCCGCGCGCGCGATCCTGCAGGACCCCGCGGTCGAGAACCTGAGCTCGTTCGTCGGCGTCGACGCGGCCAACAACACGATGCTGCACACCGGCAGCATGCTGATCGACCTGAAGCCCGGCCACGGCGACCAGCAGGCGGTGATGCAGCGCCTGCGCGAGCGGGTCGCCCAGGTGGCCGGCGTGACGCTGTCGCTGCAGCCCACGCAAGACCTGACGATCGATGCCGAGACCGGGCCGACCGAGTACCGCGTCTCGCTCGAAGGCGCCGACTCGAAGACCGTCAACGCCTGGATGGGCAAGCTCGTGGCGCGGCTGCACAGCGACGCTGCCGCGCAGTCGGTGCGCCACGTCAGCAGCGACGCCGATGCACAGGGCCTGGCCGCCTACATCGCGGTCGATCGCGACACCGCATCGCGCCTGGCGATCACCGCCGCGTCGGTCGACGACGCGCTGTACAGCGCGTTCGGCCAGCGCATCGTCTCGACGATCTTCACCCAGACCAACCAGTACCGCGTGATCCTGGAGGCGCGCCCGGGCGTGCTGACCAACGTGCACACGCTGGGCCAGCTGAACCTGAAGACCGGCTCGGGCCGGGCCACGCCGCTGTCGGCGTTCGCGACCATCACCGAGCAGCGCGCGCCGCTGCAGATCACCCACGTCGCGCAGTACCCGGCGAGCACGCTGAACTTCGACACCGCGCCCGGCGTGTCGCTCGGCGCGGCGGTCGCCACGATCCGCCAGGCGGCGCAGGACATCGGCCTGCCCGGCAGCGTCTCGATGACCTTCCTGGGCGCCGCCGGGGCCTACGAGAAGTCGCTGACCAACCAGCTCTGGCTGATCCTGGCCGCGGTGGTGTGCGTGTACATCGTGCTGGGCGTGCTCTACGAGAGCTACGTGCACCCGCTGACGATCCTGTCGACGCTGCCGTCGGCCGGCGTCGGCGCGCTGCTTGCGCTGATGCTCACCGGCAACGACCTCGGCGTGATCGGCATCATCGGTATCATCCTGCTGATCGGCATCGTCAAGAAGAACGCGATCATGATGATCGACTTCGCGATCGACGCCGAGCGCCAGCAGCACATGTCGCCGCGCGACGCCATCCACCAGGCCGCGCTGCTGCGGCTGCGCCCGATCCTGATGACGACGCTGGCCGCGCTGTTCGCCGCGCTGCCGCTGATGCTCGGCTGGGGCGAAGGCGCGGAGTTGCGCCGCCCGCTGGGCCTGGCAATCTTCGGCGGGCTGATCGTCAGCCAGATGCTGACGCTGTTCACGACGCCGGTGATCTACCTGGCCTTCGATCGTCTGGGGCAGCGGCTGCGCGGGCCCTCACCCCCACCCGCTCCCGCCGGTGCGGGCGAGGGAGTCTCTGCCTTCGCCTCTGCCGCGGGTGCGGGCGAGGGTGTCTCTGCCTTGGCAGTGCCCGCCACCGGGACCGCGAGCCCACCGGGTGTTGCTCCCTCTCCCCGCCCGCGGGGAGAGGGCCGGGGTGAGGGGTCGTGATGGGGCCTCGCGCGTGAACCTCTCATCCCCCTTCGTGCGCCGCCCGATCGCGACCGTGCTGCTGACGGTCGGCGTGGCGCTGGCCGGCATCGGGGCGTTCTTCGTGTTGCCGGTCTCGCCGCTGCCGCAGGTCGACTTCCCGGTGATTTCGGTCAGCGCCAACCTGCCCGGCGCGAGCCCCGAGACCATGGCCACGAGCGTGGCCACGCCGCTGGAGCGGCACCTCGGCACGATCGCCGGCGTCAACGAGATGACCTCGTCGAGCGGCATCGGACAAACCCGCGTGACGCTGCAGTTCGACCTGTCTCGCAACATCGACGGCGCGGCGCGTGAGGTGCAGGCGGCGATCAACGCCTCGCGGGTCGACCTGCCGGCCACGCTGAAGAGCAACCCGACCTACCACAAGGCCAACCCGGCGGCGGCACCGGTGGTCATCCTGGCGCTGACCTCGAAGACGAAGACGCCGGGGCAGATCTTCGAGGCCGTGTCCAACATCGTCAGCCAGCGGCTGGCGCAGGTCGAAGGAGTCGGCGAGGTCGAGATCGGCGGCGGCTCGCTGCCGGCGGTGCGGGTCGAGTTGCTGCCGTTCGCGCTGAACCACTACGGCATCAGCACCGAAGACGTGCGCGCGGCGATCCAGTCGGCCAACGCGAACCGGCCCAAGGGCGCGATCTCGGGCGGGGGCCGGCGCCTGCAGATCTACACCCAGACCCCGGCCCGGCGCGCCGCCGACTACGCCTCGATGGTGGTGGCCTGGCGCAACGGCGCGGCGGTGCGGCTGTCGGACGTGGCGCAGGTCGTCGACGGCGTCGAGAACACCCGCACGCTGGGCCTGTTCAACGGCCAGCCGGCGATCATCATCCTGATCACGCGCCAGCCCGGCGCCAACGTGATCCAGACCGTCGACCGGGTGCGCGCGCTGCTGCCCGAGCTGCAGGCGCAACTGCCGGCCGACGTGGAGTTGCACGTCGCCGCCGACCGCACGACCTCGATCCGTGCGTCGCTGCGCGAGATCGAGATCACGCTGCTGATCTCGATCGCGCTGGTGGTGGTCGTCGTCAGCGTGTTCCTGCGCAACGCGCGCGCCACCGCCATACCCGCGGTGGCCACCGTGGTGGCGCTGCTCGGCACCTTCGGCGTGATGTACCTGCTCGGCTTCAGCCTGAACAACCTCAGCCTGATGGCGCTGACGGTGGCCACCGGTTTCGTCGTCGACGACGCGATCGTGGTGCTCGAGAACACCGCGCGCCACATCGAGGCCGGCATGGGCCGGATGCAGGCGGCGCTGCTGGGCGCGCGCGAGGTCGGCTTCACGGTGCTGTCGATCAGCGTCTCGCTGGTGGCGGTGTTCATCCCGCTGCTGTTCATGCCGGGCCAGGCCGGGCGGCTGTTCCGCGAGTTCGCGGTGACGCTGTCGGCGGCGGTGATGATCTCGCTGGTGATCTCGCTGACGACCACGCCGATGATGTGCGCGTGGTTCCTGCCCGACCCGCACGGCGGCGGCGCCGCGCGCGCGCCGGGTCGGCTCGCGCGTGGCGCCGGACGCGCCTACGCGCGCCTGCTGCACGCCTACGAACTCAGCCTGGACTGGGCGCTGGCGAGCAAGGCGCTGGTGATGCTGATCCTGCTCGCGGTCGTTGCGCTGAACGTGTACCTGTTCGCCGTCGTGCCCAAGGGCTACTTCCCGCAGCAGGACAGCGGCCAGCTCAGCGGCGGCCTGCGCGCCGACGAGAGCATCTCGACGCAGGAGATGGGCACCAAGCTGCGCCAGGTGGTGGCCATCGCCCACGCCGACCCGGCGGTTGCCACGGTGGTGGGCTTCACCGGTGGCGGGCGCTCGGGCGGCGGCTTCATGTTCGTCACGCTCAAGCCGCTGAGCGAGCGCAAGGACGGCGGCCAGGCGGTGATCGCGCGGCTGCGCCCGCAGCTCGCGAAGGTCACCGGGCTGCAGGTGTTCCTGGCCACGGTGCAGGACGTGCGCTCGGGTGGCCGCGCCAGCAACGCCGCCTACCAGTACACGCTCAAGAGCGACAACCTGCAGGACCTGAAGCGGTGGGCGACCCGGCTGGCCGACGCGCTCAAGCACGCCAGCACGATGACCGACGTGAACACCGACCAGGCCGAGAACGGCATCCAGACAATGGTGCAGGTCGATCGCGACCGCGCCGCCGAGCTCGGCGTCACCTCGGCCGGCATCGATGCGGCGATGTACGACGCCTTCGGCCAGCGCCAGGTCGCGACCATCTACGACGAGCTGAACCAGTACCACGTGGTGATGGAATGGGCGCCGCAGTACACGATGGGCCCGCCCGCGCTGCGCGACGTGTACGTGGCCGCGAAGACGCCGGCGGGCAGCATCGCGCCCGGCGCGACGCTGCCGGCCACCGCGGCGGCGACCGGCTCGAACGCGGCCCCCTTGTCGGTCAACCCCGGCCTGCGCGACGCCTCCGGCGGCAACCCGCTGGCGAACACGCCGACCGCGCTGGTGCCGCTGCGCGCGATCGCCCGGTTCAGCGACGAATCGGCGCCGACCTCGGTCAACCACCAGGACGGCGAACTCGCGACCACGATCTCGTTCAACCTGGCCGAAGGCGCGACGCTGGCCGACGCCGGGCGCCAGATCGTGCAGGCCGAGGCCGACCTCGGCCTGCCCACCAACGTGCGCGGCGCGTTCGCCGGCACGGCGCTGGAGGCGAGCCAGTCGCAGGGCCAGCAGGTGCTGCTGATCGCGGCCGCGATCGTCGTCATCTACATCGTGCTGGGCATCTTGTACGAGAGCCTGATCCACCCGATCACGGTGCTGTCGACGCTGCCGTCGGCAGGCATCGGCGCGGTGCTTGCGCTGATGCTGTTCAAGATGGACTTTTCGATCATCGCGCTGATCGGCGTGTTCCTGCTGCTGGGCATCGTCAAGAAGAACGCGATCCTGATCATCGACTTCGCGCTCGAGGCCGAGCGCGCCCGCGGCATGACGCCGCTCGCGGCGGTGCGCGAGGCCTGCCTGCTGCGCTTTCGCCCGATCCTGATGACGACGCTGGCCGCCGCGCTGGGCGCGCTGCCGCTGGCGATCGGCTTCGGCGAAGGCTCGGAGCTGCGCCAGCCGCTCGGCGTGGCGATCATCGGCGGGCTGGTCGCGAGCCAGTTGCTGACCCTGCTGACCACCCCGGTGGTCTATCTGCTGCTCGACAAACTGCGCCGCCGCAAGCGCGACGAGCGCCACCTGAGCCGCGCCGCCGAAGGCCCGCTCGCACCGGCCGAATCGACATGAACCCAACCCGCCGCTCGCCCGTGCGCTCGCCGCTTCTGCAACCGACGCCGTGGCGAGCACCGCCGTGGCGGTGCGCCGCGATGGCCGCCATCGCCGCCACGCTGTCGGCCTGCGCCGTCGGGCCCGACTATGTGCGCCCGAGCGCCGCGGCGCCGGCCGCATTCAAGGAGGCACCGGCCACTGATGCCGGCTGGTTCCCGGCGGCGCCGGCCGACACGCTGGAGCGCGGAGCGTGGTGGCAGCTGTTCGGCGACGCCGGGCTGGACACGCTGGTGGCGCAGGTCGAGGTCTCGAACCAGAACGTCGCCGCGGCGGTGGCCGCCTACGCGCAGGCGCGTTCGCTGGTGCGGCTGCAGCGCGCCGCACTGTTCCCGTCGGTCGCGCTCGACGCCGGCGCCAAGCGCTCCGGCGGCGGGGCGTCGATCGGCGCCGCCGACAGCCTGCAGCTGGGGGCCGCCGCCAGCTGGGCGCCCGACCTGTGGGGCAAGCTCGGTCGTGGCGTCGAGGGCGCTCAGGCGAGTGCGCAGGCCAGTGCCGCCGATCTGGCCGCGGCCCGGTTGTCGGCGCAGGGCGAGGTCGCGATCGACTACTTCGCGCTGCGCGACGCCGACGCCGAGCTCGCGCTGGTGCGCGCGACGATCGCCGGCTACGAACGCGCGCTGACGATCACGGGCAACCGCTACGCCGCCGGCATCGCGCCGCGCACCGACGTGCTGCAGGCGCAGACCCAGCTGGCCAACACGCGTGCCGACCTGGCCGCGCTCACCAACCAGCGCGCGCAACTCGAGCACGCGATCGCGGTGCTGATCGGCAAGGCGCCGGCCGACTTCACGCTGCCCCCGGCGCCCTGGAACCGGACCGTGCCCGCGGTACCGCTGGCGCTGCCGTCGGAGCTGCTGCAGCGTCGGCCCGACATCGCCTCGGCCGAGCGCGCGGTGGCGGCGGCGAACGCGCAGATCGGCATCCAGCGTTCGGCCTACTTCCCGAGCCTCGCGCTGAGCGGCTCGTTCGGCAGCAGCGGCAGCCGCGTCGCCGACCTGTTCAGCGCCTCGAACAGCCTGTGGTCGCTCGGCCTGTCGGTGGCGCAGACACTGTTCGACGCCGGCGCGACGCGCGCGCGCGTCGCGGGCGCGCAGGCGGCTCGCGACGCCGCGGTGGCGCGCTACCGGCAGACCGTGCTGACGGCGTTCCAGGCAGTCGAGGACCAGCTCGCGAGCGCCCGTGCGCTGGCCGATCAGGCGGTTTCGCGCGCCGCCGCGTCGCAGGCCGCCGACCTCACCGAACAGCAGTTGTTGAACCAGTACCAGGCCGGCCAGGTGGCCTACACCAGCGTCGTCACCGCGCAGGCGTCGGCGCTGAGCGCGCGGCGCACGCTGGCGCAACTCGCGGCGAGCCGGCAGGCCGCGGCGATCGCGCTGATCCAGGCGCTCGGCGGTGGCTGGCAAGCGCCACCGGGCGCGCCGTAGGGCGGCAGCGGCAACGCCGCCCGGGGGCGCTCACAGCCCGAGCGCGGCTCGCATCGAGTGCGCATCCAGCGGCACCGGGTGCTGCGGCCAGGCCTGGACCAGTTCGACGATGCGCGCATTCAGCGGCGCGCGCCGGCCCTGGCGCTCGGCCAGCCGCACGACCTCGCCGCACAGCGCGTCGATCTCGGTCGGCCGGCCGAGCGCGAGATCTTCGGCCATGCTGGAGCGCGCTTTCGCGTCGATGCGCAGCATGCGCGCGGCGATCAGGCGAAACAGCGGCGTGGGCAGGCGCAGCAGCGCGGGCAGGCGATGCGGTGGCAGTGCGGCGACCCGTGCCGGCGCGATGCCGGCGCTGTGCAGCAGCTGCAGCGCTTCGGTCTGCAGCGCGGCCAGGCACTGGCGGTAGCCACGCTGCATCAGTTGCGCGCGCAGCGGTTGGCCCGACAGCGCGTTGACCGGGTTGTTCAGGTTCAGCAGCAGCTTGCCCCATTGCAGCGCGCGCAGGTCGGCGTGCAGCCGCAGGCCCAGGCCGGCGCGCTCGAAGGCGGGCGCCAGCGCGCGCAGTGCGGCGTCGTCTTGCGCTGCCAGTTCGCCGTCGGTGCCACGATGAAAGTGGCCCGGCGCCAGCTCGGCGACATTGAACGGCACCATGCCCGCGAGCCAGCGCAGGCGCGGCGCCGCGGCGCGCGCCAGGTCGGTGTTGCCGATGCCGTTCTGCATCGACACGACCGGCGTGCCGGCGGGCAACGCGCGCGCCAGCAGCGCGGCGGCTTCGGTGGTGGCGCCGCTCTTCACCGCCAGCAGCACCAGGCTTGGCGCGAGGCCCGCGGGCACGGCGTCGTGCAGGCTCAATGCGGCGGCGGGCAGGTGCCGGCGGTGCTGGTCCAGGTCGGTCAGCGTCAGGCCGTGCTCGCGCAGCGCGGCGAGCACGCGCGCGCGGCCGACGAAGACCACCGGCACGCCGGCCACCTGCAGGCACCCGCCCAGGTAGCAGCCGATCGCACCCGCGCCCATCACGAGCACCGGGCCATGTTGATGGGGGTTCGATCCCGGCGCGATGGCGGGTGCGTCGCTGGTGTGGTTCGCAAGTCGAGTCATGGGTCCTCACGGGGTGGGCGCGACGGTGACCGACGGACGAAGGTCGAAGGGCGCGGTCGCGCAGTGCGCATCATGCGTGTCGGGCGCGCTATCGAAACACCCTAGCTTCGGCACGGCGGTGCTCCGTCAGAATCCCCGGCTGTGTCCCGGAGTCTCCGATGGAAAAGATTTGGTTGAAGCAGTACCCCGCCGGCGTGCCGGCCACGATCGACGTCGAGCAGTACCGCTCGCTGGTCGAGCTGCTCGACGAGAGCTTCAAGAAGTACGCCGGCCGCACGGCCTACAAGTTCATGGGCAAGTCGATCGGCTACACGCAGGTCGACGAAGCCTCGCGCGCACTGGCCGCGTACCTGCAGGCGCAGGGGCTCGAGCGCGGCGACCGCGTCGCGATCATGATGCCCAACGTGCCGCAGTACCCGGTGGCGGTGGCGGCGATCCTGCGCGCGGGCTGCGTGGTCGTGAACGTGAACCCGCTGTACACGCCGCGCGAGCTCGAGCACCAGCTGAAGGACTCGGGCGCCAAGCTCATCATCATCGTCGAGAACTTCGCGACCACCCTGGAGCAGGTGTTGCCGCAGGTGCCGACCAAGAAGGTCATCGTGACGGCGCTGAGCGACATGCTCGGCTTCCCGAAGTCGATGATCGTCAACTACGTGGTGCGCAAGGTCAAGAAGATGGTGCCGGCGTTCGAGCTGCCCGGCGCCGTGGCCTTCAACGACGCCTTGGCGCAGGGCCGTGGCATGTCGTTCAAGCCCGCCACCGTGGGCCCGGACGACATCGCGGTGCTGCAGTACACCGGCGGCACCACCGGCGTCAGCAAGGGCGCGGTGCTGCTGCACCGCAACCTGGTGGCCAACATCCTGCAAGCCGAGGCCTGGTACCAGCCGGCGCTCAAGAAGATCCCGCCCGGCCAGCAGGTGGTCACGATCTGCGCGCTGCCGATCTATCACATCTTCGGCTTCAACACCAACATGATGCTGGGCATGCGCATGGGCGGCGCCAACATCCTGATCGCCAACCCGCGCGACCTGCCGGGCATGTTCAAGGAGCTCAAGGGCGAGACCTTCCACAGCTTCCCGGCGGTGAACACGCTGTTCAACGCGATGGCGCACCACCCTCAATTCAACAGCGTCGACTGGAGCGGCCTGGTGATCTCGGTGGGCGGCGGCATGGCCGTGACGAGTGCCACCGCCAAGCTCTGGCTGGAAAAGACCGGCTGCCCGATCGTCGAAGGCTACGGCCTGAGCGAGACCTCGCCCTCGGCCACCTGCAACCCGGTGGACAGCATCGCGTACAGCGGCAACATCGGCCTGCCGATGCCCAACACCGAACTCACGCTGCTCGACGACGACGGCAATGAGGTGCCGATGGGCACGCCGGGCGAGATCGCCATCAAGGGCCCGCAGGTGATGGCCGGCTACTGGCAGCGCCCCGACGAGACCGCGAAGGTCATGACGGCCGATGGCTTCTTTCGCAGCGGCGACATCGGCGTGGTCGACGAGCGCGGCTACTTCAAGATCGTGGACCGCAAGAAAGACATGATCCTGGTCAGCGGCTTCAACGTCTACCCCAACGAGGTCGAAGACGTGGTCGGGCAGATGCCGGGCATCCTCGAGTGCGCGGCGGTGGGCATCGCCGATGCGAAGGCCGGCGAGGCCGTCAAGCTGGTGCTCGTGCGCAGCAACCCGGCCGTCACCGAGGCCGACGTGCGGGCCTATTGCGAAGCCAACCTGACCGGCTACAAGCGGCCGAAAGTGATCGAGTTCCGCACCGATCTGCCCAAGACCAATGTGGGCAAGATCCTGCGCCGCGAACTGCGCGACAAGGGCTAGGCGCGCCGAGCGCCCGCAGGCCGTTTTTCACGGTCGTGTGGCATCGATGCTGCTACATTTCGCGCAAGCGCGGCGTCGCCCTTGCAAGCCGCGCGCACAGTCGTTTGGAGCTCATCGGTGATCTGGTCGAAGACCGACGCGGGGCGTATTGAGATGCAGGCGCGCGCCCTGGTGAAGGAGCGCGCGCAGCGCAACCTGCTGCTCGTCATCGACGGCGTCAAGACCGAAGAGATGCTGCTCGCGAGCCTGGCCGGGATCACCGCCGCCGACTTCCAGGTGCTCCAGTCGCTCGGCCTGATCGCTCCGGCGGCGGCTTCGGCGAGCCGCCCGGGCGCATCGCCGCCGGGCCGTCCCGACACCGCCACGGCCGCCGCGCCCGCGGCCTCGGCCCCGCCACAAGACTATGCGCAGTTCACCGCGGCGCTGACCCAGCTGATCTCGAAGGAGCTCGGCTTGCGCGGCTTCGTGTTGACGCTGGCCGTCGAGAAGGCGGCGACGATCGAGGACCTGCAGGCGGTCGCGCAGCGCACGCTGGCGCAGATTGCCGAGCGCAAGGGCGAGGCCGCGGCCGCGAGTGCGCGGCGCGTGCTCTACGGCGGCTGACGCCGCTCGCGGCACGGCGTCGCCGCGGCAGCGCCCACCCCATGTCCGAACGCCCGGTGGCCATCGTCAGTGCGATGCACGACGAGCTGCGCGCGCTGCTGCCCGCCTTGCACGACGCGCGCACGGTGCACCTGGCAGGCCGCGCGTTTCATCATGGCCGGATTCAAGGTCACCCGGTGGTGCTGGTGCTGTCGGGCATCGGCAAGGTCGCCGCGGCCACGACCGCGGTGCTGCTGATGCACGCGTTCGATGCGTGCCAGCTCGTCTTCACCGGTGTCGCCGGTGGCCTGCACCGCGGCGTTCGGGTGGGTGATGTGGTCGTGGCCCGGCAGCTGCTGCAGCACGACATGGACGCCTCGCCGCTGTTCCCGCGCTTCGAGGTGCCGCTGACCGGCCGTTCGCGCTTCGATGCCGACGCGCCGCTCGCCGATGCGCTGGCCGCAGCGGCGCGGCGCTGCCTGGACCGCGCCGACGCGCTGATCGGCGCGCCGCACCTGCTCGACTTCGGCATCGACGGCGCGCGCGTGCACGAGGGGCTGGTCATCAGCGGCGACCGCTTCGTCGCCAGCGCCGCCCACAGCGACGAGCTGCGCGCGCTGCAGCCCGATGCGCTGGCGGTCGAGATGGAAGGCGCGGCCGTCGCCCAGGCCTGTGCCGATTTCGAGCGCCCGTTCGCGGTGCTGCGCACGGTGTCCGACCGCGCCGACGATTCGGCGCACGTCGACTTCACCCGCTTCACCGCCGAGGTGGCGAGCGTCTACACGCGCGCGATCGTCGAGGACTGGCTGGCGCACGCCGTGCACGGTTGATGCGCGTTGGCGCGACCGCCGCCGCAGCGGCCGGCGTGCGGCGCCGGTCGGGTCGGGCACACTGCGCGCATGCCACCGCGCTTCTTCATCGACGGCCCGCTGAGCGCGGGCGAGCCCCTCGCGCTGCCCGCCGGCAGCGCACGCCACGTGCAGGTGCTGCGCCTGCAACCCGGTGCGCCGATCGTGCTGTTCAACGGCGCCGGCGGCGAGTGGCACGCGACGGTGGAGCAAATGGGCCGCAGCGACGTGACGGTGCAGATCGGCGCGCACGTCGACGTCGATCGCGAGCTGGCGCTGCCGGTCACGCTGGCGCTGGGCATGCCGGCCAACGACCGCATGGACGCGCTGGTCGAGAAGGCCACCGAACTCGGTGTGGCCGTGATCCAACCGCTGCTGTGCGAGCGCTCGGTGCTGCGCCTGACCGGCGAGCGCGCGCACAAGAAGGTCGCGCACTGGCAGGCGGTGGCACAGGCCGCCTGCGAGCAGAGCGGGCGCACGCGCGTGCCGCAGGTGGCGCCGGTGGTCACGCTGACCGACTGGCTGCGCGAGACCGCGCCGAACGGCGCAGCGCGCTGGGTGTTGAGCCTGACGGATGCCGCGCCGCCCGTGGTGGCGGCGCTGCCGCCGGCCGGCGTGGTCTGCCTGAGCGGCCCGGAGGGTGGCCTGGCGCCGGCCGAGGAACGCGCGGCGCGGGCGGCCGGCTTCGTCGCGGTGTCGCTGGGTGCGCGCGTGCTGCGCGCCGACACCGCGCCGCTGGCGCTGCTGGCCCACCTGGCCTTGATCCGGCCGAGCGCCAGCGTGTAGCGCGCGGCAAGTCGGCCACCGCGCTGCTTGCGGCGCGGCGCCGCGCTGGTCAGAATCGACCCTCAACTCGACATGAAGGGATCGCGATCATGGGTTTGCTCGACACGGTGATCGGGGCCTTGGCGGGCGGCCAGGGCGGCGTGCAGGCCACGCCGGGCGAGGCGGGCACGCAAGGCGCGCTGCTGAACGCGGTGATCGGCATGCTCGCCAACAAGGGGGGTGGCCCGGGCAGTGGCGGTGGCCTGGGCGACTTGGTCGGCCGGTTCACCCAGGGCGGCCTGGGCGACGTGATCGGCTCGTGGATCGGCCACGGCCAGAACGCGCCGATCTCGGGCGACCAGCTCGGCAGCGTGCTCGGCGCCGACATGCTCGGCAACCTGGCCGCCCGGCTCGGCCTGTCGCAAGGCGAAGTCGCCGGTCAACTCTCGCAGCTGTTGCCGCAGGTGGTCGACCGGCTCACCCCGAACGGCGAGGTGCCCGCCGGCGGTCTGGGTGGCATCGGCGACATCCTCGCGCAGCTGGCCAAGCGCTGAGGTGCGTCAGACGGCGCCGCGCGCCGACCCCGCCACCAGGTCGAAGCGGAACAGACGGCATTCGATCGGCCCGTTCCACATCGGCACGCGGCGCGACTCCTTCAGGCGCATCGCGCCGGGCAGCTTCATGTCGGGGCTGAGCACGTAGGCAGTCCAGCCGGCCGGGTGCTGGGTGTAGGCGCGCTTCCAGTGCGCGGCCAGCCGCGCGAAGAAGTCGCTCGGCGCTTGCCGGTTGTCGAAGCCGCGGTCTTCGGCCGGCGCACGCGCCGCCTTGCCGCCGACCTCGATGCGCTCGCCGTACGGCGGGTTGATCATCAGCGTGCCGGGCAGGTCGGCAGGCAGCTGCGGCGCGGGCCGCTCGAGCGCGTCGCCGCCGTTGAACGTGATGGCCGCCTCGACGCCGGCGCGCTGCGCGTTGCGGCGTGCGAAGTCGACCATCCGGAACGACACGTCGCTGGCGTGGATCGGCACCGCGCTCGCATGAATGCGCGCCTGGGCGTGGCTGCGCAGGCGCTGCAGTTCGGCGCGCATCGCGTCGCCGGTGAACGGCAGCAGGCGCTCGAACGCGAAGCGCCGCTTCAGGCCCGGTGCGATGCCGCAGGCGATCTGCGCGGCTTCGATCGCGATCGTGCCGGAGCCGCAGCACGGGTCGTGCAGCGCGCCACCGGCGTCAAGCGTGCCGCGCCAGCCAGCGGCGGCGAGCATTGCGGCGGCGAGGGTTTCTTTCAGCGGCGCGTCGCCCTTGTCTTCGCGCCAGCCGCGCTTGAACAGCGACTCGCCGGAGCTGTCGACGTACAGCGTGGCCTCGTGCTCGCCCAGGTGCAGCACGAGCTGCAGGTCGGGGTGGCGGGTGTCGACGTTCGGGCGCTCGCCGGTGGCGTCGCGCAGCGAGTCGCAGACCGCGTCCTTCACGCGCAGCGCGGCGAAGTTCAGGCTCTTGAGCGGGCTGCGGTGCGCGGTGGTGTCGACGCGCAAGGTGTGCTGCGGCGTGATCCACTCGCCCCACTCGACGCTGCGGGCGAGCTCGTACACGTCGTTCTCGTCGCGATACGAGGCGTGCGCCACCTCGATGAGCACGCGCTGCGCGAGCCGGCTCTCGAGGTTGAGCGTCATCACCTCGAGCGGGTCGCCCGCGAGCGCGACGCCGCCGCGCGCCGCGTGCACGCGCGCCTGGGGCAGGATGCGCTGCACTTCATCGGCGAGCAGCGTCTCGACGCCGGCGGCGCAGGGGAGAAAGAGTGGCAGAGGCACGGTGGTCTAAGGCTCGGTTGTCGGTGTATGTGGTGGTGATGGCCAGTTCCGTTTGCCGCCAAGGCGCAAAGACGCAAAGAAGAAAGGAAAAGGAAGTCTTCTTTCTATTCCTTGGCGTCTTTGCCCCTTGGTGGCAGAAATTCGTTTCGCCCGCCGCCACCCCTCACATCGCCTTGCGCAGCTGCGTCGGCGCGATCTTCAGCGCGTCGCGGTACTTGGCGACGGTGCGCCGCGCGACCTGGATGCCCTGCTCGTCGAGCATCTGCGAGATCTGGCTGTCGCTCAGAGGCTTGGCCGGGTCTTCGGCGGCAACGATCTGCTTGATCAGCGCGCGCACCGCGGTGCTCGACGCGTTGCCGCCGGCCTCGGTGTTGAGCGACGAGCCGAAGAAGTACTTCAGCTCGAAGGTGCCGTACGGCGTGCTCATGTACTTGGCGGTGGTCACGCGCGAGATCGTCGATTCGTGCAGGCCGAGTTCGTCGGCGATCTCGCGCAGCACCAGCGGGCGCATCGCAATCGCGCCGTGGGTGAAGAAGTTCTTCTGCCGCTCGACGATCGCCTGCGAAACGCGCTGGATGGTGTCGAAGCGCTGCAGGATGTTCTTCATGAACCAGCGCGCCTCCTGCAGCCGCGAGTTCAGGCCCGGGCCGGCACCGTTCAGGGTGTCGGCGCCGTGGCGCGCGCCGCGCTGCTGGCGGATCGCGTTCGCGTACAGGTCGTTGATGCGCAGCTTGGGCATCACGTCGGGGTTGAGCGTGACCTTCCAGCCGCGGCCGGCCTTGTGCACGATCACGTCGGGGATGATGATGTTGGCCTCGGCGCGCGCGAACTGCCGGCCCGGCTTGGGCTCGAGCGCCTTGATCAGTGCCTCGGCCTCGCGCAGCAGCACTTCGTCGGCGCCGGTGGCGGCCATCAGCTTCTTCAGGTCGCGCCGCGCCAGCAGCTCCAGGTGCTGCTTGCAGACCATGATCGCGATCATCTGCGCCTGGCTGCGCGGCAGCGCGCGCAGTTGCAGCGTCAGGCATTCGCCGAGGTCGCGTGCGCCCACGCCGGTGGGCTCCATGCTTTGCAGGTAGCGCAGCGCGCACTGCAGCCGCTCGAGCAGGTCTTCGCGTTGCGTTTCGTCGGCCTCGAGTTGCGCGGCGATGGCCTCGAGCGAGTCATCGAGGTAGCCGTCGTCGTTGAGCGACTCGATCAGCACCATCACCGCGGCGGCGTCCAGCGGTGCCAGGCGCAGCCCCGACAGCTGCTCGCGCAGGTGATCCTGCAGGCTGCGGATCGCGGTGTCGCGCTCGGCGCCGTCGAAGTCGTCGCCTTCGGGGCTGGCGCTGCTCTTGCCCGGCGTTTCGCCGATGCCGTCGAAGTCGTCGCGCTCGGTGCCGTTCTCCCAGTCTTCGCGTTCGGTGCCACCGAACTCGGCGGCGTCGAGCGGCGCAGCGGCGTCGTCGCCGCCGGCATCGGCGCCAGGCTCGGCAGCGCGCTCGGTCTCGCGTTCACCGGCGCGCTCGGCCGGGCTCGAGCGCTCGGCCAGCGGCTCGAACGCCGGGCTGGCGTCGTCGTCGGTCTCGAGGAACGGGTTGCTCTCCAGCATCTGCTCGACTTCCTGGTGAAGTTCGAGCGTCGAGAGCTGCAGCAGTCGGATCGACTGCTGGAGCTGAGGGGTCAGCGCGAGGTGCTGCGACAGCCGGAATTGAAGGGTCGGCTTCATGGCTGCATTCGCGCGTGGGTGGCGGGCGGGCGCAGCGCCGGGCCGCTCCCAAGCGGGCCCGCATCCCCACGGGGGATCGGCCGGCGTAGTCGTCGGACGAGGGGTTCCATCACATCCGGAAGTGTTCGCCGAGGTAGACCTTGCGCACGTCGGCGTTGTCGACGATCTCGGTGGGCGTGCCTTCGGCCAGCACGCGGCCCTCGCTGATGATGTAGGCGCGGTCGCAGATGCCCAGCGTCTCGCGCACGTTGTGATCGGTGATGAGCACGCCGATGCCGCGGTTCTTCAGGAAGTTGATGATCCGCTGGATCTCGATCACCGCGATCGGGTCGACGCCGGCGAACGGCTCGTCGAGCAGGATGAAGCGCGGCTGCGTCGCCAGCGCGCGCGCGATCTCGACGCGCCGGCGCTCGCCGCCCGACAGCGCCGGCGCAGGCGACGCGCGCAGCCTGTCGATCGACAGGTCGTGCAGCAGCGCGTCGAGCAGCTGTTCGATCACGGCCGGCTTGAGCGCCCGGCCCTCGGCGTCGATCTGCAGTTCGAGCACCGCGCGGATGTTCTCCTCGACCGTGAGCTTGCGAAAGATCGACGCCTCCTGCGGCAGGTACGACAACCCCAGGCGCGAGCGCCGGTGGATCGGCAGCCGCTCGACGCGCTGGCCTTCGATGGTGATCTGGCCAGCGTCGGCGCGCACCAGCCCGACGATCATGTAGAAGCTGGTGGTCTTGCCCGCCCCATTGGGCCCGAGCAGGCCGACGACCTCGCCGCTGTGGACGGCCAAGTGCACGTCGCTGACGACGGTGCGCGGGCCGAACGACTTGCGCAGCCCGGTCGCCTCGAGCCGGTGCGCCCGGCCGGCCGGCAAGGCAGCGGCAACCGCGCTCATCGGGCAGCCTCCGCGCGTCGCACGGCGGTGCATTCGATTTTCGGGCGGCCGGGCCGGCTCATGGCTTGCCGGCGCCGCTGCCGGCGCCGCCCGGTGCCGAGGCCGCCAGTGCGGGGCTCAGGCGCAACGGCACCGCGGCCGAAGCGGCGTCGCTGCCTTCGCGCGGGATCAGCACCGCGCGCACGCGGCCGTCGGGGTTGGTGGCGGAGCGGGTCGCGCCGCCGGTGACACTCAGCACGTCGGTGGTGCTGTCGTAGGTGATCAGGTTGCCGCTGATCTCGTCGGCGGGCGTCGCGCCGCGCAGGCGACGCACCGCCGCGTTGTTGACGAACTTGACGACATCGGCCTTGCCGTCGTATTCGATCCGCTCGGCCTGCCCGGCCATGGTCTCGTCGACGCCGTCGCGCTTCTGGCGGAACGTGGCCGGCTGGCCGGGCGTGCCGAAGGCGACCGCGGTGTCGTACCCATCGGGTGTCTGGCGCACCTCGATGCGCCCGGCCCGGATCACCATCGTGCCCTTGGTCACGACGACGTTGCCGGTAAAGACGACGACCTGGCGCTGCAGATCGAGCTGGCCGCCCTGGTCGGCCTGGATCGTCAGGGGTTTGAGCCGATCGGCCCGCTCGGCATGCGCGCCATGTGCCACGACCAAGGCCAGCAGCAGTGCGCCGACGGTGCGGATGGCGAGCGAAAACGGCAGATTGGTCATAGGGGCATGAAACTTGCAGGCCATTCTAGCCCGCAAGTTTCGATGCCCGGTGCTGAACCCCAGGGGGTTCAGAACGTGGTGGTGTCGATCGCCACCCGGTCAGGCGCCCTTGCGCAGGCGCTGCAACAGCACGTCGGTGACGTCGAGGGCCTTCTCGTTGGTCCCGGCGAGCGTGCCCGAAGTGTAGAAGCGGCCCTGGATGCCGATCGCCGGAACGCCGTCGATCTTGTAGCCGTCGACCAACTGGTTCGCCTGGCGCAGCCGGGTCTGGGTCGTGAACGAGTTGAAGGCCTCCATGAACTTGGCGGCGTCGACCCCGTTCCGGGCCACGAAGGCGGCGATTTCGGTCGGTTGGTCCAGGCGCATCCGGTCGTGGTGGATCGCGTAGAACACCTTGCGGTGCATCGCATCGACCAGGCCCAGGCTTTCGAGCGCGTAGTAGATGCGCTGGTGGGCGACAAAGGGCACCGCACTGAAGGCGACCGGCACGCGCTGGAACACCACGTCGGCGGGCAAGCGCTTGACCCAGGCTTCCAGTGCCGGCTCGAAGGCATAGCAATGCGGGCAACCGTACCAGAAGAAGTCGATCACCTCGATCTTGCCCGGCCCGGCGCTGGTCGGCACCGGCTGCGCCAGGCGCACATATTGCCGGCCTTCGACCGGGCCGCCCTGTGCCCGCGAAACGCAGGGCCAAGCCAGCGCGGCGGCCCCCGCGCCCAGCACCGCGGTGGAGAACTGGCGACGTTTCATGGGGCTTGGACCCGTGACGGGCACTGGTTGACAGACATCCACAGACTCGATGTGACAGAGCAAAGTTCGGGCCGGCGTCAGCGTTGCACGCGCACGAGAGCCGCCTCGACTCCCGCGGCTGTGAGGCGGTCCTTCGCGGCGTCGGCGTCGGCGCGTTTGTCGAACGGGCCCAGGCGGACCCGGAATACCGTGCGGCCCGACTGATCACGCTCGGTCGTGCGCGCCTGCAGGCCCAGCAGCGCCAGCTTGGCGCGCTGCTGCTCGGCGTCTTCGGTGCGGCCGTAGGCACCGGCCTGCACGAAGTAGATGAACGGGTCCGACGTGCCGCCGGCGGTTACGGGTGCGGTGAACCGCGGTGCCGAGGCGGGCGGGTTCGCGGGGGTCGTTGCCGCGCTGTCGTGCGGGCTCGGCGCGGCGGACGCGCCCGCCGACGGCGCTGGCAGCGCGGTGGGTGCTTGCGCCTGCGTTACCGCGGGCGGCGGCATCACCACGCCGCTGGCGGCGGTGTTCGGCTTGGCCGGGTTCTTGCCGTACAGCGGGCTGTTCGGGTCCCAGTTCTTGTTCTTCGCGGCCTCCGCGGCGTCCTGATCGGCGGTGCGCTGCGGCACCTTGTCGATGAACGGCACCGGCACCTTGGTGACGTACAGCGCCACGCCCAGCGCCAGCGCCAGGCCGATCAGCAGGCCGACGATCAGGCCCACGGCAAAGCCGCCGCGCTGACCGCTGACGCGCCGACGTTGCGCGCTCGCCAGGGCGCGGTGGGGCGGGGCAGGGCGGTCGTGCCGGACGAAGGTGGGATCGTTCATTGCGTTGGCGACTCGGTGGGTTCGAGGTCTCTGGCCATGTGCTGCGGCGCGCTCACGCCGAGCACCGCGAGGGTGTTGCGAATGACCTGGCGGGTGGCGACCAGCAGCGCCAGCCGTGCCCGCGCCAGTTCGGTGTCGTCCACCAAGAAGCGCTCGGCGCCGTAGTAGCTGTGGAACGCGCCGGCGAGATCGCGCAGGTAGAAGGTCAGGTCGTGCGGCGCCAGGCTGGCCGCGGCGTTGGCCAGCATCGTCGGGAACTCGGCGAGCGCGAGCATCAGCGCGGCTTCGCTCGGCGCGGTCAGGCGCGACAGATCGGCGCCGGCCAGGCCCGCCACGTCACCGCCGCCTGCTTCGAACTGGCGGATCACCGAGCAGATGCGGGCGTGTGCGTACTGCACGTAGAACACCGGGTTCTCGTCGTTGCGCTTGAGCGCCAGGTCGACGTCGAAGGTGAACTCGCTGTCGGCCTTGCGACTGAGCAGGAAGAAACGCACCGCGTCGCGGCTGGTCCAGTCGATCAGGTCGCGCAGCGTCACGTAGCTGCCGGCGCGCTTGGAAATCTTGACCTCGGCGCCGCCCTTCATCACCGTGACCATCTTGTGCAGCACGTATTCCGGGTAGCCGGCCGGCACGCCCAGGCCGGCGGCCTGCACGCCGGCGCGCACGCGCGCGATCGTGCCGTGGTGGTCGCCGCCCTGGATGTTGATGGCCCTGTGGTAGCCGCGCTCGAACTTGTGCAGGTGGTAGGCCACGTCGGGCACGAAGTAGGTGTAGGTCGCCTCGGTAGCTTGCGAACCGACGCCGGCCGAGGCCGATTTGCGCATCACGCGGTCCTTGTCGTCACCGTAGTCGGTGGTGCGCAGCCACAGTGCGCCGCCTTCCTCGAAGGTCTTGGCCGAGTCGATCAGGCGCCTGACGGTGTCGTCGACGCGCCCGCTCGAATACAGGCTCGACTCGAGGAAGTAGTGGTCGAAGCGCACGCCGAAGGCCTGCAGGTCGAGGTCTTGCTCGTGGCGCAGGTAGGCCACGGCGAACTGGCGGATGCCGTCGAGGTCGTTCACGTCGCCCGACGCGGTGTACGCGCGGTCGTCGGCCTGCACCGTCTTGCGGGCGAGGAAGTCGGCAGCGATGTCGGCGATGTAGTCGCCGTTGTAGGCCGACTCGGGCCATTGCGCGTCGCCCGGCTTGAGGCCGCGCAACCGCGCCTGCACCGAGTTCGCCAGCGTGGCGATCTGCACCCCCGCGTCGTTGTAATAGAACTCGCGCGTGACGCGCCAGCCCTGGCTCTCGAACAGGTTGCAGATCGCGTCGCCCAGCGCCGCCTGACGCGCGTGGCCCACATGCAGCGGGCCGGTCGGGTTGGCGGAGACGAACTCCACCAGCACCCGGTCGGCCCTGGCCGGCCGGCGGCCGAACGCATCGCCGGCGGCGAGCACCTCGGCGACGATCGCCTGTTTGGCCGCCGCGGTCAGGCGCAGGTTGATGAAGCCCGGCCCGGCGATCTCGAACGCCTCGACCCAGCGTTGCACTGCCGCATGACGCTTCATCGCCTCGACGAGCGCGGCCGCGACCTCGCGCGGGTTCTTCTTCAGCGCCTTGGCCAGCGGCATCGCCGCGGTGCAGGCCAGGTCGCCATGGGCCGCCTGCTTGGGCGACTCGAACGCCGCGGTCACCGTGGCCTGTGGCGCGACCTCTTCGATTGCCGCGGCGAGCGCGTTGACGAGGTCCTGTTGGGCTTGGATCATGGATCGATTCTACGGGGGGCATCCTGTGGCGAGCGGGGCGGCGCGGCGCGCGGGCGCTGCCGCACAGCGCGCGGCATTAGTTGCGCTTTGCGCCGCTTTCGCCGGGCCCGGACGGCGCCGCGGTGCGAAGATGCACGCTCCGACGCCCGCCGGCCACCGCGCCATGACCACCCGCCCGATGAAGCTCCCCGGTGACGACGCGAACGACGCGCCGACCCTGCCGCGCCAGATCGGCAAGTACCGGGTGCTCAAGCGCCTGGGCGAGGGCGCGACCGCCGAGGTCTTCCTGTGCCACGACGACTTCAAGGGCCGCGACGTGGCCATCAAGCGGGTGCGCCCGCACACCGGCAACGACGCGATGGACGGGCGCTACTCCGAACGTTTCTTCGCGGCCGAGGCGGCCTTGGTCGGGCGCCTGAACCACCCGAACGTGGTGCAGATCTTCGACGCCGTGCCGGACCCGGTCGCGCCCTACCTGGTGATGGAGTACGTGGCCGGCAGCACGTTGCGGCCGTTCTGCCGCGCCGACCAGTTGCTCGCGCTCGAGTTGATCGTCGAAATCGGTTTCAAGTGCGCGATGGCGCTGGGCTACGTGTACCGGCAGGGGCTGATCCATCGCGACGTGAAGCCGGCCAACCTGCTGGCGGTGCTCAACAACGGCGCGATCACCGACGTGAAGATCAGCGACTTCGGCAGCGTGCTGAACCTCGCCTCCGATGTGACCCAGGTCTATCGCGTCGGCTCGCTCGCCTACATGTCGCCCGAGCAGCTCGATGGCGGCACGCTCGACTGCCGCGCCGACATGTACTCGCTCGGGGCCGTGCTGTACCACCTGATCGCCGGGCGCCCTCCGTTCGACGCCCAGGTGCAGTCGGCCATGATGCATCAGATCTACCACGTCACGCCGGGGCCGCTGGCGCGGCTGCGCGAGGGCGTGAGCGCGGGGCTGGACGCGATGGTGCAGCGCGCGCTGGCCAAGGATCCGACGCAGCGCTACGCCCACTGGGAGGAGTTCGCGCAGGCGTTGTCGAGCCTGATCACCAACCAGCAGGTGCCGCGCGGACAGCTCCAGGGCGTGCTCGATTCGGAGCGCTTCAACCTGCTGCGCTCGCTCGACTTCTTCTCGAGCTTCGGCGACGTCGAGCTGTGGGAGGTGGTGCACCGCGCGAAGTGGCAGCGCTTTCACTTCGGCCACGCGCTGTACCGCAAGGGCGAGGAGGGCAACAGCTTTCACATCCTCGCGCAGGGCGAGGTCGAGGTGTTTCGCGACGGCAAGCGGGTGGCGCAACTCGGCGCTGGCACCTCCATCGGCGAGATGGCCTACCTCGCGCCCAACCCCGAGATGAAACGCCACAGCACCGACGTGATCGTCACCGAGCCGGCGACCACGATCTCGTTCACGCCCGAGACGCTGGTGCAGGTCAGCCCGAACTGTCGGCACCTGTTCGACGCCGCCTTCATCCGCGTGCTGGTGCGCCGGCTGCACACCGCCCACGAGGCGCTGGCGCACCCGCGGCGCATTCTTTAGTGGCCGGCGGCGTGCGTGCGCCACGCCAGCGTGTCCACCGCGAGACAGCGCCGCGCGTTGTTGCCTTGCTGGCGCGTGGGGTGCATGTTTCAATCCTCGCCGGCGATCACGCCCCTGCACAACAACCTCGAGGAAACACGATGAAACACCTGATGACCGTTCTGGCCCTGTCCGTGGCTTGTCTTTCCACCACCGCCTACGCCGCCGACGCACCGATGGGCAAGCAGCAGTCCAAGATGGCCGAATGCAACAAGGACGCTGCCGACAAGAAGGGCGACGAGCGCAAGACGTTCATGAAGACCTGCCTGTCGGCCAAGAAGATGACCCAGCAAGACAAGATGAAGACCTGCAACGCCGACGCCAAGGGCAAGAAGGGCGACGAGCGCAAGGCCTTCATGAAGGAATGCCTGAGCAAGTAAGTCGCAGTGATTCGTGCGGCCTGGGCGCCGCCGATTCCCGCAAGGCCCGCCTCCGCGGGCCTTGTGCATTGAGGCGTCAGCCGCGCGTTGGCGTCGGGGCGCGTTGCCAGTAGCTGCTGTCGCCGTAGCTGTGCTTCAGGAAGTCGATCCACAGCCGCACTCGCAGTGCCAGGTGCCGGGCGTGCGGGAACACCGCGTAGATGCCGTTGGGCGGCGCCGCATAGTCGTCCAGCACGCTGACGAGTTCGCCGCCGTTGACCTCCTGCTCGACCTCCCAGGCCGAGCGCCATGCCAGCCCGAGGCCGGCCGAGCACCAGGCGTGCAGCACCTGGCCGTCGGTGCAGTCCATGCGCCCCTTGGGCCGCAGATGAATCAGTTCGCCGCCGACCAGGAACGCCCAGCCGCGCGACTGGCTGGCGTCGCTGCTCAGTGCCAGGCATTCGTGGCGGGCGAGTTCGGCCGGGTGCATCGGTGTGCCGGCGCGTTTCAGGTAGGCGGGGGTGGCCACGCACAGGCGCCGGTTGTCGGCCAGGCGCACGCTGACCAGGCTGCTGTCGGGCAGGTCGCCGACGCGCACCGCGCAGTCGAAGCTCTCGTTGACGATGTCGACGACCCGGTCGCTCAGGTTCAGCGACAGGCTCACCTCCGGGTGCAGCGCCAGGAAGCGCGGCACCAGCGGCGCGACGTGGCGGCGGCCGAAGCCGGCCGGCGAGGTGATGCGCAGGTGGCCGCTGGCCTTCACGCCGCCGGCACTGACGCTGGCCTCGGCGTTGGCCCAGTCGGCGAGCAGGCGCTGGCAGTCTTCGAGGAACGAGCTGCCCTCGTGCGTGAGCGTGATGCGCCGCGTCGTGCGCACCAGCAACTTCACGCCCAGGCGGCGTTCGAGCGCGTCGATGCGCCGGCCGATCACGGCCGGCGCGACGCCTTCGGCGGTGGCCGCGGCGGTCAGGCTGCCGCGCGTCGCCACCGACGCAAAGGACTCGAGCTGCTTCAGTTTGTCCAAGATTCAGTGCATTTTGGTCATGAATCCAAGAGGCAGATCGTACTTAATGTCGGTACGCACATCGAATAGATTTGCAAGATGGACAAGTCTTCCGCCCCGCCCGCGCCCCGCGCCGTGCTGTTCGACGCCTACGGCACGCTGTTCGACGTCTACAGCGTTTCGTTGCTGGCCGAGCAGCTGTTCCCCGGCTTCGGCGAGCGCCTGAGCGTGTTGTGGCGCGACAAGCAGATCGACTACACGCGGCTGACCTCGATGAGCGGCAAGTACCGGCCGTTCTGGGACCTCACCCGCGCCGGCCTGCGTTTTGCCGCGCAGCGGCTGGGCCTCGCGCTCGACGCCGTCACTGAGGACCGGCTGATGAACCAATACCGCCACCTCAGCAGTTTTCCCGAGAACCGCGAGGTGCTGGCCGAGTTGAAGGCGCGCGGCATCCCGGCCGGCATTCTGAGCAACGGCGACCCCGAGATGCTCGGCGTGGCCGTCAAGAGCGCCGGCTTCTCGGGCCTGCTCGCGCACGTGCTCAGCGTGCACGCTTGCGCCAAGTTCAAGACCGACCCCGCCGCCTATGCCATCGGCACGCGGGCGCTGAACCTGCCGGCCAAGGACATCCTGTTCGTCTCCAGCAACGGCTGGGACGCGATCGGTGCCACCTGGTTCGGCTACACCACGCTGTGGGTGAACCGCCTCAAGCTGCCGCTCGAACAGCTCGACACCCACCCCACGCGCACCGGCACCAGCCTGCGCGACGTGCTCGGGTTCTTCCCGTCCTGAACCGGCGGCCGCATTCCTTCCAACCGAACCGACACACCACCATGACCGCACGCACCCCCGTCCACGGCCTTCAAGTCGCCACCTCGCTGCACCGTTTCATCGAGGAGCAGGTGCTGCCCGGCACCGGCGTCGACAGCGCTGCCTTCTGGCAAGGCTTCGACGCGATCGTGCACGACCTCGCGCCGAAGAACGCCGCGCTGCTCGCCGAACGCGAGCGGCTGCAGACCGAGCTCGACCGCTGGCACCGCGCCCACCCCGGCCCGATCCGCAAGATGGCCAAGTACCGCGCGTTCCTGGAGAAGATCGGCTACCTGGTGCCGGTGCCCGCGAGCGTGAAGACGACAACCCGCAACGTCGACGCCGAACTGGCGCTGCAGGCCGGCCCGCAGCTGGTGGTGCCGATCACCAATGCGCGCTATGCGCTGAACGCCGCCAACGCGCGCTGGGGCTCGCTGTACGACGCGCTCTACGGCACCGACGCGATCGCCGAAGACGGCGGCGCCGAAAGGGGCCCGGGCTACAACCCGGTGCGCGGCGCCCGGGTCATCGACTACGCGCGCCACGTGCTCGACCGCACCGCGCCGCTCGAGAAGGGCTCGCATGTCGACTCGACCGGCTACCGGGTCGAGGCCGGCGCGCTGGTCGTCACGCTCAAGGGCGGCGCGGTCACCACGCTGGCCAAGCCGGCGCAGTTCGTCGGCTACCAGGGCGACGCGGCGGCGCCGTCGTCGGTGCTGCTCGCGCACCACGGGCTGCACCTGGACATCCGGATCGACCGCGCCACCGCGATCGGCGCGAGCGATGCGGCGGGTGTCAGCGACCTGGTGATCGAGGCGGCGTTGTCGACCATCCTCGACCTCGAAGACTCGGTCGCGGTGGTCGATGCCGACGACAAGGTCCATGCCTACGGCAACTGGCTCGGCATCCTGAAGGGCACGCTGACCGAACCGGTCACCAAGGGCGGCAAGACCTTCACGCGCGGGCTGAACCCCGACCGCGAGTACACCGCGGCGGACCCGGCCGGCGGCAAGGTCGTGCTGCACGGCCGCTCGCTGATGTTCGTGCGCAACGTCGGCCACCTGATGACGAACCCGGCGGTGCTGTGGGGCGACGGAAAGGAGATCCCCGAAGGCATCCTCGACGCAGTGGTCACGACCACGATCGCGGTCCACGATCTGCAACGCCAGGGCCAGCCCGGCATCAGGAATTCGCGCCGCGGCAGCGTCTACATCGTCAAGCCGAAGATGCACGGCCCGGCCGAGGTCGCTTTCGCGAGCGAACTGTTCGGCCGCGTCGAGAGCCTGCTCGGCCTGCCGCAGAACACCGTCAAGCTCGGCATCATGGACGAGGAGCGCCGCACCAGCGTCAACCTGAAGGCCTGCATCGCCGCCGCGGCGAGCCGCGTGGCCTTCATCAACACCGGCTTTCTCGACCGCACCGGCGACGAGATCCACACCGCGATGCGCGCCGGCGCGATGATCCGCAAGGGCGACATGAAGACCAGCGCCTGGATCCAGGCCTACGAGCGCAACAACGTGCTGGTCGGGCTGGAATGCGGCCTGCGCGGCAAGGCGCAGATCGGCAAGGGCATGTGGGCCATGCCCGACCTGATGGCCGCGATGCTGCAGCAAAAGATCGCGCATCCGCTGGCCGGCGCCAACACCGCCTGGGTGCCGAGCCCGACCGCCGCCACGCTGCACGCGCTGCACTACCACCAGGTCGACGTGGCCGCCGTGCAGCGCACGCTGGAGAAGACCGACTTCGACGCCGAGCGCGAGGCCCTCCTCGAAGGCCTGTTGACGGTTCCCGTCGCGAAGAAGCCGAAGTGGTCCGACGCCGACAAGCAGCAGGAACTCGACAACAACGCACAGGGCATCCTGGGCTACGTGGTGCGCTGGATCGACCAGGGCGTGGGCTGCTCCAAGGTGCCCGACATCCACAACGTCGGCCTGATGGAAGACCGCGCCACGCTGCGCATCAGCAGCCAGCACATGGCCAACTGGCTGGCGCACGGCGTGGTCGGCAAGGGGCAGGTCAAGGCCACGCTCAAGCGCATGGCCCAGGTCGTGGACCGACAGAACGCCGGCGACCCGCTGTACCGGCCGATGGCCGGCCACTTCAAGACCTCGGCCGCGTTCCAGGCGGCGAGCGACCTCGTCTTCAAGGGCCTGACGCAGCCCAGCGGCTACACCGAGCCGCTGCTGCATGCGTGGCGGTTGAAGGTCAAGACGGCGGGCTGACGGCAGCCGCGGGATCGACGCGGGATCGACGCGCGATCGACGCCGGTTCGATCGACGCACAGCCTGCAGCTCGCGCCGGCGCCGGGTACAGTCGCGCGCTGCGCCCACCCGGCGCGACACGCCCCAACCCATGCGGCCCACCGGCTCGCTCAGGAGACCTCGTGAACGCGTTCGTGAACCCGTTTGAATCGACACCTCGCGCGAGGCTGCGCAAGCTGCTGTCGGCCGCGCTGCTCGCCACCTCGCTCGCTGCCCCGTTCACACCCGTTCATGCCGAGCCGGCCGCGGCGCTGGCCAGCGGCATCGACCGCAGCGCCTTCGACCCGGCGGTGCGCGCGCAGGACGACCTCTACCGCCACGTCAACGGCCGCTGGCTCGCGCACGCGACCTTCCCGCCCGACAAGGCCTACATCGGCGTGACCGAGCAGTTGTACGACCGCACCCAGGACGAGCTGCGCGAGCTGATCGAGGCGGCGTCGCGCCGCACCGGCGACCCCGAGGCGGCGCAGATCGGCGACCTCTACGCCAGTTTCATGGACGAGGCGACGATCGAGAAACTCGGCCTGCGGCCGCTGGCCGGGGAGCTCGCGGCGATCGATGCGGTCACCGACCGCGCCCAGCTCGCCGCGCTGCTGCCGCGCCTGGCCCGGCTCGGCGCGGGGGTGCCGATCGAGATGTACATCGGCCAGGACGACCGCGACGCCACGCGCTACGTGCCGTCGCTGGTGCAGGCCGGCCTGGGGCTGCCCAACCGCGACTACTACCTGAACCTGGACGACGCCAAGTTCCGCGCGGTGCGCGAGCACTACGTGGCCTACCTCGCCCGGCTGCTGACGCTTTCCGAAACCGCCAGCGACCCGGCCGACAGCGGCGCCATCGTCGCCGCCGCGCAAACCGCCGAAGCCACCGCGCGCGCCATCCTCGGCCTCGAAACCGAGCTCGCCCGCGTGCAATGGAGCGAGGTCGAGAACCGCGACCCGATCAAGGCCTACACGCTGGTCGCGCTGTCCGGCCTGTCGGCGCTGGCGCCGGGCTTCGACTGGAGCGCCTACCTCGACAGCGCCGGCCTGGCCGGCAAGACGCCCAACGTGATCGTGCGCCAGCCGAGCTACCTGCGAGCCGTCGGCGCACTGCTCGAATCGGTGCCGCTCGCGACCTGGAGGGCCTACGCCCGGGTGCGCCTGCTCGGGGCCTACGCGCCCTACCTGCCCAAGGCGTTCGTCGACACCCGCTTCGCGTTCGCCGGCACCGTGCTCGCCGGCACGCCGCAGAACCGGCCGCGCTGGAAGCGCGGCGTCGCGCTGGTCGATCAATCCATCGGCGAAGGTCTGGGCAAGTTGTATGTCGCCAGGTACTTCCCGCCGCAGAACAAGGCCCGCATGGAGGCGCTGGTGGCCAACCTGCTGGCGGCCTACCGCGCCAGCATCGCCACGCTCGACTGGATGACCCCCGCGACCAAGCAGCAGGCGCTGGCCAAGCTCGCCAAGTTCAACGCCAAGATCGGCTACCCGAAGCGCTGGATCGACTACCGCACGCTCGAGATCCGGCGCACCGACCTGGCGGGCAACGTGATGCGCGCGCGCCGCTTCGAGGACGCGCGCCAGCTCGCCAAGCTCGGCAAACCGATCGACCGCGACGAGTGGGGCATGACGCCGCAGACCATCAACGCCTACTACGACCCCTCGCTCAACGAGATCGTGTTCCCGGCCGCCTACCTGCAGCCGCCCAACTTCGACGCCGCGGCCGACGACGCCGTCAACTACGGTGGCATCGGCGCGACCATCGGCCACGAGATCAGCCACGGCTTCGACGACGAGGGCAGCCAGTACGACGGCGACGGCAACCTGCGCGACTGGTGGACGGCGCAGGACAAGGCCAACTTCGCCGCGAAGACGAAGCTGCTCGTGGCCCAGTACTCGGCGTTCGTGGCGGTGCCGCCCGACTACCACGTCAACGGCGAGCTGACGCTGGGCGAGAACATCGCCGACAACTCCGGCCTGGCGATCGCCTACAAGGCCTACCAGCTGTCGCTCGCCGGCAAGCCCGCGCCGGTGATCGACGGCATGAGCGGCGACGAGCGCTTCTTCTACGGCTACGCGCAGTCGTACCGCGGCAAGGCGCGCGACGAGGCGCTGCTGGCGCAGATCAAGTCCGACCCGCACTCGCCCGACGAGTTTCGCGTCACCGGCGCGGTGCGCAACCAGCCGGCGTTCTACTCGACCTTCGGCGTCAAGCCCGGCGACAAGATGTACCTGCCGCCGGCCGAGCGGGTGCTGATGTGGTGAGCTGAGCGCCGCGCGGCACACGCGCAGCGCTGGCTCCTTGCAGCGCAATTGCGGCATCATGCGCACCATGAACCGCGCCGACACGCTTGCCCTGTTGATGCAGCACAAGCCTGAATTGCAGCGCCGATACGGCGTGGCTCGGCTCGCGCTGTTCGGCTCCAGGGCCCGCGACAATGCCCGTGCGGACAGCGACGCCGATGTACTCGTCGCCTTCGACGGTCCGGCCACGTCGGCGCGCTACTTTGGCGTTCAGTTCTATCTCGAAGACCTGCTTGGCTGCCCCGTCGACCTGGTGACCGAGAAGGCGCTGCGGCCCGAACTGAGGCCCTTCGTCGAGCGAGACGCGATCCATGTCTGAAGTGTCGGCGCCGCGCGAGTGGCGTTTCTACGTTGAAGACATGGTGGTCTTCTGCGACAGGGTCCTTGACTACACAAGAGATCTGGACCGCGCATCGTTTGCATCCGAAGCGATGCGCCACGACGCGATTCTGCGCAACCTCGAGTTGGTCGGCGAAGCAGCGAGACCCATGTGCCGGCCAACGTTCGGACGCTGGCGGCCACCACGCCGTGGCGCATGATCGTCGCCCTGCGGAATCGACTGATCCATGGCTACCTCGGCATCGACGACGACACCCTCTGGAGCATCGCGCGAGAAGAGCTGCCGCGGTTGCGCGAGGGCTTGACCCAGTTGCTGGTCGCGCACCCGTAGAAGGTCGATGACCGACCCCCACCCCCACCCGCACTCGCGCGCCGCGCTCGCGCAGCGTTTCGGCCCGAACTACCGCTGGTTCGTGCTGCTCACGGTGATGATCGGCACGATGGCGTCGATCATGGCCTCGACCATCATCAACGTCGCGGTGCCCGACATGAGCCGCGTGTTCGGCCTCGACCAGGCGCGCGCGCAGTGGCTGTCGGCCGGCTTCATGGCGGCGATGACGCTGTCGATGCTGACCACGCCGTGGCTGCTCGAGCGCTTCGGCTACCGCCACGCCTACATCGGCGCGGTGCTGCTGCTGCTGTGCGGCGGCGTGACCGGCGGCCTGAGCCCCTGGTTCGAGCTGGTGCTGGCGATGCGCGTGGCCGAGGGCCTGGCGGCCGGCATCCTGCAGCCGATCCCGGCCATCATCATCATGCGCGGCTTCGACGCCGGCGAGCGCGGCCGGGCCACCGGCATCTTCGGTTTCGGCGTGGTGCTCGCGCCGGCGATCGGGCCGAGCGTGGGCGGCGTGCTGGTCGAGTGGTATGGCTGGCGCTCGATCTTCTTCGTCGTCGTGCCGTTCTGCATTGCCGCGCTGTGGCTGGCGCGGCGCTACCTGCCGGTCAGCGCCCCCGGCGGCGTGGCGGTCAGCCGCGAGGGCGGCCGCCTCGACGTCGTCGGCCTGGGGTTGATCGCGGTGGCGGTGCTGACGCTGCTCAACGGCATGGTCGACGTGCGCGGCGCAACGAGCGGCACCGGCTGGGCGCTGCTGGCCTGCAGTGCGACCGCACTGGTGGGCTTCGTGTTCCACCAGAAGCGCGGCGCGCGGCCGTTGATGGAGCTGCGCCTGTTCGCACACCGCAGTTTCGCGATGGGCGGCGTGGTCGCGTTCATCTACGGCATGGCGCTGTTCGGGTCCACCTACCTCGTGCCGGTGTTCATGCAGCTCGCGCTGCACCTGCCGCCGAGCCAGGCCGGCGCGGTGCTGCTGCCGGCGGGCATCGTGCTGGCACTGACGATCCCGATCGCCGGGCGCATGGCCGACCGGCTGCCGCTCGGGCGCATCGTCGCCGCCGGGTTACTGCTGCTGGCCACGTCGTTCCTGCTGATGGTGTCGGTCGGGCCGGCGACCTCGTTGTGGTGGATCGTGCTGTGGGCCGTGATCGGCCGCATCGGGCTGGGCTTCGTGCTGCCTTCGCTGAACCTGGGCGCGATGCTCGGCCTGCCGGTGGACTTCATCTCGCAGGGCGCGAGCACGATCAACTTCATGCGCCAGCTCGGCGGCGCGGTCGGCATCAGCCTGGTGGGCATCGTGCTCGACTGGCGCTTGCAGGCGCAACCCGCCAACCCGCTGGGTGCATTCCACGAAACCTTCGTGCTCGTCGGCGTGCTGACCGCCTGCGCCGTGCTGGCCGCGCTGCGCATGGGCGGGCCGGAGCGTCGCGACGCCGCGCGCACTGCCTAGAATTCCTGACCCGATCGGACCCGCGCGCACCATGAACCTCGGCATCGAAGATCTCCCCGCCGCCTGCGACGTGCTCGTCGTCGGCGCCGGCCCGGCCGGCAGCGCCTGCGCGCAGCGTCTGGCCGCGGGCGGGCTGGACGTGCTGCTGGCCGACCAGCAGGCCTTCCCGCGCGACAAGGTCTGCGGCGACGGCCTGATCCCCGATGCCCATGCCGCGCTGCGCCGGCTGGGCGTGTACGACGAGGTCGCGGCGCTGGCCACGCCGGTGCCGCAGGTGCGTTTCGTCGGCCCGCGCGGCGGCCACGTCGACATCGCCGGCACGCTGTCGGTGCTGCCGCGCAGGACGCTCGACCACATCCTCGTGCGGGCGGCCCAGCGCGCCGGCGCGCGGCTGCTGGCGCCGCTGCGCTTCGAGGCGCCGCTGGTGGAAGGCGGCCGTGTCGTGGGCGCGCGGCTGCAGGCGGGCCCGCGCGACCAGCGCCAGGTGCACGAGATCGCGGCCCGCTGGGTGGTGCTGGCCACCGGTGCCGTGCCGCAGCCGCTGATCGCCGCCGGCCTGTGCGAGCGCCAGACGCCCAGCGGCATCGCCCTGCGCGGCTACGTGCGGCACGACGGCATGGCGCGCGCCGGCCTGCCGCTGCAGATGGTGTGGCACCCGCGGCTGCGCGGCGGCTACGGCTGGATCTTCCCGGCGCCCG
>JAGWTP010000186.1 GCA_028868895.1 Burkholderiales bacterium
GTCGATCCCGCAGGGCACCTGGATCGTCGACCACACGACCACCGCGGTCACGCCCACCGCCGAGCGCATCGAGCGCTGGAACGCGCGCGGCCGCACCTTCGTCCACGCGCCGGTCTTCATGGGCCCGGCCAACGCACTCGACGGCACCGGCCTGATGCTGGTGTCTGGCGAGCAAGCGCGCCATGACACGCTGCTGCCCGAACTGCAGAAAATGACCGGCACCGTGGTCTACATGGGAGCGGCCCCCGAGCGGGCAGCGGCGTTCAAGCTGTTCGGCAACATGACGCTGATCGGCATCATGGGCGTGCTCGGCGACGTGAACCGCCTGGCGCACGCGGTGGGCATCCCGACCGCCGAGGCGTACTCGTTGTTCAAGCACTTCAACCCGGGGCAGATGCTGCCGGCGCGCGCGGCACGGATCGAAGCGGGCGAGTTCACGTCGCCGTCGTTCGAGGTCTCGATGGCGCGCAAGGACGTGCGGCTGATGATCGAGGAGGCCCGGCGCGGCGGCGTCGAGCTGTTCGTGATGCCGGGCGTGGCGGCGATGTTCGATGCCGCGATCGCGCGCGGCGAAGGCGCGCTCGACGCCGCCGCAGCGGCGCGCGCGCCCGACTGACCGAGCCGGCGCCGCGCCAGCGCCGGGCTACTCGGACACCAGTTCGGCCGTCTCGCGCAGCGGTCGCGCACGAAGCAGCCTGCGCACATAGGCCACCAGCTGCACCACGATCAGCAGTGCGCACGCGCCGATGAACCCGGCGCTGACCGGGCGGGTGACGAACACGCTCAGGTCGCCGCGCGACAGCAGCATCGCGCGGCGGAAGTTCTCTTCCAGCATCGGCCCGAGCACGTAGCCGAGCACGACCGGCGAGACCGGAAAATCGAGCGACAGGAAGATCGCACCGAGCACGCCGAACACCGCCACCTCGCCGACATCGAACAGGCTGTTCTTGGTGCTGTACACGCCCACGCAGATGAAGAACAGTGCGGCCGGATACAGGTACCGGTACGGCACCTGCAGCATCTTCACCCACACGCCGATCATCGGCACGTTCAGGATCACCAGCAGCACGTTGCCGATCCAGAAGCTCGCCACCAGGCCCCAGAAGATGTCGGGGTGCTCGGTGATGAGCTGCGGTCCCGGCTGGATGCCCTTGATGATCAACGCGCCCAGGATCAGCGCCATCACCGCGTCGCCGGGAATGCCCAGCGTGAGGGTCGGGATGAAGTCGACCTGCGTCTTCGAGTGCGCCGAGGCCTCCGGCGCGGCCACGCCCTCGATCGCGCCCTTGCCGAAGCGCGACGGGTCCTTCGCGATCTTGCGCTCGACGGCATAGGCGATGAAGGTCGTGATCGTCGGCCCGGTGCCCGGCATCGCGCCGAACAGGGTGCCCACCATGGTGCCGCGCACCATCGGCCAGAACGCCTGCTTCATCTCGGCGCGGGTGGGCCGCATGTCCTTCATGCTGACCTTCGCGTCGCTCGGCTTCACGGTCGTGCGGTTCACGCTCACAAGGAAGTCGGCGATGCCGAACAGGCCCATCGTCAGCGCGCCCAGCTCGACCCCGTCGGCCAGCTCGGGCAGGTTGAACGTGTAGCGGGTGGCGCCGCTGATCACGTCGGTGCCCACAACGCCGCACAGCAGCCCGAAGATCGTCATCGCCACACCCTTGAGCGGCGAGCCGCGCGACAGCGTCGCTCCGGCCAGCAGCCCGAGCAGCATGATCGACGAGATCTCGCTGGGCCCGAACTTGAACGCCACCGCCACAAGCAGCGGCGACATGAAGATCATCACCAGGATGCCCACCGATGCGGCAAAAAACGACGACATCATCGTGATGCCCAGCGCCGCGCCGCCGCGCCCGGCCTTGGTCATCGGGTAGCCGTCCAGGCAGGTCACCGCGTGCGGCGGGTGGCTGGGCAGGTTGAGCAAGATGGCGCCGATGGCGCCACCGTACTGCGAGCCGTAGAAAATTCCCGCGAGCATCAGGATCGCCGGCACCGGCGCGATCACGTAGGTCAGCGGCAGCAGCATCGAGATCGTCGTCAGCGGGCCCATGCCGGGCAGCACGCCGATCAGGTTGCCGATCAACACGCCGAACACGCTCCACATGAAGTTGCCCGGCTGCAAGGCCACGCCGAAGCCGTACCACAGGTCCATCAGGGTCTGGTGCATGTTCTGTCGGTCTCGTCTCGAAATCGGGGGCTGAGTAGAAGGGTGTCGGTTGGCGGCGAGCGCCCGCTCAGCCCCACGCGAACAGCGGCAGCTGCAGTTGCAGGCCGTAGTGAAAGACGAGCACGCCGAACACGTCCAGGCCGACGGCGAGCGCCGCGGCGCCCTTCACGGTGTTCTGGCGGTCGCCCAGCGCGGCGATGAAGATCGACGCGAACGTGGCGGGCACCAGGCCGCCGTACTGACCGATGACGACGAACGCGATCACGCCGCCCACGATGCACAGCCAGCCGCGCCACTCGGGGCCGCGCGCGGTGGCGCCGTGCGCGCTGCCGACCGCAGCGCCGCGGCCGGCCGGCGTTGCGGTCAGACCGATGGCCAGGCCGACCAGGATCATCAGGACGCCGAGAACGACCGGCACATAGCCGGCGCCCATGTGGTTGAGCGTTCCCATCCGATAGGTCAGGCCCAGCCCGAATGCGCCGGCACCCAGTGCGATCAGCAGCGCTGCGCCGATGTGGTCCTTGCCGACGGCCTTGAGTCGTGACATTGCAAAAGCTCCTGGTATGAACGGGCAGCGCGGCGGTTCGGGCGGCGCCTGCGCCCGGTCGGTTGCGAACCGGCTCGCGGGCTCGAACAACGCGAGCCCGAGTCTAGGCAATCGGCCGGCGCATGCGTCGAGGAAAGTACGGATCCGCGGCGTAGCGGTGCACTGGTCGGCTTGCCGCGAGCCCGGCACCGCGCAATGCCGCACCGCAGCATCATCGCGCCACTTTTCAGCACGACGGCCCGGCTCATCCGGGTCCGGTGCCCACTGCAACCCAACGACCGCGCGCCGCGATGACGCCAATTGCCGCGATCCGACCGTCCACCATCCGCGCCACGATCGTCAGCGCCGACCACCCGCCGCCGTGGACACTGCGTTGTCCGATGCCAACGTCGTTGAGCGGCCAGGAAGCCGACCAATGAGCGAGACGCGCAAACCGATGACGCTGCACCGCCTGCGCGCGCTGCATGCGGCGGGCGAGAAGATCGCGATGCTGACCTGCTACGACGCCACCTTCGCGCGGCTGCTCGACGAGGCCGGCGTCGA
>JAGWTP010000089.1 GCA_028868895.1 Burkholderiales bacterium
TGATGGTGAAACCGTCAGGAAAAAGAAAAACGGCCTAGAGACCGAAATCTATAGACCGTTGATCCGTTTCTTGTTTTTCTGGTGCGGCTGGCAGGAATCGAACCCACGACCCCTTGGTTCGTAGCCAAGTACTCTATCCAGCTGAGCTACAGCCGCGAAGCCTTGGAGTATATCAGCTGGGCGATCGCATTCAACCGAGTCGCGCCGCCGCCTCGAAACATTGCGCGAGGCGCTCCGGATCTCCGTCTTGCTGCGCCAGCGCGGCGAGCAACATCCAGGCCTTGCGGCGCGGCGCGGTGGCCAGGGCAGTGTCAGCGGCGGCTTGTTCCAGCAGTCGGCGTGCCTTGCCCCAGAGGTGGCGTTCGGCGAGTGCGGCGCCGACCGCCAGTGCAACCGCCCCTTCGCGCGCGTACGCTGCCGATGCGGCCTCCAGGCGGGGCAACCACTCAGGCCCGATGCCGGGCGTCGCGCCGACCAGCGCGAGCGCGACTGCCGCGCGTTCGTCCGGTCCGAGTTCGCTGATCTGCTCCCAGAACGGGCGCAGCCAGCCACGCGCCTCATCGAAGGCTTCGAACCCTGCCGCACGGTCGGCGGCACGGGCGGCGACGAAGGCATCGCGGCGGTCGACGGGGTCGAATTGCACCCAGACCCGGCGCAACTGGTCGGTGTCGCGCGCCGTGTCGAGTGCTTCGAACGCAAGCGAGCGCAGCAGACCCTGCGCCGCGACCTTCGAGAAACCCTGGTGCTTGGCCAGCAGCCGCGCGGTCTTGAGCGCGTCTTGCGGCTGGCGGCCCAGGCGTGTGGCCTGCAGCTTCAGGCGCAGCGCGTGGGTGCGCCGCGCCACGCCCAGCGGCAACTCGGCCAGCAGCTCGAGGGCACGCGGTGCGTCTCGGTCGTCGAGCGCCCATTCGGCGGCCAGCAGTTGCGCACCTTCTTCGGCCGAACGTGCCGCGGCACTGCGGCGCGACAGCTCGAGCGCCCGGCGCAATTGCTCGTCGCGCCCGGTGCGGTCCTGAAGCCGGTGGGCGCTGCCGGCGGCGAGCAGGTGGCCGAGCACCGTGAACTCGTTGTCTTGTGCGAGTTCGGGCGTGTCGGTCTGGATCGCCAGCGCGCGCTGGGCCGACTTCTGCGCCCTGCCGTAGCGCCCGCCGAAATACTGCGCCAGCGCGTCGCGCAGCGCGGCCTGCGCGCTGCGGTCACGTCGCGCCACGCGCCACTCGCGCGCCCGCTGTGGCAGGCCACCGAGCGAGCTGAGCGTCTGGATCACCGTGACGATCGCGAAGCAGGTGCCGATCAGCGCCAGCAGGAACAGGTTGAGCGACACGTCGACGCGCCAGCCGCGCCAGTAGAACGTGACCAGCCCGTCGTTGGTGCCGAGCGTGGTGGCGGCGAGCACCGCCACGCCGAACAGCAGCACGAGCCAGATGATGTTGCGCATCGCGGCGAAATCAGGCGGTCGCCGGACCCGCCGGCGCCAGGCAGCGGCGCTCGCGCGGTCGGGCTTGCGGCAGGTGTCCCGGCACGGCCATGTCAGCGGCCGGCGGTGGCCGCCGTCAGGGCCGCCAGGGTGTCGTCGGGGCGCGGCACACCCACCTGGTGCGCCTGCGCGGCCACCTGGCGGATCAACTCGGCCGCCAGCACGGTGCGCTTGGAGGCACGGTCGAAGTAGCGGTCGAGCGCATGCTGCGCCGCCTGCAGATCCGATTGCGCGGTGTCGAACTGGCGGCTGAGCAACGCAAGGCGTGCGTTCAGCAGGCGCAGCTTGAGGTTTTCGCGCACGAAGAACGACTGCTCGGGAGCGAGCAGCATCGCATCGGGATGGTCGATGCGCGTGACCCGCACCAGCGACCTGACCTCGCCCCAGATTCGTTCACCCAGCGTGCTCCACAACTCGCCGAACCGGCCGCTCCAGGCCACCGGGGCGCTGGCCGCCAGCGTGCTAGCACTGACGCCGGCCGCGGCGGCGCGCGCTCGCGCGGCCGGCTTGCCGGTCTCTTTGCCGGTCTCGATACCGGCGCCCTTGCGCGGCTCGGCCACTGCCAGCAGCGGCAGCTCATCGACCAGGCGGATCGCTTCGTCGAGCTTGATCGCCAGCGTCGAAACGTCGACCAGGCTGGTCGCCTTGATGCGGTCGAGGTCGCGCGCGATGGCGCGGCGCACGCCTTCGAGCCGCGGCTGGTTGTAGCGCGCCAGCCGGTCGTCGCTCTGCTTCAGCGTGACCACCAGCGGCTCGGCACTGCCAGTGATCGCGGACTGCTGCAGGGCCACACGGATCGCCGCCTCCACGTCGACCAGCAGGTTCTCGTCGCGCGAGCGCGAAAGTGACTGGATCAGTTCCTCGAGCTGGCTGCGCTGCACCGCCACCTCGGCGACGCGCGCTTCGAGCAGCGACACCTTGGCGGTCGCCTCGGCCATGCCCTCCTGCGCCTGCTTGGCCAGCAGCCGCGCTTCCGCCGCCTGGCCGGCACTGTCTTGCTGGCGGCGCACCAACTCCTGTTCGAGGCTGGCACCGCGCTGGTCGGCGCGCCAGGCCAGCACCAGGCTGGCAACGCTCAACGCGCCCACCACCGCCATCGTCAGCCACCACCAGCGTGCGCTCGGCGGGGCGTTGGCGGTCGCGATGGAGGGCGCGGCAGCGGCGGCGGGGTCGCTCGAAACGGGGGCGGTGGGCAGGTCGGTCACGGTCGCAACGATTGTATGCAGGCCACCACGTCGTCCAGCGCCGGTCGCGACTCGATCACGGGCGCGAACCCCCGCTGCCGGGCCCGCTCGGCAATGCGTGGATGGGTGGCGATGGCGCGGCCGCGCAAGCCGCCGGCCATCGCTGCCGGCGGCACCACCGCGGCCAGGTTGTCGATCGCCTCGGAACTGCTGAAGAACCACAGGTGCGACTGCGGCCGTTCGACCGCGGCGCGCAGCAACGCCGCCGCGCGTGCGTCGAACGACGGCACGACACGCCTGTACGCGGCCACCGTGGCAACCCGCGCACCGTGGCTGCGCAGCGTATCGGCGAGCCAGTCGCGCCCGACGTCGCCGCGCACGATGAGGACGTCCGCGCCGCGCCAGTCGCGCGCAGAGAGCTGCAGCCACAACGACTCCGAATCGAATTGCGCCGCATCGGCCGCGGGCTCGACGATCTGCGCGACGGGCACGCCGAGTGCCACCAGCAGCCGGGTGGTGCCGGGGCCCGGCGAAGCGGCGAGCACGTTGCCCGGCCAGACCGATGACGCTGCTCGACGGGCGAAGAACTGCGCCGCGGCGTTCGGGCTGACGAAGACCACCAGCTGCCGCTGCTGCAGCGTGAGCCAGGCCGCGTCCAGCGCCGTGCCGTCCTCGACCGGCGCGATGCCGATCAGCGGCAACGCCACCGCGTCGATGCCGCGGGCCTGCAGCCGCGCCACCCAGTCGTCGGCCTGCGCCGCCGGTCGCGTGACGATGACGCGCACGGCCGCGCCGGCGCTCAGCGCGCCGGGACCGACGGATCGGCGGCGTCGGCGGGCGCGGTGGCCGAAGCCAGGTAGGCCAGCGCACCGCCATCGCGCAGCGCTTGCGCGGCACGCTCGCCCAGCGCGCGCGCTTCGGGATCGGTGCGCACCATGCCGGCCTCGACGGCGCGCAGCAGCGGCGCGAGCGGCGTCTGCGCGTGGCCCAGCACGACGCGCAACGCCAGCGTGTCGCCCTGCCACTGCGCATGCGCTGCCAGCGGCATGCTGCAACTTCCGCCGAGGGCGCGCGATACCGCGCGCTCGGCCTGCACTGCGAGCCAGGTCGGTCGGTGCGTGAGCGACGCCAGGCGCTCGCGCAGCGCGTGCGCATCGGCGCGCACCTCGATGCCGAGCGCGCCCTGGCCGGCACACGGCAGCATGTCTTCGGGTTCGAAGCGGCTGGCGATGCGTCGCTCGAGGCCGAGCCGCTTGAGCCCGGCCGCCGCGAGAACGATCGCGTCGAAGCCGCCGTCATCGAGCTTGCGCAGCCGCGTGTCGAGATTGCCGCGCAGCGGCTGCACGTCGAGGTCGGGGCGCAGCGCGCCAAGCTGCACCACGCGGCGCAGGCTCGAGGTGCCGACCTTCGCGCCCCGCGGCAGTTCGTTCAGCGTGGCGTAGCGCACCGAGACGAACGCATCGCGCGGGTCTTCGCGCTCCAGCACCGCGGCCAGCTCGAAGCCCTCGGGCAGGTCCATCGGCACGTCCTTGAGCGAATGCACCGCCAGGTGCGCGCGCCCCTCTTCGAGCGCGGTTTCGAGTTCCTTGACGAACAGCCCCTTGCCGCCGACCTTGGACAGCACGCGGTCGAGGATCTGATCGCCGCGCGTGGTCATGCCCAGCAGTCCGACGGCCAGGCCCAAACGTTGCTTCAGAAGTCCTTGAACATGCTCGGCCTGCCACAAGGCGAGGCGGCTCTCGCGGGTGGCGATCAACATGGTGTCTGGCAGCGCAACAGGCATCGGCGAATGCTAGCAGGCAGGTGCCGCGCCACACCTGGAGAAGTCGCAAACGCGGCGCGCATCGCCCGCGGCGCGCCGACCCCGCTGGTACGATGCGCCGGCCCGTAACCAAATTACATCCTCCGAGGTCAACATGGCACGAGCCGGCTCTCCCGCACCCAGGCGCAGCGCGGCGCGCGAGAACCGCGCCGCGGTCGACAAGAACCGCCCGCTGGTCGATGACATCCGGCTGCTCGGCCGCATCCTGGGCGACGTGATCCGCGAGCAGGAGGGCAAGGCGGCGTACGAGCTGGTCGAGCGCATCCGCCAGCTCTCGGTGGCCTACCGGCTCAAGAGCGACACCCAGGCCGGCCGCGCGCTCGACCGCCTGCTGAAGAACCTGACCGGCGACCAGACCGTCAGCGTGATCCGCGCGTTCAGCTACTTCTCGCACCTGGCCAACATCGCCGAAGACCGCCACCACGTGCGTCGGCGCGAACATCACGACGCCCAAGGCCACCTGCAGGAAGGCTCGCTGGCGCTCACGCTGGAGCGGCTGGCAAGCGCCGACATCAGCAAGGCAGACATCGTGACGACGCTCGCCCGGGCCCACATTTCGCCGGTGCTCACGGCACACCCGACCGAGGTCCAGCGCAAGAGCATCCTTGACGCCGAGCGCGCCATCGCCGAACTGGTGGAGCAGCGCGACGCCCTGCACACCGAGCGCGAGCGCGCCGACAACGAGGCGCTGATCCGCGCCCGCGTCACGCAGCTGTGGCAGACGCGCATGCTGCGCACCGCCAAGCTCACGGTGGCCGACGAGATCGAGAACGCGCTGAGCTACTACCGCTCGACCTTTCTGCGCCAGATCCCGCGCCTGTACCGCGAGCTCGAAGACGCCCTGCCCGGCTTCGAGATCGCGCCGTTCTTCCGCATGGGCAACTGGATCGGCGGCGACCGCGACGGCAACCCGTTCGTCACCGCCGAAACGCTGCAGATGGCGCTGGCCCGGCAAAGCGAGACCGTGCTGCGCTTTTACCTGACCGAAGTGCACGAGCTCGGCGCCGAGTTGTCGATCTCGGCCTCGCTCGCGCCGGTCACGGCGTCGATGCAGGCGCTCGCCGCGCGCTCACCCGACCAGAACGTGCACCGCGAAGACGAGCCCTACCGGCGCGCACTGATCGGCATGTACGCGCGCCTGGCCGCCACGCTCGAGCGGCTCACCGGCACCGAGGCGCTGCGCCATGCGGTGGCACCGCAGCAGCCCTACGCATCGGCGCTCGAGTTCCTGCGCGACCTGCAGACCATCGAGGCCTCGCTGGCCGCGCACAACGCCCAGGCGCTGGCCGCACCGCGCCTGCGCCCGCTGCTGCGCGCGGTGCAGGTGTTCGGGTTTCACCTGGCCACCGTCGACCTGCGCCAAAGTTCCGACAAGCACGAGGCCGTGGTCGCCGAGCTGCTGCGCGTGGCCCGGGTCGAGCCCGACTACAGCGCGCTGCACGAAGACGCGCGCCGCACGCTGCTGCTGCGCCAGCTCGGCGACGCGCGCGGGCTGCGCGTGCGCGCCGCGCATTACAGCGAGTTGGCGCTCGGCGAGCTGGCGATCTTCGAAGCCGCGCTCGCGATGCGCGAACGCTACGGGCCGCAGGCGCTGCGCCACTGCATCATTTCGCACACCGAAGCGGTGAGTGACCTGCTCGAGGTGCTGCTGCTGCTCAAGGAAGTGGGGCTGCTGCGCGGCACGCTCGACGACGCGCCCGAGGGCGCCCGTGATGGTGCCGGCGACGCCAGCGAAGGCGGCCCGTCGTCGCCCGACGGCGCGGTGTGCGACCTGATCGTCTCGCCGTTGTTCGAAACCATCGACGACCTGCGCCATGCCGCGCCGATCATGCGCGACTTCTACGCGCTGCCCGGCATCGCGCGCATGATCCAGCGCTCGCGCGTGGGCGAGTTCGCCGAGCAGGACATCATGCTCGGCTACAGCGACAGCAACAAGGACGGCGGCAGCTTCACCAGCAACTGGGAGCTGTACCGCGCCGAGATCGAGCTGGTCGAGCTGTTCGCCGCACTCGGGCGCGACCACGGCATCCGGCTGCGCCTGTTCCACGGCCGCGGCGGCACGGTCGGGCGCGGCGGCGGGCCGAGCTACCAGGCGATCCTGGCGCAGCCGCCGGGCACCGTGAACGGGCAGATCCGTCTGACCGAGCAGGGCGAAGTGATCGCCTCGAAATACTCGCACCCCGAGATCGGCCGGCGCAACCTCGAGACGCTGGTGGCGGCCACGCTGGAAGCGACTTTGCTGAACCCGACCCAGAACGCGCCGCAAGGCTTTCTGGATGCCGCCGCGGCCCTCAGCGACGCCAGCTTCAAGGCCTACCGCAAGCTCGTCTACGAGACGCCCGGCTTCACCGACTACTTCTTCAGCGCCACGCCGATCCGCGAGATCGCCGAACTGAACATCGGTTCGCGACCGGCCTCGCGCAAGGCCACCCGCGCGATCGAAGACCTGCGCGCGATCCCGTGGAGCTTCAGCTGGGGCCAGTGCCGCGTCGCGCTGCCGGGCTGGTGCGGCTTCGGCGCCGCGGTCGGCGCCTATCTCGGCAACGAGCCCCGGCAGCGCAAGCAGCGCCTCGCGCTGCTGCGCAAGATGCACCAGCAGTGGCCGTTCTTTCGCACGCTGCTGTCCAACCTCGACATGGTGATCGCCAAGAGCGACCTGGCGATCGCGGCGCGCTACGTCGAGCTGGTCGAAGACAAGCGCCTGGGCCGGAAGATCTTCGGGTTGATCCGGGCCGAATGGCAGGCCACCTCGGACGCGCTGACGCTGATCACCGGCGAAAAGAGTCGCCTCGCCTCCAACCCGTCGCTGGCGCGCTCGATCGAGCACCGCTTTCCGTACCTCGACCCGCTGAACCACCTGCAGGTCGAACTGATGCGGCGCTACCGGCACCGCAAGGAGGGCGACCCGCAGAACGCGCGCGTGCAGACCGGCATCCACATCTCGATCAACGGCGTGGCGGCGGGCTTGCGCAACACGGGGTGAGCGCAGCCGTGTGAAAGTGGCGGCGCAGCGTGCGCCGCCTTGTCGCCGATCGAAGGTTCCTCAAGTATTCCGGGTTACTGTCGAAACACTTGGCGAGCGCCGTCGAGTGCCGACACCCCCCGTCTCGTACCCCACCCCCCATGGCCCGCAAGCTTCGAGGATTCACCCTGATCGAGGTCCTCCTGGTCGTGGCGCTGGTCGGCGTGCTGGCCCTCATCGCGCTGCCTTCGTACCAGGGTTACCGGAACCGGGTTCTTTCACGTCAGGCGGCCCAGGAGATCGCGGTGATCGGCGGCATCGCGCGCGTCTACTGGAGCGATAGCGGCAGCTACCCGAACAGCCTGGCCGACATCGGCATGGCCGGCAAGAACGACCCCTGGGGCCGCGCCTACGTGTACTACAACATCGCCGCACTGGGCCGCGGCGGCGCCCGCAAGGACCACGCCCTCAACCCCCTCAACACCGACTTCGATCTCTACAGCCTCGGCCCGGACGGCCAGTCGAAGCCGCAGATCACCCAAAAGGCCAGCGTGGACGACGTGATTCGGGCCAACAACGGCGCATTCGTCGGCATCGCGGCCGACTTCTGATCCCGGGTGATGGCACGCCCGATCACGCGCCACCGACCCCTGCGCAGTGGCCTGGCGCAGCGCCTGTTCGCGCTGTTCCTGCTGGCATCGCTGGTTCCGCTGGCACTGTCCGACTGGGTCTCGACCGCCGCGGTTTCCGAGATCGCCGAATCGTTGAGTGTGGGCTCCCGCGCCAAGACGACTCGGCAGGTCAGCCGGCAGGTGTTCGACCGCCTGCTGGCCGGCAAGACGCTGCTGGTCACCACGCAGTCGGTGATGCGATCGCAAGGCTTGGGTCCAGCGACACCGCCGAACCCCGCGCCGGTGTTTCTCAGCCTGGCCCATGTTCAAGCCCAAGGTGATGTTGCGGCGTCGACCGGTATCGCGGCCGACCTTCGCCGCGCCTGGGTCGACGCGGCGCCCGCCGCGACCGAGCGGAACCCGCCGTTCAACGTCGATCGTGCCGGTGTGGACGAGATCGAGTTGCGGGTTTCGGCGCCGCCGGGCGCAACGCCGCGCGTGCTGCTCGGCTCCAGCCGGCAGGGCGTGCTGCACTGGATCGGCGAATTCGATCCGCACTACCTGTGGGCGCCCTTGACCGATGCCGGCGAAGACAGCGGGTGGTCGGTGGCCGACGCCGGCGGACGCCGCCTGGTGCACCACGAAGGCGGCGACTACCGGGCGGGCGCGTCGCACTCGGCGCAGGACCACATCGACTCCCGCGCGCGACTCTTCCTCGGTGGCGAGTTCGGCGCGGGCGACTGGGTCTTCATGCAACGCTCGCCGCGACCGCAAGTGCTCTGGCATGGACAGCAGTTGGTCGCCTGGCTGAGCCTGGTGGCCCTCGGAACCTTGCTGACCGCCGCCCTGCTCGGCCGCTGGCAGATACGCCGAACGCTGGTTCCGCTGGAACAGCTGACCCAGGGCACCCGCCGACTCGCGCAGGGCGCCGTCGGCACCCGCGTCACGGTTCACCGCGACGACGAGATCGGCACCCTCGCGAGGTCGTTCAACGACATGGCCGAGCACATCGAGGCGCAGTTCGATGCGATCCAGGGTCTGGCGGCCATCGACCGCGACATTCTCGACGGCATGCCGTTCGACCATCTCGCCGCACGCGTGCTGACGCAGCTCGCCGCGTTGTACCCGCAGGCCTGCGCCGCGGTGTCCTGGCGCGACGGCGGCACCGCCCTGAAGCGCGTCGGCCTGCGTGCGCGCGCCGGCAAGCCGAGCGCGGCGGTCGCGACGGCGTTCGCACTCACGCCCGAACAAGACCACGCCTACGCGAGCTTGCTGGCCGACGAGCAGCGCGCGCGCGATGGCGGTCCAAGCGATCACGACGCCGCCGGCCTGCCCTGGCTGCCCGAACCCGGTCCGTCGGCAGTCGAGCAATGGATTCTTTTGCCGCTGCGCCGGCAAGCGCGCACCGAAGCGCTGATCGCTCTCGCGTTGCCGGGGCCGGCGCAGACCGCCGCGCAGCTGCGGCCTGCCGGCGAGCTTCGCGACCGCCTGGCGGTCGCTCTCGCGGCGCGCGCGCGCGAACAGGAACTGGTCTATCGCGCGGTCCACGACCACCTGACCGGCTTGACCAATCGCTATGGCCTCAACGTCGATATCGATGCCCGGTTGGCCCAAGCCGATGCCACGCGGCGCTTGACCGTCCTGTTCCTCGACCTGGATCATTTCAAGGATGTCAACGACAGTCGCGGCCATGAAGCCGGCGACGAGCTCCTGCGCCTGGCGAGCCGCCGCCTGGAAGAAATCGTCGGGCCGGGCGAGCTGGTCGCGCGCCAGGGAGGCGATGAATTCGCGATCGTGCTGCCCGGTGCCGACGAAAGCCGGGCGCGCAGGATCGCCGCGGACGCCATCGGCGTGTTGAGCCTGCCGTTCGATCTGAAGGGCACCGCGTGCAAGCTCGGCGCCAGTGTCGGCATCGCGTTCTATCCGGAGCACGCTCGTACTCGCGATGACCTGCTTCGTTGCGCCGACGTGGCGCTGTACGCAGCCAAGGCCGCCGGGCGCGGCCGTTACGCGCAATTCACCGCCACGCTCGATGCGTCGGTCAACGAACGCACCCGGATGATCGCCGACCTGCACCGGGCCGTCGAACGCCGCGAGTTCATCGTGCACTACCAGCCGCGCGTGCGCCCGATCGACGGTGTGGTCACCTCGGCCGAGGCCCTGGTCCGTTGGCAGCACCCCGAGCGGGGCATCGTGTACCCGGATGCGTTCATCGAACTGGCCGAATCGTGCGGGCTCATCGATCGAATCGGGATCGCGGTCCTCGAAGCCGCCTGCACCCAACTGTCGGCCTGGCGCGCGCAGGGTGTGCAGATGGAGAGGATTTCCGTCAACGTGTCGACCCAGCAACTCGCATCCGGCGATCTGCCCCGCCAGGTTCGCGACGCGCTGGATCGCTGCGCGTTGCCGCCCGAGTCGCTCGAGATCGAAGTCACCGAAAGCCTGCTCGTCGGCGACGTGGCAACCGCCTGCGCGCAACTCGACGAGTTGCGCGACCTGGGCGTGTCCGTGGCGCTCGACGACTTCGGCACCGGCTATTCGTCGATGTCGATGCTGCGTCGGTTGCCGATCGACGTGATGAAAATCGATCGGTCTTTCGTCACCGAACTGGGCGTCGACGACGGCGCCCTGGCAATGATCCGTGCGATCGTCGCATTGGCAAAGTCCCTGCGGTTGCATCTGGTCGCCGAAGGGGTCGAGACCGCCACCCAGGCGGCGTTGCTGCAGTCGATGAACTGCGACGAGCTGCAGGGCTACCTCTACAGCAAGCCCGTCCCTGCGCAGGCGTTCCTGCGGCTTGCGGGCCTGCGGCAGCACGAGCCGGTTCGCTTCGAGACCGCTTCCGTGCCGAATGACCGGCTACCGAGTGCCCGCCCGGGCTGATCACCGGCGAGCGGGTCCACGTCGCCGGCAACCCGTCGCCGACTCACTCGATCGAGCACCGTCTCACCGCCGTGACGCCGGCGCACCGCCCGCGCTCGCCGAGGCCGCGTCGGCCGGATCGCGAGCGCTTGCGGCCCGCACCGCCGCGCGCCGCGCGCGCTCCTCGCTGACGAACTCCTCGGGCGTCTTGCCTGAACGCGCGACCCAGGCGCGGAATGCTCCGACCTCGCCTTCGACGGCGCGGCGATGTACCGCATCCAGACTGCGCCCGACGGCGCCGCAGCCCGCGGCGCGGTAGTCCATCATCACCAGCGGTTCGGCGTGCTGCGTGTATGCATTGAACTCGCCGCGCAACTGGTCGATGCGCTCTGCCGGCCAACCGACGCGCTGGCCGACGCGCAACCCGATCAAGGTTTCAAGCAACGTGTCCGACCGGGCCACCAGCACCTCGGCGATCGCGGCGCAGGTCTGGCGCCGATTCGAGTCGCGCAGCGCCACGCCGCTGCAATCCGCGACCAGCGGTTGGTAAGGAGGGGGGCCGGTCGCGGCTTGCACGCCGATCGCTTCGACCGTCATGTTCAATGCGGCAAACATCGAGCTCTCGTCGGACGGCACGGCCGCCGCGATCAGGCCGGGCACGGCCAGGAAGCCCGTGTCGCTGCGCTGCGCCGTCGCGATTTGGTGCAGCGCCTCGTTCTGCAGGGCCAGATCATTGCGCCGGTGCGCGGCCGACAGCACATACAGCCAGGGCGCGGCGTTGCCGGGGTCGAGCCGCGCCCACTGCTCGGCACTGAGCATCCGGCAAGCGCCTTCGCCGTCGACGCCACAGGCACGAAATGCCAGCGCGTAGACACCGGGATCGGTGCTCGACACCGCCATCTGCGCCAACGCATCGCGCGCTTCGGCCAGTCGGGGCACGGCTTGCCGTCGATCCCGGCACTCGGCTGAATCGCAGCCGAAGGCGCTGTCCATCATGGCCTGGCGCCGGTCCTCGCGCGTGCCTCGCATCGCCAGCCACAGCACCGCGGCGTGAGCGAGCTCGACCGGTTGCGCACGCAAGGCGGCCACGACGCGCTGGCGCGCATCGGCCGTGTCGGTGGCACGCGTCAGGTCGTCCTGATCGATCGACCCATCCGCCTGCGTCCGGACCCAGGCGCCGCCGCACACCTGGATTTCGTTGGCGTGCGGCGCGGCCGGCGCGTTCGTGCTCGGAGCGCTGACGGACGCTTGGTGCGCCTTCGGTGCGATCGAGGCGCGGGCGTCGTCGTGCGGGCGCGTGGCGGTGGCCGGCTGCGCGCCGTCGTGGCGATGCCCGCCAGGCGCGACGATCACGAAGACGAGCCACAGAGCCGCCGCCAGCGTGCCCAGCAGCGCGACCGGCCGCAGCCAGCGCCGCCGCAGCCCGCCCGCGTTCACCGCCCCGCCGCCAGCAGCGCCTCGCGCACCGCGGCCACCTGGCGGCGCGAGACGGCGAGCCATTCGTCAACGGGCGCCAGGCACACCGCCCAGCCTTCGCCGCCCTCTTCTTCGCGCTCGCCGGCGACCACGCGGCGCTCGAGCGCGCGCACCGCGCTGCGCGCGACCAGCGCGTTGCGGTGCACGCGCAGGAAGCGCTCGCCCAGGCGCTGCTCCAGATCGCTCAGCGCTTCGTCGAGCACATAGGTGCGCTCGGCGGTGCGCAGCGTCACGTACTTGAGTTCGGCCTTGAAATACAGCACTTCGGCGAGCGGCACGCGCAGCACCCGGCCGCGGTCGGCGACGACGATCACGGCGGCTTCGTCGGCGCCGGGCGCCGGCACCGGCGGGCTCGACGGGCGCAGCGCGAGCCGCTGCGCGACGCGCTGCAACGCCGCGTGCAGGCGCTCGCGCCGCACCGGCTTGGTGAGGTAGTCGACCGCCTCCAGGTCGAACGCGCGCAGCGCGTGCTGGGCATGCGCGGTGACGAACACGACCGCCGGCGGCTCGGACTGGCGGCGCAGTTCTTCGGCGAGGTGGGTGCCATCGCGCCCGGGCATCTGCACGTCGAGCAGCAGCAGGTCGCAGCGCTGGGTGGCGAGCCACGCCAGCGCCTGCGCCGCGTTGGCCGCCTCGCCGACCACGCGCGCCTTGGGCTCGACGCAGTCGTTGACGAGGCCGCGCAGGCGCAGCCGCGCCAGCTCTTCGTCGTCGACGATCAGGATGCGCAGGGCCGACGGCGCGCCGTTCACAGCGGCACCACGATCTGGACCCGGAACACCTCGCCCTCGCGCCGGCTCTCGAACTGCGCGGCGACGTCGTGCATCAGGTGCAGCCGCTCGCGCACGTTGCGCAGTGCCATGCCGCTGCCGGGCTGCGAGGGCGTGGCCGGCACGCTGTTGACGATCGAGATCAGCGCGCGGCCGAGCTTGACGCGCGTGCGCACGCGGATCGTGCCGCCGCCCGCCGCGGGCTCGACGCCGTGGCGCACCGCGTTCTCGACCAGCGGCTGCAGCAGCAGCGGCGGCACGCGCGCGCCCCCGGCGTCGGGGTCGAGTTCCCAGCTCACCTGCAGCCGCTGGCCGAAGCGAACCTGCTCGATCGCGAGGTAGCGCTGCGCGAGTTCGACTTCTTCGCTCAATGTCACCGACTCGGTGCTGTCGGAGATCGCGACGCGGAACAACTCGGCCAGGTCTTCGAGCACGCCTTCGGCCCGCGCCGGGTCGAGCCGCACCAGCGCCAGCGCAGTGTTCAGCGTGTTGAACAGGAAGTGCGGGCGGATGCGCGACTGCAACTCCGCCAGCCGCGCGGTGGTCTCGGCCGGTACCGTCGCCTGCGCGCGCAGGCGCAGCCACTGGAACATCGCCGCGGCCAGCCCGGCTCCGGCGAGCGCCGGCGCCAACCAGCCGCCGGGGCCGAACGCGCCGCCCGCGGCAAGCCACGCGAGCATGGCGCCGGCCGCGCCGCTGGCGAAGCCGAGCCCGAGCGCCACACCCCACTGCCCGGCCAGCGGCATCGCACCGAAGGCGCGCTTGCCGGCGCACGCCATCAGCAACCACAGCAGCACCGCCGGCAACGCCACGCTCGAACCGGTGGCGAACGATGCCAGCCAGCCCGCGAACGTGCCCGCCGCAAACAGCACGCCGATGGCGAGCACCGCGTGCACGAACAGCAGCGCGCGCAGCACCACCCCGACATGGCAGACGTCGAACGTGGCCATGGCCGGCGCCGGCTCGGCCGGCGCGAGCGCATCGAACATCGTCGTGCCGAAGCCGGTCGAGCGCGGCTCGCTCGGGCGGGTCGGCGCGGCGGCGGTATCGGTGGGCAGGCGGTCGGTCATCGATGGGTCGAATAAGGGGGCGGTCTCAATGAATCGAAGCGCCGCCCCGAGGTTCCTTGACCCCCTCGGGGGGCGGGCACCGCAGGGCGGCGGCCGGGGGGTGGTCGATAGAATCCGGCAGTCCCGCATTGTCCAACCCGCCGCCCATGTCCTCCAACCAGTTCGACAAGAAATCCCAGGCCTGGTCGGCCTTGTTCTCGGAGCCGATGAGCGACCTGGTCAAGCGCTACACCGCCAGCGTCGGCTTCGACCAGCGGCTGTGGCGCGCCGACATCCGGGGCAGCCTCGCACATGCCGAGATGCTGTCCAGCCAGGGCATCGTCTCGGCCGAAGACTACCGCGCGATCGAGCGCGGCCTGGCGCAGATCGCGCAGGAGATCGAGGCCGGCAGCTTCGAGTGGAAGCTCGATCTCGAAGACGTGCACCTGAACATCGAGGCGCGCCTGACGAGCCTGGTGGGCGACGCCGGCAAGCGGTTGCACACCGGGCGTTCGCGCAACGACCAGGTCGCCACCGACGTGCGCCTGTGGCTGCGCGACGAGATCACCGCGATCGGCGCGCTGCTCGCCGAACTGCAGCGCGCGCTGGTGCTGGTGGCCGAGCGCCACGCCGAGGTCGTGATGCCCGGCTTCACCCATCTGCAGGTGGCTCAGCCGGTGAGCTTCGGCCACCACCTGCTGGCCTACGTGGAGATGTTCGCGCGCGACGCCGAGCGCATGGCCGACGTGCACCGCCGCACCAACCGGCTGCCGCTCGGCGCTGCGGCGCTGGCCGGCACCAGCTACCCGCTCGACCGCGAGCGCGTCGCGCGCACGCTCGGCATGGTCGACGCCGAGGGCCGCGCCTGCGTCTGCCAGAACAGCCTGGACGCCGTCAGCGACCGCGACTTCGCGATCGAATTCACATCGGCCGCAGCGCTGTGCATGGTGCACTTCTCGCGCTTGTCTGAAGAGTTGGTGCTGTGGATGAGCCAGAGCTTCGGCTTCATCGACCTGGCCGACCGCTTCTGCACCGGCTCGTCGATCATGCCGCAGAAGAAGAACCCCGACGTGCCCGAACTCGCGCGCGGCAAGACCGGCCGCGTGGTCGGCCACCTGATGGCGCTGTTCACGCTGATGAAGGGCCAGCCGCTGGCCTACAACAAGGACAACCAGGAAGACAAGGAGCCGCTGTTCGACAGCGTCGACACGCTCAAGGACACGCTGCGCATCTTCATCGAGCTGGTCGGCGGCATCACCGTCAAGCCGCAGGCGATGGAGCGCGCCGCGCGCCTGGGCTACGCCACCGCGACCGACCTGGCCGACTACCTCGTCAAGAAGGGCCTGCCGTTTCGCGACGCGCACGAGGTCGTCGCGCATGCCGTCAAGCTCGCGATCGAGCGCGGTGCGGACCTGGCCGAGTTGCCGCTCGACGTGCTGCAGTCGTTCAACCCGACCATCACCGAAGACGTCTACGCGGTGCTGAGCCTGC
>JAGWTP010000008.1 GCA_028868895.1 Burkholderiales bacterium
TGCAGCGCGCGTACGAGCATGTGCCGCACTACCGCCGCGCGTTCGACACGCAGCGCGCGCACCCGAGCGACCTGCAGTCGCTCGCCGACCTCGCGAAGTTCCCGTTCACGACCAAGCAGGACCTGCGCGCCAACTACCCGTTCGGCATGTTCGCGGTGCCGCGCGAGCAGGTGCTGCGGTTGCACGCCTCGTCGGGCACGACCGGCAAGCCCACCGTCGTCGGCTACACGCAGCACGACATCGGCACCTGGGCCGATCTGGTCGCGCGCTCGATCCGCGCCGCCGGCGGGCGTGCCGGCGACATCGTCCAGGTCGCCTACGGCTACGGCCTGTTCACCGGCGGGCTGGGCGCGCACTACGGTGCCGAACGGCTGGGCTGCACGGTGATCCCGATCTCGGGCGGGCAGACCGAACGCCAGGTGCAGCTGATCTGCGACTTCAAGCCGCACATCATCATGGCCACGCCGAGCTACATGCAGGTGATCATCGAGGAGCTGGCGCGCCAGGGGATCGACGCGCGCGACACTTCGCTGAAGGTCGGCATCCTCGGCGCCGAGCCCTGGACCGAAGCGATGCGCCGCGACATCGAGACCAAGGCCGGCATCGACGCCGTCGATATCTACGGCCTGAGCGAAGTGATGGGCCCGGGCGTGGCCAGCGAGTGCATCGAGAGCAAGGACGGCCCGGTGATCTGGGAAGACCACTTCTACCCCGAGATCATCGACCCCGACACCGGCCAGGTTCTGCCCGATGGCAGCGAGGGCGAGCTGGTGTTCACGTCGCTGACGAAAGAGGCGCTGCCGATCATCCGCTACCGCACCCGCGACCTGACCCGGCTGCTGCCGCCGACCGCGCGCGCGTTCCGCCGCATGGGCAAGGTCGTCGGCCGCAGCGACGACATGCTGATCATCCGCGGCGTCAATGTGTTCCCGACCCAGATCGAGGAGATCGTGCTCGCGCACGACAAGCTCTCCGGCCAGTACCAGGTGCGGGTCAGCCGCGACGCGCTGCTCGACGAGGTCGAGGTGCGCTGCGAGCTGCAGCCCGGTGCGGCCGCCACGCCGGCGCACGAGGTGCTCGAGATCGCCGGCTGGGTGCGCCACCGCGTGAAGACGCTGGTGGGCATCACCACCACCGTCAGCGTGCTGCCACCCGACTCGATCGAGCGCACGCTGACCGGCAAGGCGCGGCGCGTGATCGATACGCGGCCCAGGCCATAGCACCGCGGAGAACCCACCATGTACACGCAAGCGATGGACACGATCGGCCCCGACGACGCCGCCAAGCCGGTGCGCAGCGCCGAACAGGCGCAGCTCGAGGCGCGTTTCGAGGCCCGCATCGACGCCGGCGACTTCATCGAGGCGAAGGACTGGATGCCCGAGCACTACCGCAAGACGCTGCTGCGCCAGATCAGCCAGCATGCGCACTCCGAGATCGTCGGCATGCTGCCCGAGGGCAACTGGATCTCGCGCGCACCCACGCTCAAGCGCAAGGCGATCCTGCTCGCCAAGGTGCAGGACGAAGGCGGTCACGGCCTGTACCTGTACGCGGCCGCCGAAACGCTCGGCAGCTCGCGCGACCAGATGTTCGACGCGCTGCACAGCGGCCGCGCCAAGTACAGCTCGATCTTCAACTACCCGACGCTGACCTGGGCCGACATCGGCGCGATCGGCTGGCTCGTCGACGGCGCGGCGATCATGAACCAGGTGCCGATCTGCCGCTGCTCGTACGCCCCGTATGCGCGCGCGATGATCCGCATCTGCCGCGAGGAGAGCTTTCACCAGCGCCAGGGCTTCGACGCGCTGCTGACGATGATGAGCCAGGGCACCGACAGCCAGCGCGCGATGGTGCAGGACGCGGTGAACCGCTGGTGGTGGCCGTCGATCATGATGTTCGGCCCGCCCGACGACCAGAGCCCGAACAGCGCGCAGTCGATGCGCTGGGGCATCAAGCGCATCAGCAACGACGCGCTGCGCCAGAAGTTCATCGACGCTGCGGTCGAACAGGCCAAGGTGCTCGGCGTGCTGCTCCCCGACCCCGAACTGAAGTGGAACGACGAGCGCCAGGCCCACGACCACGGGCCGATCGACTGGAACGAGTTCAAGCGCGTGGTCGCCGGCGACGGCCCCTGCAACCGCGAGCGCCTGGCCGCCCGCGTCAAGGCCTGGGACGACGGTGCCTGGGTGCGCGAGGCCGCGCTCGCGCATGCGGCCAAGCGTGCGATGCGGGCGGTGGCGGCATGACAAGCCCGAGCCGCCACCAAGACACAAAGGCACCAAGAGCAATCCTTTTTGTCTTTCTTCGCGCCTTTGCGCCTTTGTGGCGAACTTGCGTGAAAGGACCTCGACCATGACGACCGAGAACGAATGGCCCCTGTGGGAAGTGTTCGTGCGCAGCAAGGCCGGGCTCGACCACAAGCATTGCGGCAGCCTGCATGCGAGCGACGCGAAGATGGCGGTCCAGATGGCGCGCGACGTGTACACCCGGCGCCAGGAGGGCGTGAGCGTGTGGGTGGTGCGCTCCGACCAGATCGTGGCCAGCGACCCCGCCGACAAGGCGATGTACTTCGACCCGATGGAAGACAAGGTCTACCGCCACCCGACCTTCTACGCGTTGCCCAAGTCGGTGGACCACATGTGAGCGAGCGATGACCGCATCGATCCGGCTCGAACCCAAGGCCGACGTGCAGTACCTGCTGCGCATCGGCGACACCGCGCTGATCCTCGCGCAGCGGCTGGCCGAATGGTGCGGCCATGCGCCGGTGCTCGAAGAAGACATCGCGCTGGCGAACATGGCGCTCGACCTCGTCGGCCAGGCGCGCGCGCTGCTCACGCGCGCCGGCGAACTCGAAGGCCAGGGCTACAGCGAAGACCAGCTCGCGTTCCTGCGCGACGAGCGCGACTACCTCAACGCCACGATCGTCGAACTGCCGCACGGCGAGAGCGGGCGCGATTTCGCGTTCACGGTGCTGCGCAACCTGATCGTCGCGACCTGGGCCACGCTGCTGTGGGAGCGGCTGACGGTGTCGAGCGACGCGCCGCTGCGCGCGATCGCCGGCAAGGCCGTGAAGGAGGCGCGCTACCACCAGCAGCACGCCGCCGACTGGGTCGTTCGCCTGGCCGACGGCACGACCGAATCGCGACGGCGCATCGATACCGCGCTGGCCGCGCTGTGGCGCTACAGCCCCGAGTTGTTCGACAGCGATGCCGTGGACGAGGCCGCCCACAGCGCCGGCCTGGGCCCGCGCTTTGCGGACCTGCGCGCGCCGTGGCTGGCCGAGATCGCTGCCGTGTTCGACGACGCCGGTCTGGCGGTTCCGGGCGAATCGGCGTTTCGCAGCACCGGCCTGCGCGGCGTGCACAGCGAGCACCTGGGGCGCGTGCTGGCCGAGATGCAGCACCTGCAGCGCAGCTTCCCCGGGGGCGTGTGGTGACGCAGGCGGGCAGCCCCCTCACCCCCGCCCTCTCCCCCGCGTACGGGGGCGAGGGAGCCGACCTGCGCGCCCTCGCCGCCTTGCCCCCTCTCCCCCTGGGAGAGGGCCGGGGTGAAGGCCAACGCAGCGCCGCCGCCTTACTCCCTCTCCCTCTGGGAGAGGGCCGGGGTGAGGGCCAACGCACCGCCGCGGCCTGGCGCATTCTCGCCACCGTGCCCGACCCCGAAGTCCCGGCCGTCTCGGTCTGCGACCTGGGCATCGTGCGCGACGTGATCGACCATGGCGACGCGCTCGAGGTCGTGCTCACGCCCACCTACTCCGGCTGCCCGGCCACCGAAGCGATCGAACACGACATCCTGCGGGCGCTCGACGCCGCCGGCCTCGGCCCGGCCCGCGCCACGTTGCGGCGCGCACCGGCTTGGACCACCGACTGGATCAGCGCCGAAGGCCGTGCCAGGCTGCTCGCCTGCGGCATCGTGCCGCCCGGCACGGTGGGCGGCGCGGCGCAGCCGATGCGCTTCCTGCCGCGCGCCGCGGCGCCCGCCGCGCTCGCCTGCCCGCGCTGCGGCAGCGAGCGCACCGAACGCCTGGCCGCGTTCGGCTCCACCGCCTGCAAGGCGACCTGGCGCTGCCTGGCATGCCGGGAACCGTTCGAACACTTCAAGCCGATATGAGCGTGATCTTTCACCCGCTGCGGGTGCGCCAGGTGCTGCCGGACACCGCCGAGGCGGTGGTCGTCTCGTTCGACGTGCCGCCCGAACTGCGCGAGGTCTTCAGCTTCACGCAGGGCCAGTACCTGACGCTGCGCACCGAGATCGACGGCCAGGACCTGCGCCGCTCCTACTCGATCTGCGCCGGCGTCGACGACGGCGAATTGCGCGTCGGCGTGCGCAAGGTCAAGGGCGGCGTGTTCTCGAACTGGATCAACGAGCGCCTCTCGCCCGGCGACGTGATCCAGGTGATGGCGCCGCAGGGCCGCTTCTTCGTGCCGCTGGAGCCGCTCGCGCGGCGCCACCACCTGGGCATCGCCGGCGGCAGTGGCGTGACGCCGATCCTGTCGACCATGAAGACCGTGCTCGCGCGCGAGCCGCTCAGCCGCTTCACGCTGATCTACGGCAACCGCACGCTGCGCTCGACGATGTTCAAGGAAGAGATCGAAGACCTGAAGAACCGCCACCTCGCGCGGCTCGCGCTGCACCATGTGTTCTCCGACGAGCACACCGACGCCCCCATCAACCAGGGCGTGATGGACCGCGACAAGATCGGCGCGTTCCTGGCCGGCGTGGTGCCGGCGTCGACCATCGACCACGCCTACGTGTGCGGCCCGTTCCAGATGAACGACGAGGCGCAGGCCGCGTTGCTCGGCGCCGGCGTGCCCGAGCAGCGCATCCACATCGAGCGCTTCGGCGTGCCGCAACAGGCCGTCGGCGCGGTGATCCACGAGGCCCGGCCGGGCGACGCGCAGACCGCGCGCATCACGATCGTCCGCGACGGCCTGAAACGCGAGATCGCGTTCACGAAGGACCAGCCCAGCATCCTCGACGCGGCCTGCGCGGCCGGCCTCGAAGTGCCTTTCTCGTGCACCTCGGGCGTGTGCGGCACCTGCCGCGCCAGGTTGATCGAAGGCCGGGTGCGCATGGAGCGCAACTTCGCGCTCGACCCGGCCGAGGTCGCCGGCGGCTTCGTGCTCACTTGCCAGGCCCACCCACTGACGCCGCACGTCGTGCTGTCGTTCGACGAGCGGTGATGTGGGTCACGTTGGTGACGCTACGGTTGCCACCAAGACACAAAGACACCAAGGGATTCGAATCGGTCGCCCATTCTTCTTGGTGCCTTCGCGCCTTTGCGGATTGAACCTTGCCGCGGCATCGACCGGTGCGAATGTGGCTCAGCCTGACTTGCGCCGCTTCATGAACGCGACCCCCGCGAGCCCGACGCCGAACAACGCAAACGTGGCCGGCTCGGGAACCGACGGCACGATCGTGATGCCCTCCGAGGTCAGGTTGAAGTCCAGCGCCGCGGCCGTCGGCTGGCGATCGTCGTAGAACAGCTTCATCGTGTGCGTGCCGGCACCGAGCGTCGTGGTCGTGACCGGCGCTGGCGTGTCGGCATGAACGCCGCCGATCGAGTTGACGAGCATGTTGTCGACATAGAAGAACGCATCGTCGTCGGCGCCCAGGCTGAAGTTCACGGTCGAGTTGGTCGCGAGCGTGAACTGCCCGGTGAACATCGCCGACAGGAAGCCGTTGGCATCGTTGCCGCCCAGGGTCGCGGCGGGCGGGAACATCGAGATCGACGAGAACGGCAGCGATATCGTGCCGGAGCCGCTGGCTGTCACATGCGGGCCGGGCGTCCACCAAGGCAGCTCACCGAAGGCGTTGGTGTCGGCGATCAACGTGGTCATGAACGAAGCCGGGATGTCCGAAGCACCCGTGTTCAGCACCGGCAGGCCGTCGGGGCCGAGCGTGCCGGTCACCATGTCGGGGTAGGTGCCGCAGCACTGCGTGCCGAACGCGGGATCGCCTCTGACGGTGTAGTAGGTCGCGCTGAGCGTGCTGCTCGCCCAGGCCGGCGAAGTCGCCGCGAGTCCGGCGAAGGCCATCGCGGCCAGACCGGCATGTCGTTTGAATCGAAGCATCGAAACCTCCATGTGCAAGAGTCAACCGACGCACTGCACCGGCGCTGCCCCGAAGGACACCGTCCCGGCTCGAGTGCACTTCATCGGCGGTCCGTCGCCGGCGATCTGTGATAACCCGGACCCGAACGCGGACGACGGCGCCGCGCCCGAACCATCCTTCCATGAATAGGCGATCCGGCACGGTTTTCACCCCCGCGCTCAGGGGGCGCAAGGGCTGATTTGCAATGTGAAGCGGGTGTGTCCGGCGACGCCGCGGGCGCGGGTCTCGCATCAAACGCTCGCACCTTGACGCGGCTCAAGTCGTGCCCGTCCGAGCCAGCGAAGAATCGGCAAGGTCAGCCGCCCGACGGTCGGCGCAGAAGGGGCCGCGATGCTGCAGATCCGGATACACGGGCGTGGAGGCCAGGGGGTGGTCACGGCGGCCGAGATGCTGTCGATCGCCGCCTTCGAGCAGGGCCGCCATGCCCAGGCGTTCCCGAGCTTCGGCTCCGAACGCACCGGCGCGCCGGTGGTCTCGTTCTGCCGCATCGACGATCATGAGATCCGCCTGCGCGAACCGATCCTCGCGCCCGACGTGCTGATCGTGCAGGACCCGACGCTGCTGCACCAGGTCGACGTGTTCCAGGGCCTGCGCCCCGACGGCTACGTGCTGATCAACAGCCGGCGCGGCTTCGACGAACTCGGCCTGGCCGACATCGCGCGGCAGTTCCGCCATGAGCGGCTGACGACCGTGCCGGCCACCGAGATCGCGCTGAAACACCTGGGCCGCCCGCTGCCCAACGCGGTGCTGCTCGGCGCCTTTGCGGCGCTGTCGGGCCTGATCACGCTGCAGGCCGTGGCGGGTGCGATCCGCATCAAGTTCAGCGGCACGGTGGCCGACGCCAATGTCGCCGCCGCCACCGAGGCCTTCGAACACATGCAACGCGAACTGCAGGGCCTGGGCCATGTTCACGCAGATTGAAGGCTCGCAAGCGGTGGCCGAAGCGGTCGGGCTGTGCCGCCCCGAGGTGATCTGCGCCTACCCGATCTCGCCGCAGACGCACATCGTCGAAGGCCTGGGCCGGTTGGTGAAGAGCGGGTCCTTGCAGCCCTGCGAATTCATCAATGTCGAGAGCGAGTTCGCCGCGATGAGCGTGGCCATCGGTGCCTGCGCCGCCGGTGCGCGCACCTACACCGCGACCGCGAGCCAGGGGTTGCTGTTCATGTGCGAAGCGGTCTACAACGCCTCGGGGCTGGGCCTGCCGATCGTGATGACGGTGGCCAACCGCGCGATCGGCGCACCGATCAACATCTGGAACGACCACAGCGACTCCATGAGCCAGCGCGACAGCGGCTGGATCCAGCTCTTTGCCGAAAACAACCAGGAGGCGCTGGACCTGCACATCCAGGCCTTCAAGCTGGCCGAGGAACTCTCGATGCCGGTGATGGTGTGCATGGACGGCTTCATCCTGACGCACGCGTACGAGAGTGTCGACCTCCCGGCGCAGGCCGAGGTCGACGCCTTCCTGCCGCCGTACGAGCCACGCCAGGTGCTCGATCCGGACGAACCGGTTTCGATCGGCGCGATGGTCGGGCCCGAGGCTTTCATGGAAGTGCGCTATCTGGCGCACGCCAAGCAGCTCACGGCGCTGGGCGTCATTCCCCGCATCGCCGAGGAATTCGCGCAGCGCTTCGGGCGCGCCTCGGGCGGGCTGGTGCGCGGCTACCGGACCGAAGACGCCGCCACCATCGTGGTCGCGCTCGGTTCAGTGGTCGGCACCTTGAAGGACACCATCGACGAACTGCGCAGCGACGGGGTCGGGATCGGCGTGCTGGGCATCCAGTCGTACCGCCCGTTCCCGATCGACGCGGTGCGTGCGGCACTGCAGGGCGCCAGGCGGGTGGTGGTGCTCGAGAAGAGCTTTTCGGTGGGGCTGGGCGGCGTCGTGTCGACCGACGTGCGGCTCGCGTTGTCGGGCCTGCAGCTGCAGGGCTACACGGTGGTGGCCGGGCTCGGCGGGCGCGCGATCACCAAGGCGTCCTTGCACCGCATGCTGCGCGCGGCGCTGGCCGACACGCTGGCGCCGCTGACCTTCATGGACCTGGACTGGCGCATCGTCAACCGCCAGCTCGAACGCGAAGCCCAGCTGCGCCGCAGCGGGCCGATCGCCGAAAACCTGCTGCGTGATGTCGGCACCGTGGCCTCGAAGGTGAGCTGAGATGGACCAGCCCGTCAAGTTCTACCAGACCGGCACGTTCACGGTGGGCAACCGCCTGCTCGCACCCGAACAGCGCAGCGTGCAGTCGTCCAGCGAGCGCAGCAACTCGCTGAACTCCGGCCACCGCGCCTGCCAGGGCTGCGGCGAGGCGCTCGGCGCCCGCTACGCCGTCGATGCGGCGATGCGCGCCACCGGCAACCAGCTGATCGCGGCCAATGCCACCGGCTGCCTTGAGGTGTTCTCCACGCCCTACCCCGAAACCTCGTGGCAGCTGCCGTGGATCCACTCGCTGTTCGGCAACGCCGCCGCGGTGGGCACCGGCATCGCCGCAGCGCTGAAGGTCAAGGCGATCAAGGCCGCCGCCGCGCAAGGCGCGCCGCACGCCGGCCAGGCCCGCAGCGCGGTGCGCGTGATCGCCCAGGGCGGCGACGGCGGCACCACCGACATCGGCTTCGGTTGCCTGTCGGGCATGTTCGAGCGCAACGACGACGTCCTCTACATCTGCTACGACAACGAGGCCTACATGAACACCGGCGTGCAGCGCAGCTCGGCCACGCCGCCAGCGGCGCGCACCGCCACGACGATGGCGGTGGGCGAGCACCCGGGCGCCGAGTTCGGCCAGGGCAAGTACCTGCCGGGCATCGCGATGGCGCACGAGATACCGTACGTGGCCACCGCCACGGTGGCCGACCTGCACGACCTCGAGGCCAAGGTCGAGCGCGCGATGGGCCTGCACGGCGCGCGCTACCTTCACATCCTGGTGCCGTGCCCGCTGGGCTGGGGCTCGGCCAGCCACGACACGATCAAGCTCGCGCGGCTCGCGCGCGAGACCGGCATCTTCCCGGTGTTCGAGGCCGAGCACGGCGAGGTGACCAGGGTGACGAAGATCCGCCGCCACGTGCCGGTGGATGACTATCTGCGGCCGCAGAAGCGCTTCGCCCACCTCTTTGGAACGCCGGGGCAGCCGCAGATGCTCGCGCGCATCCAGGCCCATGCCGACCGCAACATCCGGCGCTACGGGCTGCTCGACGAGGCCGGGGCATGACGATGCAGAAACCGTTCGCGATCACGCTCGACCCCGGCTCGTCGCTGGCCAACAAGACCGGCACCTGGCGCACCGAGCGGCCGGTCTACGTCGACCGCCTGCCGCCTTGCAACGCGCAATGCCCGGCCGGCGAAGACATCCAGGGCTGGCTGTTCCATGCCGAAAGCGGCGACTACGAGGCCGCCTGGCGCCACCTGACGCGCGACAACCCGTTCCCGGCGATCATGGGCCGGGTCTGCTACCACTCCTGCGAGGGCGTCTGCAACCGCGCCCGGCTCGACGCCGCGGTCGGCATCAACTCGGTCGAGCGCTTCCTGGGCGACGAGGCGATCGCGCGCGGCTGGCGCTTCGCGGCACCGCCGCAAGAGTCCGGCAAGCACGTGCTGGTGGTCGGCGCGGGGCCTTCGGGCATGTCGGCGGCGTACCAGTTGCGCCGGCTCGGACATGCGGTCACGGTGGTCGAAGCCGGCCCGCTGGTGGGCGGGATGATGCGCTTCGGCATCCCCAAGTACCGCCTGCCGCGCGACGTGCTCGACGCCGAGATGCAGCGCATCGTCGACATGGGCGTGCGGGTGCATCTGAACACCAAGGTGCTCGACGTCGCCCGCACGATGCGCGACGGCGGCTACGACGCCGCGTTCCTCGCCGTCGGCGCCCACATCGCCAAACGCGCGTTCATCCCGGCCAAGGATTCGTCGCGCATCCTCGACGCGGTGGCGGTGCTGCGTTCGATGGAGGGCCAGGCGCAGCCGATGCTGGGCCGGCGCGTCGTCGTCTACGGCGGCGGCAACACCGCGATCGACGTGGCGCGCACCGCCAAGCGGCTGGGCGCGACCGAGGCCGTCATCGTCTACCGCCGCACCCGCGAGAAGATGCCGGCGCACGACCTCGAGGTCGAGGAGGCGCTGCAGGAGGGCGTGATGGTCAAGTGGTTGTCCACCATCACCCAGGCCGGCGCGGGCGCGCTGACGATCGAGAAGATGGTGCTCGACGCCAAGGGCAACCCGCAGCCCACCGGCGAGTTCGAGACGCTGCAGGCCGACTCGCTGGTGCTGGCCCTGGGCCAGGACGTCGACCTGTCGCTGCTCGACGGCGTGCCGGGCCTGCAGATGAAGGACGGCGTGGTGCAGGTCGACCCCGCCACGCTGATGACCGGGCACCCGGGCCTGTTCGCCGGCGGCGACATGGTGCCCGCCGAGCGCAACGTGACCGTGGCGGTGGGCCACGGCAAGAAGGCGGCGCGCCACATCGACTCCTGGCTGCGCGGCACGCACGCCGGCGCCGCGCCCAAGCACGCACCGGCCACCTTCGAGCGCCTGAACCCCTGGTACTACAGCGACGCGCCCAAGACCGTGCGCCCGCAGCTCGACCTCGCGCGGCGCACCAGCAGCTTCGACGAAGTGCAAGGCGGCCTGACCGAGGACAACGCGCTGTTCGAGGCGCGCCGCTGCCTGAGCTGCGGCAACTGCTTCGAGTGCGACAACTGCTACGGCGTGTGCCCCGACAACGCGGTCATCAAGCTCGGGCCGGGCCGACGCTTCGAGTTCAACTACGACTACTGCAAGGGCTGCGGCATCTGCGTGGCCGAGTGCCCGTGCGGCGCGATCGAGATGGTGCCCGAGGACGTGTAGCCGGCCGCTCCCCGGGCCGCCCGCGTCACTCCGGGAAACGCACCAGCTTCTTGCCGCCCTGCGGCAACGCGTACTGCGCCACGTTGAGCTGCATTGCCAGCAGCGCGTAGTAGGCGTTGATGCCCGTCAGGTCGACGATGCCCTTCTTGCCGAAGCGCTTTTCGGCGCGCTCGAAGGTGAGGTCGGAAACGCGCTTGTTGCGGTGCAGTTCGGTCGAGAAGTCGTAGACGATTTCTTCGTCGTCGCTCATGCCGGCCGGGCGCCGGCCGTCGGCGATCGCGGCGGTGATCTCGGGCTTGATGCCGGCCTTCAGCGCGATCGGCTGGTGCACATACCACTCGTAGTCCTGGCTCCATTCGCGCGCGGTGACCAGGATCGCGAGTTCGCTCAGCGTGTTGCCGATCGCCGAGTGGTAGCGCAGGTAGTCGCCCATCGAGCGCGCCTGGCTCATGACCTGCGGGCTGTGCATCAGCGGCTCGAACGGCCCGAACACCGGCACCTTGCGCGCGACGACGAACGCTTCGGCGGCTTGTTTCTGCTCGTCGGTGTACTGCGCCGGCGGGATCGTCGGCAGGCGCTCGGCCGCATGGGCCGACGTGGCGATGGCCGAGGCCAGCGCGAGGCCGGCGATGAGCGAGTTCTGCATGGGGAGAGTCTCCGTGGGGTGGTGGTCGGTCGGCATGGTGATCGGCGTTGCGGGGTGGCGCGCGGTGGCTCAGGCGCTCAGTAACCGAGCGCCAGCCCGGTGTGCTGGCGCGGGTCGTTGGCGCCGTAGTAGCGGTTCTTGGCTGTCGGTGGCGCGCCGAGCGCGGGCGCGCCGATCAGGATCGCCGCGAGGTGGTTGGCCGGCGGCGTGTCGACCAGCTTCTGGCCCATCGCCTCCAGAGCGCGGCGCACGTCGGGGTCGATCGCATCGGGTTCTAGGCGGGTCGTGTCGGGCTGCCACTGCTGGTGGAAGCGCGGCGCATCGACCGCCTGCTGCACGTTCATGCCGCCGTCGACCACGTTCAGGATCGTCAGCAGCACCGCCGTGATGATGCGGCTGCCGCCGGGCGTGCCCAGCACCAGCAGCGGCTTGCCGCCTTGGGTGACGATCGTCGGGCTCATCGAGCTGAGCGGGCGTTTGCCCGGTGCGATCGCGTTGGCCTGGCCTTGCACCAGACCGTACAGGTTGGGCACGCCGGCCTTGATGGTGAAGTCGTCCATCTCGTCGTTGAGCACCACGCCGGTGCCGGCGGCGGTGACGCGGGCGCCGAACCAGTCGTTCAGCGTGTAGGTCACGGCCACCGCGTTGCCCCAGCGGTCGACGATCGAGTAGTGCGTGGTGTTGCTGCCTTCGTGTGGCGCCACGCCGGGGCCGATGTCGTTCGAGACGCCGGCCCGGTGCGGGTCGATCGCGGCACGGATCTTCGCGGCGTATTGCTTGTCGAGCAGTCGATCGAGCGGGTTGTTCACGAAGTCGGGGTCGCCCAGCGCGCTGTTGCGGTCGACATAGGCGTGGCGCATCGCCTCGATCTGGTACTGCATGGCCTGCGCCGAGCGCAGGCCGAGCGCCTTCAAGGGGTAGCCTTCGAGGATGTTCAGCATCTCGCACAGCGTGACCCCGCCCGAGCTGGGCGGCGGCGCCGAGACGATGCCGTAGCCGCGGTAGCGGCACTCGATGGGTTCGAGTTCGCGCGGGCGGTACCGGTCGAGGTCCGCCTGCGTGATGATCCCCTTGCCGGCCTGGCTGCCGGCCACGATCGCCGCCGCCACCGGGCCCTTGTAGAAACCATCGGGGCCGTTCGCGGCGATCCGCTCGAGCGTGCGCGCGAGGTCGTTTTGTACCAGCCGCTCGCCGGGCCCAAACGGCACGCCGTGGTTGAGGAAGATCGCGGCCGAGGCCGGGTCCTTGCGGAAGTCTTCGGTGGCGCTGGCGAGCATGGCCACGTCGCCCGGTTCGAGCACGAAGCCGCCGCGCGCGTAGCGGATCGCCGGTGCGATCAGCGCGGCGCGCGTCATCGTGCCGTACTTCGTGCGCGCCAGCTCCAGCCCGGCGACCGTGCCCGGCACGCCCACCGCGAGCTGGCCGCGGGTGCTCGCGCCCGGGATCACGTTGCCGGCGGCGTCGAGGTACATGTCGGCGCTCGCCGCCAGCGGCGCCTTCTCGCGGAAGTCGAGAAAGGTCTTGCGGCCGTTCGCCAATTGCAGCGTCATGAACCCGCCGCCGCCGAGGTTGCCTGCGGCCGGGTACACGACCGCGAGTGCGTAGCCCACCGCCACCGCCGCGTCGATCGCGTTGCCGCCGTCCTTGAGCACATCGACGCCGACGTGGGTGGCGAGGTGCTGCGCGGTGACGACCATGCCGTGCTCGGCGGCCACCGGCACAGGCGACGCGGCACGCGCGGCGAGCGAGGCGATCGCCAACGCGCAGGCCAGCAACGCATGTACAGCGGTGTCGCGCTTCATCGGGGCAGGTCTCGGTGATCGATCCAACGGCAGCGCGGCATCGCGCCGCACCCGCCGATCGGCCCGATTCAGGCCAGCGGCGACGGCTCGAACTCGCCGTGCAGCGCCCGCCACACGCGCGGCGGCGTCAGCGGCATCTGGATGCGCTCGGCCATGCGGCCGAGGCCGTGGTGGTCGAGCGCGTCGACGACCGCGTTGACGACCGCCGGCGTGGCGCCGATGGTGCCGAGCTCGCCGACGCCCTTGACGCCGAGCAGGTTCGTCACGCACGGCACCGAGGTGTCGAACGCGGTCTTGAAGAAGGCGCTTGCCAGGTCGGCGCGCGGCATTGCGTAGTCCTGGAAGCTGGCGGTCAGCAACTGGCCGGAATCGCGGTCGTAGACCACCTGCTCGGTCAGGCCCTGGCCGAGGCCCTGGACCACGCCGCCCTCGATCTGGCCGGCGACGATGGTCGGGCTGACGATGCGGCCGATGTCGTTCACCGAGGCGTAGCTCACCACGTCGACGTGGCCGGTGTCGGGGTCGATCTCGACCTCGCACACATGGCAGGCATTCGGCCAGGTCGGGCCGCCGACGGCGCTGGTCGAGTCGATGAAGATGCGGCGCTCGCGTTGCCGGCCGGCGAGCTCGAACAGGTCGATGCCGACGTCGGTGCCGACGACGTTGAAGCGCCCGGCCAGGTATTCGATGTCGGCGGGCGCGACTTCGAGCGCCTCGCCGGCGAGCTGCTTGCTGTGCTCGATGGTCTTCTCGGAGGCCACGCGCACCGCCGAGCCGCCGGTGAACAGCGAGCGCGAGCCGGCGCTGCCGAAGCCGTTGGCGCGGTCGGTGTCGCCCTGCAGGATGCGCACGCGTTGCGGCGGCACGCCGAACACGTCGACCGCGAGCTGCACGTAGCTGGTCACGATGCCCTGGCCCATCGCCTGCGTGGCCGAGCCGATGTCGATGAAGCCGTCGGCCGAGACCTCGACGGTGACGCGCTCCTCGAACGCGTTGCCGCTGGTCCATTCCAGAAAGCTCGCCAGGCCGCGGCCGCGCAGCTTGCCGCGCTGCGCGGAGGCGGCGCGGCGCGCGCCGAAGCCGGCCCAGTCGGCCAGCGCCAGGCCCTGGTCGAGGATCTGCTCGAAGTGGCCGCTGTCGTAGGTCTGCCCCATCGCGTTCTTGTAGGGCATCTGCTCGGCGCGCACCAGGTTGCGGCGGCGCAACTCGGCCGGATCGAGCTTCATCTCGCGCGCGGCGGCGTCGAACAGGCGTTCGGTGATGTAGATCGCCTCGGGCCGGCCGGCGCCGCGGTAGGCGCCGGTGGGCGAGGTGTTGGTCATCACCGCGCGGTAGTGCAGGTCGATGGTGGTGATGTCGTAGATGCTGGTCGAGACCCACGGCCCGATCAGCAGCTGGATCGCCACGCCCACGCCGGTGGCGTAGGCGCCGACGTTGGCCAGCGAGCGCACGCGCAGCGCCAGCACCCTGCCCTGCGCATCGAGCGCCAGCTCGGCGCGGCTGACCACGTCGCGGCCGTGCACCGCAGAGACAAAGTCCTCGACGCGCTCGGACTGCCAGCGCACCGCGCGCTGCAGTTCGCGCGCCGCATAGGCGACGACGATGTCTTCGGGGTGGATGCCGGTCTTCATGCCGAAGCCGCCACCGACGTCGCCGACGACCACGCGCACGTTCTCGGCGGTGAGGCCGGGGATCGCGTCGCACAGCGAGGTGCGCACGCCGGTGGGCATCTGGCTGCTGATGCGCACGGTCAGGCGCGCGCTCGCGGGGTCGAACGCCGCGACCACGCTGCGTGGCTCCATCGGGCTCGGCGCCAGGCGCTGGTTGACGATGTCGAGCGACACCACGTGCGCGGCGCGCTCGAACGCGAGCGCGGTGGCCCGGGCGTCGCCGTGGCGCATTTCGGCGGCGACGTTGTCGGGCGCGTCGGCGCACAGCACCGGCGCGCCGGGTGCGGTGGCGCGCACCGCGTCGACCACCGCCGGCAGCTCGTCATAGTCGACCAGCACCGCCTCGGCGGCGTCGCGCGCGGCCTCGCGCGTGTGCGCCACCACCGCGGCGACCGCCTCGCCGACGAAGCGCACGGTGTCGACCGCGAGCGCACGCCGCGGCGCCGAGGTGGCGGGCGTGCCATCGGCGCGCTGGAACCCGGCCGGCTTGGGCATCGCCTTGACGCCCGCCAGCGCCAGCTGCTCGCCGGTGTACACCGCCAGCACGCCGGGCATCGCCAGCGCCGCCGACACGTCGACCGACTTGATGCGCGCATGCGCATACGGCGAGCGCAGGAACGCGATGTGGCCGGTGGGCCCGGCGACCACCACGTTGTCGACGAACAGGCCCTTGCCGACCAGCAGGCTCGCGTCCTCGACCCGCTTGACCGCCTGGCCGCTGCCGAAGCGGGTCGCTGCACTCGTCGTCGTGTTCATCGTCGGGCTTCCTCGGGTTGGGGCGCAGCGCGCATCGTAGCCGGGACATCGGGTTCATGCAGGGCCGCTAAAGCAACCTGGCAATCAGCATCGCCAGCAGGCTCAACGCCACGCTGCTTGCAAGCGGGATGAACCAGTCGCGGCCGAACAGCCGAAAGCGCAAGTCGCCGGGCAACCGGCCCAGACCGAGCTTTTCGAGCCACGGGCGCAGGCCGCTGAACAGCAGCAGCGCGATGAAGACGACGAGCAGCCAGCGGATCATGACGGTCGCGCCCTCACCCCAGCCCTCTCCCAGAGGGAGAGGGCGCCGAGACTTCTTCTCCCGCTGGGAGAGGGTCGGAAGGCTGAGGGCAGCGCGGGCGCCTGCAGTCGCATCACAGCGTGTGCGTGCGATCGCCGCGCGCGAAGCCCAGCGGCGCGCTGGCGAACGCCGCCTCGCAGCCCTTGGCGAAGCCGATCACCTTGAACAGCTCGCCCATCTCGTGTTCGGTGAGCAGCTTCTGCGCGTTGGCGATGGTCTGCAGATCGGCTCCTTGCAGCAGGTCGAGCACACCGCAGTTGATCAGGAAGTGCGCCTGCGTGGTGTAGCCCAGCACCTCGAGGCCGGCATTCTGCGCGGCCAGTGCGATGGCGCTGAAGTTGACGTGCGCGGTGATGTCCTTGGCGCCCACGTCGGCCAGCGGGTCGGCGTCGGCGCGGTGGGCGCGGTGGCACATCAGCGTGCCGCCGGTGCGCTGCGGGTGGTAGTACTCGGCTTCGGGGAAACCGTAGTCGATGAAGAACGCGGCGCCGTGCGTCAGGCGCTCGGCGAGCGTGGCGATGAAGGCTTCGGCCTGCGGGTGGACTTCGGTGATCGTGCCGGGCGCGAACGGGCCGTCGAACGGCGGGCGCAGCGCGGTGGGCCGGTCGCTCCAGGCAAAGTGGTCGGCGCCGACTACCACGCCGCGCTCGAGCCACTGCGCGCCGTCGAAGTGCAGCAGCTGCACCGGCATCGCGTCGAGCACCTCGTTGCCGACGATCACGCCGGCCATCGCGTCGGGCAGCGCATCGACCCACCGCACCGTGTCGCCGTGCGGGGCGAGCCGTTCGCGCTGGCGCTCGCGCAGCGTGCCCGACAGGTCGACGATGGTGTAGCGCCGCACGGCGGCGTCGCGGCCCTGGCCGAGCGTCTCGAGCAGCTGCGCGGCGAGTGCGCCGGAGCCGGCGCCGAACTCCCACACCTCGTGGGTGCCGCTGGCGCGCAGGGCCTGTTCGACCTGGCGCGCCAGCGCACGGCCGAACAGCGGCGAGAGCTCCGGTGCGGTGACGAAATCGCTGCCCGTTTGCGGCAGCGTGCCGAACTTGCGCCCGGCGCTGGCGTAGTAGCCCAGGCCCGGCGCGTACAGCGCCAGCGCCATGAAACGGTCGAACGGCAGCCAGCCGCCGTGGCGGGCGATGGCCGCGTGGATGAGCCGGGTGAGCGCACGGTGCGAGTCCGGTGCGGCCGATACACTGAGGCGCTCGTACTCTTGCATCGCCCCATTGTAGAAACCATGTCGGAGCAAACCCCGCTCTCACGACCGGTCGTGCTGGTCACCGGCGCGGCCAGGCGGCTGGGCCGCGCGATCGCGCTCGACCTGGCCCAGCACGGCTACGACGTGGCGGTGCACTACCGCCACTCGGCGGCCGAGGCGCTCTCCACCGTGGCCGAACTGCAGGCCGCCGGCGCGCAGGCGCGGGCCTTCGCGGCCGACCTGTCGAACGAGGCCGCCTGCCGCGCGCTGGTGCCGGCGGTGGCCGCGCACTTCGGGCGCGTCGATGCGGTGGTCAACAGCGCCTCGACGTTCGAGTACGACGACCCGGCCAGCTTCGGCGTCGCGTCGATGGAGGTTCACTGGCGCGCCAACACCGCGCCGGCGGTGTTGCTGGCACAGGCGCTGTACGCGCATCGGGGCGACGGCGGCGGCGACGGCACCGGACCCGCCGGCTGCGTGGTCAACCTCATCGACCAGAAGCTCTGGAACCCGAACCCCGACTACTTCTCGTACACGCTGTCGAAGGCCGCGCTGCAGGCGGCCACCGTGATGCTCGCGCAGGCGCTCGCGCCGCGCCTGCGGGTGTGCGGCGTGGCGCCGGGCGTGACGCTGGTGTCGGGGCCGATGAGCGCGAGCGAGTTCGCCGCCGCGCACCGCATGACGCCACTGCAGCGCTCGTCCACGCCCGACGACATCGCGCGCGCGGTGCGCTTCCTGATCGAGTCGCCGGCGATCACCGGCACGACGCTGCTGGTCGATGGCGGCCAGCACCTGAGCGCGCAGCCGCGCGACGTGCTTTACCTTGCAAAGAATTCATAGGCCCCCTTCATGCAAAGCCTTCTCAGCCACCCCAGCCTGATGGACTGCCGGCGCCTGTTCCTGCGCGACTACCAGGTGTTCATCAACATCGGCGTGCACCCGTTCGAGAAGACCGGCGAGCAGCGCGTGCTGATCAACGTCGACCTCTACATCCCGCTGGCGCTGTCCACGCCGAAGGCCGACGAGCTGGGCGAGGTGGTCGACTACGACTTCATCCGCCGCAGCATCGCCGAGCGCGTCGGCCAGGGCCACATCCACCTGCAGGAAACGCTGTGCGACGACGTGCTGGCGCTGATGCTGGCGCACCCGAAAGTGCGCGCGGCGCGGGTCTCGACCGAAAAGCCCGACGTCTACCCCGACTGCGCCTCGGTCGGCTGCGACGTGTTCGGCCTGAAGGAAAGAACATGAGTGCGGTCTTGCAAACCCCGCCGAAGGACAAGCTCTCGGTCGAGCTGACCAAGCTCTCCAAACGCCTGCACCGCCAGGTCGGCCAGGCGGTGGTCGACTTCAACATGATCGAAGAAGGCGACAAGGTCATGGTGTGCGTCTCGGGCGGCAAGGACAGCTACGCGTTGCTCGACATCCTGATCGGCCTGCGCGCGCGCGCGCCGATCCGCTTCGATCTGGTCGCCGTCAACCTCGACCAGAAGCAGCCCGGATTCCCCGAGCACGTGCTGCCCGAGTACCTGAAGAGCGTGGGTGTGCCGTTCCACATCGAGAACCAGGACACCTATTCGATCGTCAAGCGCGTGATCCCCGAAGGCAAGACCATGTGCAGCCTGTGCTCGCGGCTGCGGCGCGGCATTCTGTACCGCGTGGCCGGCGAGCTCGGCGCGACCAAGATCGCGCTGGGCCACCACCGCGACGACATGGTCCAGACCCTGTTCATGAACATGTTCTTCGGCGCCAGGCTCAAGGGCATGCCGGCCAAGCTGGTCAGCGACGACGGCAAGCACATCGTGATCCGCCCGCTCGCCTACGTGAACGAGCTCGACCTCGAACGCTGGGCCGCGCACCGCCGGTTTCCGATCATCCCGTGCACGCTGTGCGGCAGCCAGCAGAACCTGCAGCGGGTGCAGACGCGGCAGATGCTGCGCGACTGGGAGCGCCGCTTTCCGGGCCGTGTCGACAACCTGTTCAATGCGATGGCCAACGTGGTGCCTTCGCACCTGCTCGACCGGAACCTCTACCCGTTCGCCACGCTCCAAGCCACTGGCGTGGCCGATCGCGCCGGCGACCGGGCGTTCGACGACGAGGCGTGCGCGCTGCCCGGAGCTTCGACCATCGCGTTGCGCGCCGAGGATTGATCCCCGGGTCGAGGCTCGATCCGCGGCCCTCACTGGAGTGACACCATGTTCAAACTGCTCACCGCTGCCGCTCTCGCCCTGCTGCTCGGCGGCTGTGCCACCTTCAACAACCTGAGCAACGACGTCACGACCTACGGCCCGTGGCCGGCCGATCGCACGCCGGGCAGCTACGTGTTCGAGCGGCTGCCGTCGCAGCAGGCCCATCCCGAGCGCCGCCAGATGCTCGAAGACGCGGCGCGCGGCGCCCTCGACGCCAAGGGCTTCCGGGCGGTGGCCGACCCGAACGGCGCGCAATACCTGATGCAGGTCGGCGCGCGCGTCACGAGCAACGACCCTTGGAGCTACAACGACCCGCTGTTCTGGCGCGGCAGCTTTCGTTACGGCCGCTGGTGGCCCAGCTGGGGCCCGGGCTGGGGATGGGGCCCGGGCTGGGGTCCCGGCTGGGGGCCGGGATGGACGATGGGGTACGAGGGTTCGGCGTCGTTCCAGCGCGAGGTGGCGCTGCTGATCCGCGACCACAAGACCGGCCAGCTGCTTTACGAGGCGCGCGCGACCAACGTCGGGCCGTCGGCGTCGATCGACTACCTGCTGCCGGCGATGTTCCAGGCCGCGATGAGCGACTTTCCGCGCGCCGACCCGACGCCGCACAGCGTCTCGGTGCCGATCTCCAGACCCTGACCTTCAGCTCGCCGGTGCGGCCGATGCGACCGGCGGGGCCAGCGCGCGCAGGTCGCCTTCCCAGCCGGCCAGCTTGCGCGCCGCGGTGCGGCGCTGCGCGGCACTGGTGCTGTTGTGCAACTCGGCCGCGAACGCGCAATTGAATTCGTCCAGGCGCGCCGCGTAGCGCCGGTAGGCCTCGCGCGGCGAGCGCAGCAGGTGTTCCACGTAGACCCGCAAGGCGGCCTGCGCCTGATCGGGGCCCGCGCCCTCGGCGCTGAGCCGGCGCAGCATCTGCAGCGCTTCCTGCTGACGCTGCTGACGCTCGGCAAGCCACAGTTCCGGATCGAACGGCGAACGCGTCAGCGCCTGCGCGATGCGCGCGCGCTGCGCGTCGTCGAGGTGCCCGTAGAGCATCTCGGCGCGATCGATGGTGCGCTCGAGGGCCTTGTCGGCGCGCTTGCGCAGGTCGGGCTGCACGTAGTCGTCGCGGAACTCGTCGTTCTTCTTCGCATAGTGGCGCTCGATGTGGCGGATCTGCTGCGGCGTGACCGTCAGCACCAGGTCGGCGGCGTCGGGCACCGCCTGGTCGAGCGCGGTGCGGGCGCGCGCCACGATGTCGGCCTGCCACTGGCACACGCGCGCGGCGGTGGTGTCGGCCAGCACCTCGGTGCGCGCGCGCTCGAGCAGCGCGGCGTAGTCGGGCAACTGGGTGCGGCGGTGCCAGGCGAACCAGCGGGCCAGCGCGTCGCGCACCTTCACGGACTGGGCGTGGTCGAAGTCGACGTAGCCGTCGAGCCACCAGTAGGTGATTTCGGGGGCGGTGCCGTAGCCCAAGCGCAGCGCGCTGCAGCCCGACGCGAGCGCGAGCACGCCGCACAGCACCACGATAATCAGCGCTCTGAAACGGGACGTTGGAAAGACCGACATGGCACTCGACATCGTGATCATGGCCGCGGGAAAAGGCACCCGCATGAAATCTGCGCTGCCCAAGGTGCTGCACCGACTGGCCGGACGCAGCCTATTGCAGCATGTTCTGCAAACCGCCGCCGGCCTGGGGGCGCAACGCATCGTCACGATCACCGGCCACGGCGCCGAGCAGGTCGAGGCCGCGGTGCATGCGCCGCACTTGCACTTCGTGCGCCAGATGCCGCAGCTCGGCACCGGCCACGCGGTGCAGCAGGCCACACCGCTGCTGCACGACGAAGGCACGACGCTGATCCTGAACGGCGACGTGCCGCTGATCGAGGCCACCACCGCGCGCGCCCTCGTCGAGGCCTGCGACGGCGCGCGGCTGGCGCTGCTGACCGTCGACCTGGCCGACCCGAGCGGCTACGGCCGCATCCTGCGCGGCGACCCGGCCGGGCGCGGCGCCACCGAAGGCGGGCGCGTGCACGGCATCCGCGAGCACCAGGATGCGAGCGCCGCCGAGCGCGCCATTCGCGAGGTCTACACCGGCGCGATGGCCGCGCCCACCGCGCAGCTCAAGCGCTGGCTTGCCGCGCTGCGCAACGACAACCGCCAGGGTGAGTACTACCTGACCGACGTGGTCGCGATGGCCGTCGCCGAAGGCGTGCCGGTAGTCACCGCGCAGCCGGCGAGCGAGACCGAGGTGCTCGGCGTCAACAGCCCCGTGCAGCTCGCCGAGCTGGAGCGCCGCTTCCAGCGCCGCCAGGCCGAGGCGCTGATGGAAGCCGGCGTGCGCCTGGCCGACCCGGCGCGCTTCGACCTGCGTGGCACGCTGCGCTGCGGCGCCGACGTCGAGATCGACGTCAACTGCATCTTCGAGGGCGAGGTCGAACTCGGCGACGGCGTGCACATCGGCGCGAACTGCGTGATCCGCGACGCGGTGATCGCCGCGGGCGCGCTGATCCACCCATACACCCACATCGACGGCGAGGGCGCGGGCGTGCGCATCGGCGCGGGCGCGCGGGTCGGCCCGTTCGCTCGGCTGCGGCCCGGCGCGGTGCTCGGCGACGACGTGCACATCGGCAACTTCGTCGAGGTCAAGAACTCGACGCTCGCCCACGGCGCGAAGGCGAACCACCTGGCGTACCTGGGCGACGCGACCGTCGGCGAACGCGTGAACTTCGGCGCCGGCAGCATCACCGCCAACTACGACGGCGCCAACAAGCACCGCACCGTGATCGGCGCCGACGTGCATGTGGGCAGCAACTGCGTGCTGGTCGCCCCGGTCACGCTCGGCCGCGGCGCGACCATCGGCGCCGGCTCGACGATCTCGAAGGACGCGCCGGCCGGCCAACTCACCGTGGCACGCGGCCGGCAGGTGACGCTGGCGGGGTGGCAGCGGGCGGTCAAGAAGAAGGCTGGCTAGCCCGGCGCTGCCGCACCCACGCTTCGAACTCGAGTTGCGGCAGCGGCGCGCTGATCAGCAGGCCCTGCAGTTCGTCGCAGCCGTGGTCGGCGAGGAAGTCGCGCTGTGCCTGTGTCTCGACCCCCTCGGCGATGACCAGCAGCCCCAGGCTTGCGCCCATCTGGATGATGGCGCGGGTGATCGCCGCCGAGTCGCGGTTGTCCGGCAGGTCGTGGACGAACGAGCGGTCGATCTTGACCTTGTCGATCGGCAACTCCTTCAGGTGGCCGAGCGACGAGTAACCGGTGCCGAAGTCGTCGACCGAGATCTGGAAGCCCATGTCCTTCAGCCGCGCGAGCCGGTCCTTCACGTGACCCAGGTCGTCCATCAACATGCGTTCGGTGAGCTCGAGCTCGAGCCGTCCGGCGGCGCTGCCACCCGGCGGCAGCACCTGGGCCACCGCCTCGATGAAGCCGATCGAATGGAACTGCACGCTCGACAGGTTCACCGCCACCGGCGCCACGCCCAACCCCATCTCGTGCCAGCGGGCCGCGCAGCGCGCCGCTTCGGCCAGCACCCATTGGCCGATCGGCAGCATCAGCTGGCGCTTCTCGGCCAGTGCGATGAAGGCGTCGGCCAGCAGCAGGCCGCGCTCCGGGTGGTTCCAGCGGATCAGCGCTTCGGCGCCGACCAGCAAGCCGTCGCGGGCACGCACCTGCGGCTGGAAGTGCAGCACGAATTCGCCGCGCTGCAGCGCCAGCGCGAGCTGCCCTTCCATCACCAGTTCGGCGTAGGCCGAATTCGCCACGCCCCGGTCGAAGAACTGGTAGTTGGCGCGGCCGCGCGCCTTCGCGAGGTACATCGCCGAGTCGGCATGCTTGACGAGTTCTTCGGGCGTGCCGCCGTCGTCGGGGTAGAGCGCGATGCCCACCGACGGCGTGACCGACAACGGCCGCCCTTCGGCGGCCACCGGCGCGCCGATGCCGTCGAGCAGCTTCTGCGCCACCTCTTCGGCGTCGTGGCGGTGCTGGGCGCCCGCGGCCAGGCCCGACAGCAGCACCACGAACTCGTCGCCACCGAAACGCGAGACGACATCGGTGGCGCGCAGGCTCGCGGTGATGCGCGCGGCCACGGTGCGCAGCAGCGCGTCGCCCACGAGGTGGCCGAGCGAATCGTTGACACGCTTGAAGTGATCGAGGTCGATGAACAACAGTGCCAGCCGCGTGTCGCTCCGCGGCCCATGCAGCATCTGCTTCTCCAGGTGCTCCAGGAACGAAACACGGTTCGGCAGCCCAGTGAGCGCGTCGTGGTGCGCGAGGTGGTGGATGCGGGCCTGCGCGGCGTGGCGGTCGCGGATGTCGCGCACGATCGTCATGCGCATGCGCTCGCCGTTGCGCAGCAGCGTGCGCACGATCAACTCGACCGGGATGCGCTGGCCGAACTTGTCGATCAGTGCCACTTCATAGCGGGTTTCCTGCCCGGCGGCCATCACCGCCGCGACCTTGGCGACGTGGTCGGGCGCGATGAAGTCCAGCACCCGGCGACCCAGCAACTCGTCGAGCGAGTAGCCGGCCAGCTCGCACACCGGCGGATTGGCGTCGGTGATGAAGCCGTCGCGATGGAACACGATGCCTTCGACGCTGGCCTGCATGAACTTGGCCAGGCGCTCCTCGGATTCGCGCACCGCCTTCTCGGCCAAGCGGTGCTTGGTGATGTCGCTGATCAGCACGAACGCGCCGAGCGCCGCGTCGCCCTCGTGGCCGGGCGCGTCGTCGAGGTGCGGCAGCAGGTGCACCTCGATCCAGCGCAGGCTGCCATCGGGGCCGGGAAGCGTGCGCTCGTAGGCCACCGCCAGGCGCTGCGTCAGCATGCGCTCGACCTGCGGCTGGATCTCGCGCGCGGCATCGGCGCCGATCACTTCTTCGAGCGACAGGCCGACGATCGACTCTTCGTCGCGGCCGAAGGTGCGCGCGTACTCCTTGTTGGCGAACCGGCACCGATAGTCACCGGCGCTGTAGTAGGCGATCAGCACCGGCACGTTGTCGGCGAGCAGCCGGAACATTGCCGCCTGGGCCTGCGCCGAACCGCGCGCGGGCTCGGTGGAGCGCACGCCCACCGTCGGCGCCGAGGCGGCCGCGGTCACGCGGAAGTCGTTTGCAGGCAGGGCATCAGCCATCGGCACGATCGAAGCCGGTGTCTTGCGCACCGGACGGTCGGTCTTGATCATAGTCGCGCCGCCACCCCGCGCCACCCCGGCAACCCGCCGACGCGGCATCAGCGCAGCGCGGTGGCTTGCACGGTCTCGACGGCCAGGCACAGGTCGTCCCAGGCGCGGGCCTTGTCCTCCGGGTTGCGCAGCAGGTAGGCCGGGTGGTAGGTCACGATCAGCGGCACGCCCTGGTAGTGGTGCACCCGGCCCCGCAACCGGCCGATCGGCTCGGTGCTGCGCAACAGGCTGTGCACCGCGAAGCGGCCCATCGCCAGGATGATCCGCGGCTGCACCAGTTGCACCTGGCGGATCAGGAAGGCCTCGCACTGCGCGAGCTCGTCGGGCTGCGGGTTGCGGTTGCCGGGTGGGCGGCACTTGATCGCGTTGGCAATGAAGACCTGTTGCTGCGGCGGGCCTGGCGCGCGCGTCAATGCGATCGCACGCAGCATGTTGTCGAGCAGCTGACCCGACTTGCCGACGAACGGCTCGCCCTTCAGGTCTTCCTGCTCGCCCGGCGCTTCGCCGACGACCATCCAGTGCGCGTGCTCGTGGCCGATACCGAACACGGTCTGGCGGCGCCCCTCGCAGAGCCGGCAGGCGGTGCAGTCGGCGACCGCGGCCCGCAGCTCGGGCCAGCCCAGTGCGGCCACCGGCGATGCCGAAGATGCTGATGCTGATGCTGATGCTGATGCTGATGCTGATGGTGCCGACGCCGGCGATTGCGCCGGCGCTGCGGCGCTCGCAGGTGGCGGACCCGCGACGATCGACTCGGCCGCAGCGTCAACGGCCCGCGCAGCCGCCTCGCCCATCGTAGGCACCGTGAACGACGGTGGCGCCCACACCCGCACGCCGATCTCGCGCAGCATCGCGATCTGCGGCTCAGTCCAGCGCATGGCTCGCTTCCACGCCCACCGCGTGCGGCTTCAGGCTCATCACGACGGCGTCTTCGCGCCGGCCGAACGCCGCCGGGTAGTAGCCCTTGCGCAGCCCCACCTCGACGAAGCCGAAGTGCCGGTACATCGCACGCGCGCGGTCGTTGCCGGCGCGCACTTCGAGCCACAGCGAACCCGCCCGCTGCGCGCGGCACCGCGCGATCAACGCCTGCAGCAGCACGCGCGCATGGCCGCGGCCCTGCGCGTGCGGCGCGACCGTGATGTTGAGCAGGTGCATCTCGTCGACCCCGACCATCGCGACGTAGTAGCCCAGCAGCGCGCCACCTGCGCCCTGCAGCACCTGGGCCGGATGGCCGGCGGCGAGCGAATCGATGAAGTTGCCGCGGCTCCACGGGAAGGCGTAGGCGGCGACCTCGATCGCCATCACCGCGTCGAGCTGTGCGGCGGTCATCGGCAGCAGCACGCCGGCCTCGGGCCGGCCGGCGTCTTCGGGCTGCGCGTCGGCGCGCCACAGTGCGCTCATCGCACCCGCTCCGCGGCGTCTTTGGCGGCCCGCACGGCATCGCGCTCGAGCGTGGTCTGCGCGATCTTGTCGCGCAGGTACAGCGGCAGCGCGAGTGCGGCGTCGACCGCGCCGCCCTGCGCCCACAAGGCCTGCGCCAGCGGCAGCATCGCGGTGGCGCGCGGCAGCGCGGTGGGAACGCAGCGTGCGTTGCCGGTCTCGAGCTGCGCACGGAACGCGGCGAGCGCGCTGCCGGCCACACACTGCGGCGGCTGCAACCGCCAGCGCGCGTTGAGCGCGGCGGGGCGGGTCAGCATCGGCGCGTCGAGCACCGACCAGCGGCCCGCCGCGTGGTGGTATTGCGCGGCATAGACCTCGTTCATGCGCGCGTCCATCGCGGCCCACACGCGCAGCTCGCCGGGCTCGCCGGGCTCGCCGGGCTCGTCGGGCTCGTCGGGCTGGCCCGGCTGGCCGGCGCGGGCGTCTTCGGCGAGCGCCAGCAGCGTGTCGATCGGCAGCACCGGCTTGCCAGCGCCGAACGCAAGGCCCTGCGCCACCGAGCACGCGGTGCGCAGGCCGGTGAACGCACCGGGGCCGCGGCCGAAGGCGATCGCGTCGAGCTCGTGCAGCGCCACGCCGGCCTGCGCCAGCAGCGCGAGGATGGCCGGGATCAGCGTGGCCGAGGCCTGCGCGCCGCCGACGGCCTCGACCGTGTGCACCTGCCCGCGCGCGGCCAGCGCGATGCTCAGGTGCTCGGTCGCGGTGTCGAACGCGAGCAGCGTGGCGTTCATGCGAAAAGCACCGCGACGGCGTGCGGCAAAGGCGGCTTCGGGGACATGCGCAGAGTCTAGCCGTCGTCGCCGCGTGCGATCATCGAAGGATGACCTCGCGACCCCTGTGCAACCTGCTTTGCGCGCTGTCGGCGGCGCTCGTGTTGCTCACCGCGCCGACCGCGCGCGCCGCACCCGACACGATGCCCGCCACCGTGGCCGCGGCGCTCGACCGCGCCGAGCTGCCGCGCGACGCGATGGTCGCGCTGGTGCAGGAAGTCGGCAGCGACCATGCGCGGCTGGCGTGGCGGGCCGATCAGCCGGTGAACCCGGCCTCGATGACGAAGCTGCTGACGACCTTCGCGAGCCTGGAGCTGCTCGGTCCGGCGTGGCACTGGACCACGCCGGTCTGGCTGCAGGGCATCGTGCGCCACGGGGTGCTCGAAGGCGATCTCGTGATCAAGGGCAGCGGCGACCCGACGCTAGTGGTCGAGCGCGCATGGCTGATGCTGCGGCGCGTGCAGCAACTCGGCGTGCGCCGGATCCAGGGCGACATCGTGCTCGACCGCAGCGCCTTCGACGTGCCCGAACGCAGCCCGGCCGACTTCGACGGCGAGGCGCTGCGGCCCTACAACGTGCGCGCCGACGCGCTGATGCTGAACTACAAGGCGCTGGTCCTCACGTTCACGCCCGATGCGGCACGCGGCACCGCCACCGTGGCCGCCGACATGCCGCTGGCCGGTGTGCGCATCGATGCCACCGTGCCCCTCGGCAGCGGCCCGTGCGGCGACTGGCGCCGCGCGCTGCGCGCCGACTTCTCCGACCCCACCAAGGTGCGCTTCGCCGGCACATTCGCCGGCGCGTGCGCGCAGAAGGTCTGGCCGGTCGCCTACGCCGACCCGCAGCACTACAACGAGCGCGCGCTGCTCGGCCTGTGGCGCGAACTCGGCGGGCACATCAGCGGTGTGGTGCGTGACGGCACCGCCCCAGCCACGCCACCGACCTTCGAGGTGAACTCGCCGCCGCTGGCCGAGGTGATCCGCGACATCAACAAGTACAGCAACAACGTGATGGCGCAGCAGCTCTTCCTCACGCTCGGCCTGACCCAGCGCGGCGCCGGCACGCCCGACGCGGCGCGCGCGGTGCTGCGCCAGTGGGCCGCCCGGAAGCTCGGTGCCAACGCCGAACTCACGCTCGACAACGGCTCCGGCCTGTCGCGCGAGACGCGCGTCAGCGCGCGGCTGCTGGCGCGGCTGCTGCAGGTGGCGTGGGCGAGCCCGTGGATGCCGGAACTGATGAGCTCGCTGCCGGTCAGCGGCACCGACGGCACGCTCGAACACTCTGACGCGGTGCCCGGCCGGGCCCACCTGAAGACCGGCTCGCTGCGCGGCGTGGCCGGCGTCGCCGGCTATGTGCTGGCCGACTCTGGCCGGCGCTACGTGGTGGTGGCGATCGTCAACCACGACCATGCCAGCGCCGCGCGTCCGGCCTTCGAGGCGCTGGAACAATGGGCCGCCAACGACGACGACGCGGCGATCTCGCCGCTGCGACCCTCCCCCTCCAACTGACCCGGGAATCTGCCCACCATGACCATCGTCGACGGGCTCGGCTACGCCGCCGCCGCCCTGACCACCACTTCTTTCGTGCCGCAGGCCTGGCTGACGTTTCGCACCCGCGATGTCAGCGGCATTTCGCTGGCGATGTACAGCGTGTTCACCTTCGGCATCGCGCTGTGGCTGGCCTACGGCATGCTGCTCGGGGCCTGGCCGATCGTCGTCGCCAACGCGGTGACCTTCGCGCTCGCGGCGGGCATCCTGACGATGAAGCTGCGGCTCGGCCGACGCCGCGCCTGACGCCGCCGCGGCGACGTGCGCCGCGGGCTCAGAACGGGTTGTTGGACGCCACCGTGACGGCCAGCGAACCGAGACTGGCCTGGCCGCTGGCGCCGAGGTGGCGGTCGTCGGCCCACAGGTAGTTGCTGGTGGTGGCGGCGGTGACCAGCGTCGCGGTGGTGCATTGCGGCAGCGCCACGGTGCACGCGGCCAGCGTCGTGTTGGCATAGGTGCCCGCGCCCAGACGGGTGGCGGCGTCGGAGGCCTGCAGGTACTGGTCGAGTTGGACCAGTCCGATCTGGTGCCCGTCGTTGGTCAGGTGCGCCAGCATGGCGATGTTGAAGGCTTCGCTCAGGCGCGACAGCAGCGCAGGATTGCCGTTGGTCGAGCCCACCGAGCGATCTCCGGCAAACGGCGTCAGGCCCATGTCGGGAATGGTCGAAATCAGCACCTTGGCGCCCAGCGCGGCGAGCCGGTTGACCTGCGCCGCCAGCGCCCGGCCGGCCGCGTCGAGATTGGCGCTGATCTGCGCCTCGCCGACGCCCGGGTACTGCGCGAACTGCGCCAGCACGTCGTTGGCGCCGACCAGCACCGTGACGAGGTCACCGGCCTTGAAGCCGCCGTTGAGGAGTTGCTGGTCGATCTGCGCCGACAGGTCCGCGACCATCGCGCCATTGGCAGCGTAGATGTGGCTCACCGGCGCCGGCACCGTTCCCGGGCATTCCTGGAACACCAGGCCGTAGCGGGCGGCCACGGTCTGGATCCACAGTGGATTGCCGGTGCAATCGACCGCCGTCGTGCTGCCGGTGAGCAGCGCGTTGACGCTGTACTTCTTCTGGTCGGCGGTGATCACGCTGGACTCGTCGCCGAACGCGATCACGCGGCTGGCGGCGAAGGTCTGCGACTGCGCCCCGCCGCCGCACGACGCGAGCAATGCCACCGCGGCCAGCACACCGGCGCAGAGCCCGACGCGGGCGACTCCAAAGACTGTCGACTTCATTCAATACTCCGAAAAACCAGCGTGCTCAGTGGACTTCATCGTGCCGCGGCGCGCACCAGCCGATCGCGCACGCCGTCCCATTCGGGGCCCGCGGGTGGCTCTTCGACCCAGATGAGTTGCACGCCTTGCGCATCGAGTTCACGCAACACCGCGAAAAGTTCATGGGCCACCTGCTCCGGCTTGGCCGGCATGCGGCGGTAGCGCACCCCGGCAGCGGCGCGCGGCAGCGCAGCGCGCGAATATACCGCCAGCGCCAGCGGCTGCGGCCCGAGCAGTTGCAAAGCCTCGGCAAGGATTCGTGTCGGCATCAGGCGCAACGTGGCGTTCGGCGCGTAGTGCGAAGCGAGCGTGCCGGGCGCGCGCGGCGCCCGGGCATCGGCCTCGCGCAGCGGCTCGCCGGCGGCGGCTTCGATCTGCGACCGCGTCAGCAGCCCCGGGCGCAGCAGCACCGGGTGGCCGCGCGAGCAGTCGACGATGCTCGATTCGATGCCGACCACGCAGGCCCCGCCATCGAGCACCGCGAGCGACGCGCCGAACTCGTCGACGACATGCGCCGCCAGGGTCGGGCTGACGCGCCCGTAGCGGTTGGCGCTGGGCGCGGCCACACCGGGCACGCCGCGGCGCTGCGCCGCGGCCAGCAAGGCCCGCGCGACCGGGTGCGACGGGCAGCGCAGCCCGATGCTGCGCTGGCCGCCGGCCGCGGCCGCGGCCAGGCCCTCGGTGCGCGGCAGGATCAGCGTCAACGGGCCGGGCCAGCAGGCATCGATCAGCCGGCGCGCAACTGGGGGAACTTCGGCCGCGAAACGCAGCAGCGATGCCGGGTCGGCGCCATGCACGATCAGCGGGTGGTCGGCCGGCCGGCCCTTGGCCCGAAAGATCTTCGCGACGGCGGCGTCGTCGTCGGCACGCGCCCCCAGGCCGTAGACGGTCTCGGTCGGGAAGGCGACGAGTTCGCCGGCCGCCAGCAACTCGGCCGCACGCTCGACCGCGGCGGCGTCGGAGCCGTCAAGCCGCACCGGTCACCACGCCTCGATGCCCAGCCGCTCGGCGGCCTGGCGCGCGACCGCGTCGGCCTGGCCGGCGCTAGCCGCCGTCACGGTCAGGTGGCCCATCTTGCGCCCGGGACGCGCCTGCGCCTTGCCATACAGGTGCAGGTGCACGCCGGGCAGCGCCAGCAGCGCGGCCCAGTCCGGCGCGCGCGCGGGTTCGCCCGGCCCACCCCACAGGTCGCCGAGCAGGTTCAGCATCACGCAGGCGCTGTGCTGGCGCGGCGGCGCGAGCGGCGCGCCGGTCAGCGCGCGCACCTGCAGGTCGAACTGCGACGCGTCGCAGCTGTCGATGCTGTGGTGGCCGGAGTTGTGCGGGCGCGGCGCGATCTCGTTGGCAACGAGCGAGCCGTCGCGCTGCACGAAGAACTCGACGCACAACACGCCGACATAGCCGAGGTCGGCCGCGACCTGGCGGGCCGCGGCAATCGCGCGCCGCTGCACGTCGGCCGCCACGTCGGGGGCCGGCACCTGCGTGACCGCGAGGACACCGTCGCGGTGCAGGTTCTGTTGCACCGGCAGGTTGACGATGTCGCCGCCGACGCCGCGCGCCACGATGACGCTGATCTCGCGCGCGAGCGGCAGCAGCTGTTCGAGCACGCAGGCCACGCGGCCGAGCGCGGCCCACGCGCCGGCCAGATCGGCGCGGGTGCTCACGCGCCGCTGGCCTTTGCCGTCGTAGCCGAGCCGCGCGGTCTTCAGGATGCCGGGCAGCAGATCGTCGCCGACCGCGGCCAGTTGCGCGCCCGATTCGATGACCGCGTGCGGCGCGCAGGCCACACCGCTGCGCAGGAACTGCGCCTTCTCCGCGGCGCGGTCCTGGCACACCGCCACCGCCGCCGCGGCCGGCGCCACCGGCCGGCGCTCGGCCAGTCGCGCCAACGCGCTTGCCGGCACGTTCTCGAATTCGGTGGTCACCGCGGCGCTGAGTTCGGCCAGCCGCGCCAGCCCTTGCGGATCGAGGTAGTCGGCCTGGACGTGGTGGTGCGCCACCCACCCGGCCGGGCTGGCGGGATCGGGGTCGAGCACCGCTGTCGCGTAGCCCATCTGCTGCGCGGCGTGGACGAACATGCGGGCGAGCTGGCCGCCGCCCATGACGCCCAGCGTCGCGCCGGGCGCGATGAAGGGCGTCGTCGGTGACCCTTGGCCCAGCGTCGCGCCGGGCGCGATGAAGGGCGTCGTCGGTGACCCTTGGCCCAGCGTCGCGCCGGGCGCGATGAAGGGCGTCGTCGCTGACCCTTGGCCCAGCGTCGCGCCCGGCGCGATGAAGGGCGTCGTCGGTGACCCTTGGCCCGGCGTCATTTGAGTTCGGCGCTCATCGCCCGGGCCGCCTCGGTCTGGCGGGCGCGGTAGGCATCGAGGCGGGCGCGCAGCGCGGGGTCTTCGTTGGCCAGCATCGCCACCGCGAACAGCGCGGCGTTGGCCGCGCCGGCCACGCCGATCGCGAAGGTGGCCACCGGGATGCCCTTGGGCATCTGCACGATCGAGTACAGCGAATCGACACCCTGCAGGTGCCGGCTCGCCACCGGCACCCCGAGCACCGGCACCGTCGTCTTGGCCGCGAGCATGCCGGGCAGATGCGCGGCACCGCCGGCGCCGGCGATGATGGCCTGAAGCCCGCGCGCCGCGGCGTCTTGCGCGTAGGCGTACAGGTCGTCGGGCATGCGGTGCGCCGAGACGACGCGGGCCTCGAACGGCACACCGAACTCGGCGAGAATCTCGGTGGCCGCGCGCAGGGTCTCCCAGTCGCTGCTGGAACCCATCACCACGCCGACCACCACGGGGGCGCTGCTCAAGGCTCGCTCCAAGGTGCTGAATCAGCCTTGAATTGTAGGCGGCACGCTGCCATCTTCAGCGACCGCCACCGCCTCACCCGGAACCCCCGACCATGCTCGACATTTCCCTGCAGAACTTCGAAGCCGACCTGATCACCGCGTCGATGCAGCAGCCCGTGCTGCTCGACATCTGGGCACCGTGGTGCGGCCCGTGCAAGGCGCTCGGCCCGTTGCTCGAAAAACTCGAGACCGCCTACGCCGGCCGCTTCACACTGGCCAAGCTCAATTCCGACGACCAGCCCGAAATCGCGGGCCAGCTGTCGCAGATGTTCGGCGTGCGCAGCATCCCGTTCTGCGTGATGTTCAAGGGCGGCCAGCCGGTCGACGGCTTCGTCGGCGCGCTGCCCGAAGGCGAGATCCGCGCGTTCCTCGACAAGCATGTGCCGAGCGCCGAAGCGCTGGCCGCCGCCGACGACGTCCAGGAGGCCCAGGCGCTGCTGGCCGACGGCGACACCGACAGCGCGGTCGAGAAGCTGCAGGAGGCGGTGGCGGTGAACCCCGGCAACGACGCCGCGCGCTACGACTACCTGCGCGCGCTGCTCGGCGCCGGGCGCGTCGAGGAAGCCCGACGCGCCTATGAGCCGGTCGCCTCCAAGGTGCTGCTCGACGCGCGCCTGGCTGCCGCCGGCCACTGGCTCGCCGCCTGCGAGCAGGCGCCGCAGGCGCGCCCGGCCGAGCAACTCGCCGCGGCCATCGCCGCCAACAAGCGCGACTTCGATGCCCGCTTCGAACTCGCGCAGAGCCACTTCGCCGCCCAGCGTTTCACGCAGGCGCTCGACGAACTGCTCGAGATCGTGATGCGCGACAAGACCTGGCGCGACCAGCTCGCGCGCAAGACCTTCGTGGCGATCCTCGAACTGATGAACAAGCCGACGCCCGCCAAGGCCGAAGCGGCGGCGCCGAAGGGCCAGCTCGAGCTGGCCGGCAAGGCTGCGGTGACGCCCGCCGACCCGGTGGTCGATGCCTACCGGCGCAAGCTGAGCATGGCGTTGTTCTGAACCCCGTGGGCCGGCGCACGGCGGCGGCCCGGTGCCGCGCCGAGCGCGTCAGAGCGGCGCTGCGGCGGCGAACTCGCGGTCGAGCGCACCGACCAGCAACGCCTGGTCGGCGCGGTGGTCTTGCCAGGCCCGCGCCGCGCACTGCGCGTGCCGCCGGGCGGCATCAAGGTCGCCCAGCGCCTCGTGGATTTGCACCAGCCGGCTGTGGCCGGGCGCACGGTCGCCGGGCAGCCCCGGAGCCGCGAGGTGGGTCTCGGCCGCGGCAGCATCGTCGCGTGCGCCCTGGTGGTGCCCGGCACGCAGCCGGCACCACGCACGATCGGCGCGCAGGCTGCCTTCGACCGTCGCCATGCCCTGGCCCAACGCCGCCGTGAGGTGCTCCTCGTACAACGCCAGCGCCACGTCGGTCTGACCGAGCAGGGTGCAGACCTGCGCCCGCAGAATGGGTTGCAACGCGCCCAGGCTCGTGACGCCGAACAAGGCATCGAACTGGGCCGTCGATTCGGCGCTGAGCAGCGCGTGGTCACTCGCCGTGCGCCCACTGTCGTCGGTGCCCGTCACTGCGCAGGCCTCGGCCTGGCGCGCCGCGGCCACCCGCAGCGACGCCATGTTCCACATCATCGCGCTCAGCGTGGCGTCGTCGCCTTCGGCCGTTGCATGGCGGTGCGCCCGGTCGTACCAGGGCCGGGCCCGATCGAGCCGGCCGCCCTCGTGGTACGACTGCGCCACGACGAGGTTGGCGCGGGCGCGCGCGCCATGGTGGTCTTCGGCGGCAAGCTTCAGCGCTTCGGCCGCATGACGCGCCAATGCGGGAGCGTCCATGCGCAGATAGTCGAGGTGCGCGAGCCAGGCCGCGCTGAGCGCCTGCAGTGGCTGCAGGCCCGCTGCCGCGCTCATCGCATGAGCGCGCTTCATCTTGTCGTGCGCCTGCGGGCCCAAGTCGCGGTAATGGCTGACGAGCGCGTCGGCCAGGCTCAGCCAGGCACTGACCGCCGCGTTCGGCCGCGACCGGTGGCGCTGCTGCACGGCGGCGAGTTCGCGGCTGGCCTGGTCGAAGTCACCGACACGCGCCAGATACGCCGCGCGCTCGCAGCGCAGGCAGTCGGCGGCGAGCGGCTGCGTGGCCGCGGCGATGCCGGCGTCCAGCCGCTGCAGCAGACGCGATCTCACGCGGTCAAGCGCGCCAGCGCCTCGCGGTAGCGCGCGGCGGTCTGCTCGATGACAGCGGCGGGCAGCGGCGGCGCCGGTGCGCGCTTGTTCCAGGGCTGGTCGTCGACGCGCGCTTGTTCGAGCCAGTCGCGCACGAACTGCTTGTCGTAGCTGGGGGGGTTGGCGCCTTCGGCGTAGCCCTCGACCGGCCAGAAGCGCGACGAATCGGGTGTCAGTACCTCGTCCATCAGCGTCAGCGTGCCGTGCGCATCGAGGCCGAACTCGAACTTGGTGTCGGCAATGATGATGCCCTTGCGCAGCGCCAGCGCGGCCGCCGTGGTGTAGAGCTGGATCGACACCGCGCGCACGCGCTGCGCCAGGTCGGCGCCGACGATCGTGCTCATGCGCGCGAAGTCGATGTTCTCGTCGTGGTCGCCTATTTCGGCCTTGGTGGCCGGCGTGAAGATCGGCTCGGGCAGCTTCGAGGCGTTACTCAGGCCGGCCGGCAGCGGCACGCCGCAGACCGAGCCACTGTGCTGGTACTCGGCCCAGCCGCTGCCGGCCAGGTAGCCGCGCACCACCGCCTCGACCGGCAAGGGATTCAGCCGCTTGACGAGCATCGAGCGGCCGCGCACCTGATCGCGCTCGTTCGCGGCCACCACGCCCAGCGGGTCGTCGCCGGTCAGGTGGTTGGGCACGATGGACTGCAGGCGCTCGAACCAGAACAGGGCCATGCGCGTGAGCAGCTCGCCCTTGCCGGGGATCGGCTCGCCCATGATGACGTCGAAGGCGCTGAGCCGGTCGGTGGCGACCATCAGCATGCGGTCGGTGCCGACCGCGTAGTTGTCGCGCACCTTGCCGCGCGCCAGCAGCGGCAGCGAGGCGATCGACGTGTTCAGCAGCGCGGCCGGCGCGTGCCCCTGCGCAGCGTTTGGCATCAGACCACCGTCTGCGCCAGCTCGCCCTTCGCGTAGCGCTGCGCCACCTGCACCAGCGTCTGCGCCTTGATCTTGCCGGCCTGGCCTTCGCAGCCGAACTGCAGGTAGCGCTGCTTGCAGATGGCCTTGGCGGCTTCGCGGGCCGGCTTCAGGTAGTCGCGCGGATCGAACTTGTCGGGGTTCTGCGCCAGGTACTTGCGGATCGCGGCGGTCATCGCCAGGCGCACGTCGGTGTCGATGTTGATCTTGCGCACACCGAACTTGATCGCTTCCTGGATCTCTTCGACCGGCACGCCGTAGGTCTCTTTCATCGCGCCGCCGAAGGCGCGGATCTCGGCCAGCAGCTCCTGCGGCACGCTGCTGGAACCGTGCATCACCAGGTGCGTGTTCGGGATGCGCTGGTGGATCTCCTTGATGCGGCCGATCGCCAGGATGTCGCCGGTGGGCTTGCGAGTGAACTTGTAGGCGCCGTGGCTGGTGCCGATCGCGATCGCCAGCGCGTCGAGCTGGGTGCGCTTGACGAAGTCGGCGGCCTGCTCGGGGTCGGTCAGCAGTTGCGCCATCGTCATGGTCGACTCGGTGCCGTGGCCGTCTTCCTTGTCGCCCTTCATCGTCTCGAGCGAGCCCAGGCAGCCGAGTTCGCCCTCGACGGTGACGCCGAGCTTGTGTGCCATGTCGACCACCTTGCGCGTCACGTCGACGTTGTAGTCGTAGCTGGCGATGGTCTTGCCGTCGGCCTGCAGCGAGCCGTCCATCATCACCGAGCTGAAGCCCAGGTCGATCGCGCCGCGACACACGTCGGGGCTCTGGCCGTGGTCCTGGTGCATCACCAGCGGCACCTGCGGCCACGACTCGACGGCCGCCTGGATCAGGTGCTTGATGAACGCCTCGCCGGCGTACTTGCGCGCGCCGGCGCTGGCCTGCAGGATCACCGGCGCACCGACCTCGGCGGCGGCGGTCATCACCGCCTGCACCTGCTCGAGGTTGTTGACGTTGAAGGCCGGAATGCCATAGCCGTTCTCGGCGGCGTGGTCGAGCAGCTGGCGCATCGAAACGAGGGGCATGGCGGTCTCCTGGAACGAGGGTGGCGGGCAACGTGGAACCACGTTGTAACGCAAAGAATTGTAGCGACCGACCTTCTCAGCGAACCGCCGAATTTCAGCCGATGCGCTCGGCGTGATAGCCCTGCGCGCCCATCGCGGCCAGGATCTGCGCGATGTGAGCCACGCCGCGCGTCTGCACCACCACCTCGATCTGGGCCCGCTCGACCGACAGCGACGTGAACGCGCGCTGGTGCTGCACCTCGTCGATGTTGGCGCCGAGCTTGCCGAGCAGCGTTGCGACGTCGGCCAGCGCGCCGGGCACGTCGCGCACGTCGAAGCGCAGCCGCGCCAGGCGCCCCGACTTGACCATGCCACGCTCGATGATCTCGGCCAGCACCAGCGGCTCGATGTTGCCGCCGCACAGGATCAGCCCGACCTTGCGGCCCGCGAAACGCGCGGGGTGCTTCATCAATGCCGCCAGGCCGACGCCGCCGGCGCCCTCGACGACCGTCTTCTCGATCTCGAGCAACGCCAGGATCGCCTGTTCGATGTCGTCTTCGCCGACCAGCAGCACCTCGTTCACGAGTTCGCGCACCAGCGGCGCCGTCAGCGCACCCAGCGACTTGACGGCGATGCCGTCGGCGATCGTCGCCTGCGCGCTTGCGCGCTGCCCGCCGTGCACCGCGTTCCACGCCGCCGGGAAGCGCTCGGTCTGCACGCCGACGATATCGATGCCGGGGCGCACGGCGCGCGCCGCGGTCGCCACGCCCGAGATCAAGCCGCCGCCGCCGATCGCGACCACTAGCGTGTCGATCTGCGGCTGCTGGGCGAGCATCTCCAGGCCGATGGTGCCCTGCCCGGCCATCACCGCCAGATCGTCGTACGGGTGCACCAGCGTCAGGCTGCGCTGTTGGGCGAGCCGCAGGCCGTGGCTGCGGGCGTCGTCGAAGGTGTCGCCTTCGAGCACCACGGTGGCGCCGAAGCCGCGCGTGCGCTCGACCTTCACCGCCGGCGCGAAGCGCGGCATCACGATCGTCGCCGGGATGCCCATGCGCTGCGCGTGGTACGCCACGCCCTGCGCGTGGTTACCGGCCGAGACCGCGAGCACGCCGGCGGCACGCTCAGCGGCGCTGAGTTGCGCCATCTTGTTGAGTGCGCCGCGCTCCTTGAACGACGCGGTGAACTGCAGGTTCTCGAACTTCAGGAACACCTCGCAGCCGGTCATCGCCGACAGCGTTCGCGACGGCATGCACGGCGTGTCGACGATCTCGCCGCGCAGCCGCTCGGCGGCCGCACGGATGTCGTCGAGGGTCAGGCCGGGTGCGGACACGCGCGAGCCCGTCAGGCGACGCGGCAGACCTTGAGCATGTTGGTGCCGCCGGGGTAGCCCATCGGTTCGCCGCAGGTGATCGCGTAGGTGTCGCCCGAGCGCAGCACGCCCTTCTCGACCAGCAGCGATTCGGCCCGCACCAGCGCTTCGTCGCGGTCGGCGAAGGCCGGCAGCAGCAGTGGGCGCACGTTGCGGTACAGCGTCATCTTGCGCTGCGTCAGCAGCTGCGAGGTCAGGCCGTAGATCGGCACCTTGATGTTGTGCCGGCTCATCCACAGCGCCGTCGAGCCCGACTCGGTCAGCGCCAGGATCGCCTTGCAGCCCAGGTGGTGGGCGGTGAACAGCGCGCCCATTGCGATCGACTGGTCGATGCGGCCGAACTTCTTGTTGGTGAAGTCGGTCTCGATCGTGACGTCGTCGGCGGCCTCGGCCTCGAGCGCGATCGCCGCCATCTGCGTGATCGTCTCCACCGGGTACTTGCCGGCGGCCGTCTCGGCGCTGAGCATCACCGCGTCGGTGCCGTCGAGCACCGCGTTGGCCACGTCGCTGACCTCGGCGCGGGTGGGCACCGGGTTGACGATCATCGACTCCATCATCTGGGTGGCGGTGATCACCACCTTGTCCATTTCGCGGGCCATGCGGATCATGCGTTTTTGCAGCGCCGGCACCGCCGCGTTGCCGACCTCGATCGCGAGGTCGCCGCGCGCCACCATGATGCCGTCGGAGGCCTTCAGGATCTGGTCCAGCACCGGGATCGCTTCGATGCGCTCGATCTTCGCGATCAGCGCCGGCCGGTGGTGCCACGGCTCACCGGCCACGTTGGCGAGCTGGCGGGCCATCTCCATGTCGGTGGCGGACTTCGGGAAGCTCACCGCCAGGTACTCGCACTGGAAGCTCATCGCGGTCTTGATGTCCTCCATGTCCTTGGCGGTCAGTGCCGGCGCCGTCAGGCCGCCGCCGGCCTTGTTGATGCCCTTGTTGTTCGAGAGCTCGCCGCCAGCCAGCACCTTGGTGTGAACCTCCTCGCCGCGCACGCCCTCGACCACGAGCTTGAGCAGACCGTCGTTGAGCAGCAGGATGTCGCCGGATTTCACGTCGCGCGGCAACGCCTTGTAGTCCAGACCGACGCGCTCGTGGGTGCCCAGTTCGCTGGTCGCGCCGTCGAGGATGAACGACTGGCCCACCTCCAGCATCGTCTTGTCGCCGACGAACCTGCCGACCCGGATCTTCGGCCCCTGCAGGTCGGCCATGATCGCGACCTCGCGGCCCACGCGCTGCGCGATCTCGCGCACCAGCGCGCCGCGATCGATGTGGTCCTGCGCCTTGCCGTGCGAGAAGTTCATGCGCACCACGTCGACGCCGGCGCGGATCATGCGCTCGAGCACCTCGGGCGAGCTCGACGCGGGGCCGAGGGTGGCGACGATCTTGGTGGCGCGGGACATGGGCAGGCTCCTGTAATTTAGTTACGCGAATTATCAGGGCACGGAACGCACCGTGGCTGCCCCGGCCGGAATGAATGTTATGCCGGTGCCCGCGTCGCCCGAATCAACGGCAACCGCGCGTCAGCCGGCGGCGCGGCGCTGGAGGATCTCGAACGCCGGCAAGGTCTTGCCCTCCAGCACCTCGAGAAACGCGCCGCCGCCGGTCGAGATGTAGCCGATGTTCTTTTCGATCCCGTACTTGGCGATTGCCGCCAGCGTGTCGCCGCCGCCGGCGATGCTGAATGCGTTCGACGCGGCGATCGCGCGCGCGATGGTCTGCGTGCCGCCGGCGAAGGCATCGAACTCGAACACACCCACCGGCCCGTTCCAGACGATCGTGCCGGCCGCCATGAGCTGCTCGGCGAGAAGCTTCGCGGTCTGCGGGCCGATGTCGAGGATCAGGTCGTCGGACGCAACCTCGCCGGCCGCCTTCACGGTGGCGACCGCGTCGGCCTTGAACGCCTTCGCGGTGACCACGTCGGTGGGGATCGGCACCGCCGCGCCGCGCGCCTTCATCGCGTCGATCACCGCCCTCGCCTCGCCGACCAGACCGGCTTCGGCCAGGCTGTTGCCGATCGGCAGACCGGCGGCGAGCATGAAGGTGTTGGCGATGCCGCCACCGACGATCAGCTGATCGACGTTGTGCGCCAGGCTTTGCAGGATGGAGAGCTTGGTCGAGACCTTGCTGCCGGCCACGATCGCCACCAAGGGCCGCCGGGGGTGCGCGAGCGCCTTGGAAATCGCGTCGATCTCGGCGGCCAGCAACGGCCCGGCGCAGGCGATCCCGGCGTACTGCGCGATGCCGTAGGTCGAGGCCTCGGCGCGGTGCGCGGTGCCGAACGCGTCGTGCACGAAGATGTCGCAGAGCCTGGCCATCTTGCGGGCGAGCGCCTCGTCGTTCTTCTTCTCGCCCGGGTTGACGCGGCAGTTCTCGAGCAGCACCAGCTCGCCCGGTGCCACCGTCACGCCGTCGACCCAGTTCGCGATCAGCGGCACCTCGCGGCCCATCAACTCGCCCAGTCGGCGGGCGACCGGCGCGAGCGAGTCGGCGGGCTTGAACTGCCCTTCGGTGGGCCGGCCCAGGTGCGAGGTCACCATCACCGCCGCGCCGGCCTTCAGCGCCATCTCGATGCACGGGATCGACGCGCGCACGCGCGTGTCTTCGGTGATGTGGCCGTCGTCGTCGAGCGGCACGTTCAGATCGGCGCGGATGAACACGCGCTGGCCGCGCACCTTGCCTTGTGCGATCAGGTCTTCGAAGCGGAGGACGTTCATGGTGGAGGGATTCGAGGGGTCGTTGAAAAGCCAGGATGCCGGGCGCTCACCAGCCCAGGCCGGTGCGCAATGCCACCATCACCAGCGTGCCGGTGACGATGGTGCCGAGGATGCCACGGCGCCAGAAGAAATACACCGTCGCGGCCAGCGTCGCCGCCAGTCGCGCATCTTCGAGCGTCGCGATCAGGTGGCCGTTCTGCATCACGATCTCGGGGGCGACCACCGCCGCGAGCGCGGCCAGCGGCGCGTACCGCAGGCCTTGCTTGAGCCACACCGGCATCGGCAGTTCGCGCTGCGCAAACAAGAAGAAGCCGCGCGTGCCCACCGTGATGACCGCCAGACCGAGGATCGCGAGCACCGTATGCCACGGACTCATGTTCGGTCCTCGACCGGTTTGACGACGATGGGGGTCACGTGGTCCATCAGCAGGCCCGCCGCGACCGCCGCGGCGATCGCAACGACGATGTTGAGCTTGAGCGGCAACCCCGCCGTGGCCACCGCGGCGCTGAACGCCACGCCAGCGGCCACCCAGCTCGCCCGGTCGGACAGCAGCGAATACATCAGCGCCAGCAACGCCAGGATGCCGGCGAAACCGAATCCCCACTCGGTCGGGATCGCGTCGGCGAGCAGCAGGCCCGCCAGCGTCGGCAGCTGCCACGACAACCAGTTGACGGCAACCCCGCCCCAGAAGTACGGAAGCTGCTCGGGCGAGGGACGCGGCTGCGGGAAACGCGACATGAAGACGACGTAGTTCAGGTCGGCGGTGAAGTAGCCCAGGCGCATGCGCTGCCAGCGCGGCAGGTGCGCGAAATAAGGCCGCCACTGGGCGCTGAAGATCACGAAGCGCAGGTTCACGCACAGCGCGATCGCCCAGACCATCCAGACCGGCGCGCCGGTGATGATCAGCGGCAACGCGGCGAGCTGTGCGCTGCCGGCGAACACCAGCAGCGACATCAATACCGCCAGCGGCAGGGGCAGCCCGCTCTTGGCCATCGCCACGCCGGTGACCAGGCCCCAGGCGGCGATGCCCATCGAGATGCCGACCATGTCGCGTGCGCCATGGGCAAATTCGGGGTGGCGCCAGATCGGGCGCGCCTGCACGTCGCTCATGCGACCGATTGTCCTATGGGCGCCGGGCGCCCGGCCCGTCGCTCAGGAGGCGTGCGGCTTGCCGCTCTCGGCGTGATGGGGCTTGGCGGACTCGACGGGTTTCGCGGCGGGCTTGTCGGCAGTTCCGGCGGCGGCGTCCTGGGTTTCGGCCGGCGCTGCGGCGGGCTCGCCAGTGACCACCCGCGTGCCCAGTTGCGGCAGCACCGGGTCGAGCTTGTTCTCGCGCATGTAGTCGTTCATGTCGCGCCAGCCGGCGAACATGGCGGCCTTGTCGGCGCGCTTGTTCAGCGTGAAGCAGTCTTCGATCGCGCGCCCGGCACTGCGGCAGGCCCCGCCGATCGCCTTGCCGTCGGCCTCACGCATGGCAGCGACCTTTTCGGGCGACTCGATCCCCAGCGCGCCGCCGATCATGTCGCAACCCGCCAGCAGCACGGTGGCAAGAACGACGGCGGCAAGGGGCAGGCGGGGCATGGCGGTGGGCTCGGGCTGGGTGGCGTCCTGTCCGGTTTATCGGCCGCGTGCGGGCCGACTTGAGCCGATCGCGGGTGCCGGGCCGGCCTCAGCGCACGCTGCCGGCCATCGCGAGCAGCCGTTCGACCCGCTCTTCGGTCGACGGGTGGGTCGAGAACAGGCCGCGCAGCCCACCGCCCGAGAGCGGGTTGATGATCATCATCTGCGCCGTTTCGGGGTGGCGGTCGGCGGGCGCGAGCGGGATGCCTTTGGCGTATTGCTCGATCTTCTGCAGCGCGCTGGCCAGGGCGCGCGGATCGCCCGAGATCTCGGCGCCACCGCGGTCGGCCTCGAACTCGCGGGCGCGGCTGATCGCCATCTGGATCAGGCCGGCGGCGATCGGTGCCAGCAGCATCACGAGCAGGCCGACGACGGGGTTGACCGAGCGGCCATCGCGGTCGCGGCCGCCGAAGAACATCGCGAAGTTGGCCAGCATCGAGATTGCGCCGGCCATCGTTGCGCTGATGGTGCTGATCAGGATGTCGCGGTGCCGCACGTGGGCGAGCTCGTGCGCCATCACGCCGCGCAACTCGCTCTGCGACAGCACGCGCAGGATGCCGGTGGTGGCAGCCACCGCCGCATGCTCGGGGTTGCGGCCGGTGGCGAAGGCATTGGGCGCGTCTTCTTCGATCAGGTAAACCTTGGGCGGGGGCAGTTGGGCGCGCTGGGCGAGCTCTTGCACCATGCGGTAGAACTGCGGCGCGGAGCTTTCGTCGACCTGCTTGGCGTTGTACATCTTCAGCACCAGCTTGTCGGAAAACCAGTAGCTGAAGAAGTTCATGCCGAGCGCGACGATGAGCGCGAGCATCATCCCCTGGCGCCCGCCCAGCACCGAGCCGATGGCCATGAACAGGGCGGTGATCGCCGCCATCAGGACGGCGGTCTTCATCAGGTTGAACATGAGGTGGCTTTCACGTTGACGAACACAATCGGCAAATGCGGCCGGCGCGCCCGACTTCAACGCCGGTGCGGCTCGAAGGCCATGCCGGCGGCGAGCGCCCGGCCCTGCAGGAACTGCACTGCCGTGAGGCGCTTGCCACCGGCGCGCTGGAGCTCGGTCAGGCGCAGCGCGTCGGCGCCGCAGGCCACGGTGATGCCACCGTCGTCCACGTGAAGCACGGTGCCGGGTGCGCCGCTGCCGTGCACGACCTGGCCGCGCCAGCACTTGATGGTTTCACCGGCCAACACGGCGGTCGCGCCGGGGAAGGGGTCGAAGGCGCGCAGGCGGCGCTCGATCACCTCGGCAGGGTCGCGCCAGTCGATCGGGGCCTCGGCCTTGTCGACCTTGTGGGCGTAGGTCACGCCCGCGGCGGGCTGCGCCACCCGAACCAGCGCGCCGCTCGCCGCCTGGGCGAGGGCCTCGACGATCAACCGGCCACCCAGCGCCGCGAGCTTGTCGTGCAGGCTCGCGGTGCTGTCGTCGGCGGCGATGTCGAGCGGCTCCGCCAGCAGCATGTCGCCGGTGTCCAGGCCGGCGTCCATCTGCATGATGGTGATGCCGGTGCGCGCGTCACCGGCCTCGATGGCCCGGTGGATCGGCGCCGCACCGCGCCAGCGCGGCAGCAGCGAGGCATGGATGTTCAGGCAACCCAGCCGCGGCAGCTCGAGCACCCACTGCGGCAGGATCAGCCCGTAGGCGGCCACCACCAGAACGTCGGGCCGGGCCGCGGCCAGCGCCGCGTGGGCGCTGGCGGCATCGTCCGGGAATTTGCCGTCTTGGCGCAGGCTGCGCGGTTGCACCACCGCGATACCGTGCGCCAGCGCGCAGGCCTTGACCGGCGACGCCTGCAGCTTCATGCCACGCCCGGCCGGGCGATCGGGCTGGGTCAGCACCAGGCTCACCGGCACGTCGGCGGCCAGCAAGTGCGTTAGTGCTACTCGGGCGAACTCGGGGGTCCCGGCGAAGGCGATGTTCATCGACCGGCCAACCCGAACGGGCGCGCGTTACGGCCGCTCATCGTCGCGCGCCTTCTTGAGCATCTTGTTCTTGATGCGATCGCGCTTGAGTCGACTCAGGTATTCGACGAAGACCTTGCCCACCAGATGATCCATCTCGTGCTGAACGCAGATCGCCAGCAAGCCTTCGGCCTCGAACTGCTGCGGCTGGCCGTCGCGCGCCAGTGACCGCACCGTCACCTTGGCATGGCGCGGCACCTTGTCGTAGATGGACGGAACCGACAGGCAGCCCTCGTCGGTGAGCGTCATTTCCTCGCTGCGCGCCAGCAACTCGGGGTTGATCAGCACGCGCGGATCGTCGCGCGTTTCCGAGGTGTCGATCACGATCACGCGTTCGTGCACATCGACCTGGGTCGCCGCCAGACCGACCCCGTCCGCGGCATACATGGTTTCGAGCATGTCGGACACCAGTTGGCGGATGCGCGCGTCGACCGTTGCCACCGGTTTGGCGATCGTGTGCAGGCGCGCGTCGGGGTAGCGCAGGATGTTGAGCTTGGCCATCGGCTGAATTCAAATCGGTGACGCCGCAAGTCCCGAAGCGTTGTGGGACCAACGCAACGCCCGCGCCCGTGACAGGTCTCACACAGCGCGCGCGGTCGGGTCACTTTCGTTGCGATATCAAGGGTTTAGAGGCAGAATCTGTGAAACTGATTGAGGATTTTCGCCGAACTGCGGCGCCGTTGTCGCAGGTGGCGGACTAAACCCCATCGCACGGCCGCCCCAGCCCGTGAACCCTGAGAGATTCCCACATGACCCGTCGTGCACGATCTGCTTTCCACGTCCGCCGGGCCGTCGCCCTGGTGTCCACGGGCCTGATGCTCGGTGGCACATTGTGGTCCGGGGCTCTCCAGGCCGCAGACTGGCCGGTGACCCCACAGCAAAAAGGCACGGCACAAAAAGTCGCGCAGGAAGGCGTGGCGCTGTCGGATCTGGCCGCCAATGCCCCCGACGCGTACACCGTGAAGCCGCACGACACGCTCTGGGACATCTCCAAATTGTTCCTGAAGAGCCCGTGGCGTTGGCCCGAGTTGTGGGGCATGAACCTGCAGCAGATCCGCAACCCGCACTGGATCTACCCGAGTCAGGTGCTGACTCTCGAAAAGTCCGGCGGACGCGCGCGGCTGCGCATCGGCGGCCAGGTGGGACCCGACGGCACCGTGAAGCTGGAGCCGCGCGTGCGCTCGTCGGAGCTGGGCAATGATGCGCTGGCATCGATCCCGTTCAACCTCATCGAACCGTTCCTGAACGAGGCGGTGATCTTCCAGACCGACGAGCTCGCGCAGGCGCCACGCATCGTCGCGACTCAGGAAGGACGCGTGCTGCTGGCCCGTGGCGACACCGCCTACGTGCGCGGCGGCGACCTGAGCAACGGCACCGAGTACCGCATCTTCCGCGAACCCAAGCCGCTGCGCGACCCAACCACCCATGAGGTGCTGGGCTACGAGGCCACCTATGTCGGTGCTGCCGAGTACACGCGCCAGGGTGAAACACGGGTCGATGCCGAAGGCAAGTCCGAAATCGTACCGGCCACGTTCCGCGTGACCAGCGTGCGCCAGGAAGCCGGGATCGGCGACCGGCTTGCGGTGGTGCCGCCGCGCGAATTCACCAACTACGCGCCGCACGCTCCGCAAGGCCCGATGAGCGGACAAATCGTGTCGCTGTACGGCGACGCGCTCACGGCAGGCCAGAACCAGATCGTCGCGCTGAACCGTGGCGCGGTCGATGGCATGGAGCGTGGCCACGTGCTGGCGCTCGTGCGCACCGGCGTGCGCGTCGTCGACGCCACCGACCCGAGCCGGCCGGTCATCAAGTTGCCCGACGAACGCAATGGTCTGCTGTTCGTGTTCCGCGTTTTCGACCGCATGTCGTACGCGTTGATCCTGACCGTGAAAGACCCGGTCAAGCCCGGCGACCGCTTTACGCAGCCCTGATCGACCGACACTGCGCGCGCTGCCGACCCGGCTGGTTGCACATGTTCCACCCGCGCGCCGCGTGATCGATCGCGACGAACTTGGCGCCTGGTTGCGCCTGCTCGAAACGCCCTTGGTGGGCCGCGAATCGGCGCGCAAGCTGCTCGCGGCATTCGGCTCGCCGCAGGCCGTGATCGAAGCGGCGACGGACGCCCGGCGCGCACTCGTCGGCGCCAACGCGGCGACTGCACTCGCCACCTGCCCGGACGACGTTGCCGCGCGCGTCGACGCGACGCTGGCCTGGCTCGCCGCCGATGCTGCCGAGCCGCGCGCCATCGTCACGCTGGGTGATCCGCACTATCCGGCCGCGCTGCTGGCCAGCGCCGATCCACCGCTGCTGCTGTACGCCCAGGGGCGGCTCGATTTGTTGCAGGCCGACTCGATCGCCGTGGTCGGCAGTCGCAACCCGACGCCGCAAGGCCACGACAACGCCCATGCATTTTCGAGCCACCTCAGCCACGCCGGGTTCACGATCGTCTCGGGCCTGGCATTGGGGGTCGACGCCGCCGCGCATGGCGGTGGCCTGGAGGGTGCCGCGAGCACGATCGCGGTGGTCGGAACGGGCCTGGACCGTGTCTATCCGCGCCGCAATCTGAGCTTGGCACACCGCATTGCGGCGAAGGGCTTGATCGTCAGCGAGTACTCGCTCGGCACACCGCCGTTGCCTGCCAATTTCCCGCTGCGCAACCGAATCATCGCGGGCCTGACGCGTGGCACGCTGGTGGTCGAAGCAGCGTTGCAGTCGGGCTCGCTGATTACCGCCCGGTTGGCGGTCGAGGCCGGTCGAGACGTGTTCGCGATTCCAGGCTCGATCCACTCGCCGCTTGCGCGCGGCTGCCACGCGCTGCTCAAGCAGGGCGCCAAGCTGGTCGAGACCGCGCAAGACATTCTCGAAGAACTGCAGTTGACGGGTGCTGGCACATCGGCAGTCGCCGCCACCGAAGCCGCGTCGCCCACGCAAGCGCAGGCCGACGAGGCAGACCCCTTGCTCGACGCGCTCGGATTCGACCCCGTCACGCTCGACGCGCTGGTTGCCCGCACCGGGTTGCCGGCGTCGGAGCTGAACGTGCGCCTGCTGGGCCTCGAACTCGAAGGGCAGGTGGCGCGTCTGCCCGGCCACCTGTTCCAGCGCACCGCGGCACGCGGTTGAAACGCACGGGCGCGGCGATCGCGACCGCAGTCGCTGCGCCAATGGGTGGAATCGGCTGCGGTATAGTGTTTTCATGTTCGACGTTCTCGTCTATCTGTACGAAAACTACTGGCGGCCCGACGCCTGCCCCGACCACGACCAACTGGCCCGCAAGCTGTCGTCGGTCGGTTTCGAGTCGGACGAAATCCAGGAGGCGCTGTCGTGGCTCGACGGTGTGGCCGCTGCGGCGCAGTCGTATGTCGGCGAGCAGGGCGATCGCAGCCTGCGGGTCTACTCCCCGGCCGAGAATGAGCACCTCGGTGAAGATTCGATCGGCTTCATCAGCTTTCTCGAATCGGCCGGCGTATTGCCGCCACCGATGCGCGAGATGGTGATCGATCGCGCCAGCGCGATACCCGGCGGCCCGCTCGACCTCGAAGACCTGAAGATCATCGTACTGATGGTGTTCTGGAGCCTGGGCGAGGAGCCCGACGCGCTGATCCTCGACGAATTGTTCGTCGACGCGGAAGACCGTCTGATCCACTGACCACCGCGACGCGGCCGGCTTTCGACCCGCTCGGGAATGGCGGGGTACGCCCGCGCCGTCGCCCGATTCGGTCAGTTCAACAACCGGCTCGGGTCCCCATCGAGCTTGGCCATCGCGCTGCGCGTGGCGCGCACGGTCAGCGATTCCTCCTGCGCCGGCACCAGCAGGCCGGCTTGCAGGAACGCAGCCAGGCGGTTCTGCTGGAAAAGCACGCCGCGGCCCTGCGGCGACACGAACAAGGTCAGCTGCCGCCGCATGCCTTGCCAGGCCAATTGCACGGCTTCATTGCGGTTGCGGTAGTCGAGCATGTACCAGCCCCCGACCTGCAACTCGCGCGCCCAGGCCAGCATCGCGGGCGTGGGCATCGAGCCACCTTCGGCCACCACTTCAAGTTCCGAGCTCTCGTGGCCGGACAAGTCGTGCACCATCGATTCGTCGATCTCGAGATCGGCCGCCTCGGGCAGCAGTTCTTCGAGCGTCTCCAGGCGCGCCATCAGTTCCTCGAGGCGTTCGTGCGGGATCGCGGCTGTCTTCGCGGTGAACGCCGCCGCCAGCGAATTGTTCAGGCGCTGGATGTGCTCGTCCTGCTTGTCGGCCGGCACGCCGGCGTGCTCCATGCCGTCTCGCAGCGTCTTGAGCAGTGGCGGCAGACGGCGGATCACTTCGGCGCGCTCCTCGCGCGAAATCTTGGCACTGGCCGACCAGATCAAATCGGCGGCGGCGCGCTTCATGTCTTTGGTGGCGTCGCTCTGGATACCGGACTTGACCGCCGCCATCGCCAGCACGTCGGCCCATACATGGAACAGGAACTCGCGCACGCCTTCTTGCACCGGCACTTCATTGAGCATCTTGCGCAACTCGATGGTGTACTGGATCGCCAGCGTCTCGCGTTGCTCGACCTGTTGTGCCAGCGACACGCCTCGGCGCGACGCTTCGTTCTGGTTCTTGAAATAGTGCTCGAGGAACTTCTCGAACTCGACCAGCACGGTCTGGAACACGCGCCGCCCGGTGTCGGGGTAGGCCTCGACGACCTGCACCACGCGCTTGATCTCCTTTTCGAGGATGTCGCCAATCGCGCGAGTCGTCGCATCGAAACCCATCACGCAGGCCCCCATGCGGTCGATCAGGCGGCGCGCCGGGTGGTCGACGGTGGCGAAGAAATCGGGCTCGCCGACCGCCACCCGCAGCACCGGCATCTGCAGTCGGGCGAACCACACCCGCACCGCACTGGGTATGCGCTCTTCGGTCAGGATGCTCTGGAACAGCAGCGCGACGATTTCGATCGTGGCCCGCTCCACCGGTGTGGCCGCAGCCTGCTTCAACGCCTGCTTGCGCTGGTTCAACTCTTCGAGCAAGGCCGGCGTGCTGACCTGGGCCGGTACCGTGCGCTCGACGCCGGCCGGCGCGGACCAACGCCGCACGATGCCTTGTTGCGCGTCGGCGATGGCGGTCTTCAGGCGAGGTGACGCCACCACCGGCCGATCGGACTGGGTGACACCGAAGCCGGGCAACTGCCGCCCGATCAGGCGGTTCAGCCGCCCCAGCACGGCCTCGGCGTGTCCCATGCCACGCGCCAGTCCGGCGGTGCGCGTCATCATGCGGGTTTCCTCGCCGACTTCGCCGCGGCCGTCGCCGCTGCCTGAGGCCACGAACGCGCCACCGGTGGACGAACTCAAGCCCGCGTAGCCGCCGGTCGCTGCGCTGCGCGTACGCCGGATGAACGGGCGCAGATCGACTTCAGGCAACACGTGGCGTTCGATCAGAAATCGATTGGTCTCGTGGTAGCCCTCTTCGGCGAAATGCGCGAACTCGCCATGGAGCACGCCCTGCAACTGGCGCCAGGCTTCCAGGCTCAGGCCGGCGGCGCGCCACGAGGCGGTGACGATGCGCGCGAACACATGCGGGCGCAGCACGTCGTTGGTGTCGAGTTCCTCACGGTTCTCGAGCACGTTCATGCGCGAGCGCAGGTCGGTGAACTCCCACGACGCGCGGTCCATCATCGACAGCGCCAGGCGCGAGCTGATGATCTCGTTCTCGATGGTGTCGTCGTCGACCAGGCTGAGCTTGGCGTCACGGCTGGCCGCCAGTGGCAAGTCGCCGGGCCGAGACGCGGACACGAGGCCGGTCTGGCGCGCGCCACGCAACATCGAGGCCATGCCCTGCAGCCAGAACGGCGCCGCCTTTTGCAGGTCGGGAACCAGTTCGCGCCGGCGCATCGCGACCATCGGTTCGGCGACCTGGCTTACCAGGACCCGGGCACCAAGATCGACGGCCTGGACCACCGCGGGCAGGCCGGCGAGCAGCCCTTCAACATAGGAACGCCGAGCCTGGTGGGCCAATGCCGTCGGGTTGGCGGGGGTCGGCATGGGTGAGATTCTGGGGTGCGTCCTGCGGGGAATCGAACGACTCTACACCACCGCCCCGGCGTTGGGATCATCGGGATCGATCCCTTTCGCGGGCGTTGCCTTGATGAGGTCTTCACGCTTGACGCCCAGCCACATCGCGATGGCCGCGGCCACGAAAACCGACGAGTAGATGCCGAACAGAATGCCGATGGTCAGCGCCGTCGCGAAGCCGTGCAGTGTCGGACCACCGAACAGCAGCATCGAAAGGACCATGGCCTGCGTGCAGCCGTGGGTGATGATCGTGCGGCTCATCGTGCTGGTGATCGCGTGGTCGATCACCTCGTGGGTGTTCATCTTGCGGAAGCGCCGGAACGCCTCGCGGATCCGGTCGAAGATGACCACCGACTCGTTGACCGAGTACCCCAGCACCGCCAGCACCGCGGCCAGCACGGTGAGGTTGAACTCCCACTGGAAGAACGCGAAGAAGCCGAGAATGATCACCACGTCGTGCAGGTTGGCGATGATCGCCGCGACCGCGAACTTCCATTCGAAGCGGATCGCGAGGTAAATCATGATGCCGATGACGACGAACGCCAGCGCCTTGGCGCCGTCCACCGCCAGTTCGCGCCCGACCTGCGGCCCGACGAACTCCACGCTTTGCAGCTTGAGCGGCTCGAGCGCCCCGGCCGAGCACACCGGCCGGCTCGATACCTCGCCCTTGTCGCTGGTGACCTCGCGGGTGCTGACCGTGCCGCTCTCGGCCTTGCACAGGCCATCGAACACCGTCTTGACGACCTCGCTTTGCTTGACGCCCTTGGACGCCGGCAGCCGAATGATCACGTCGCGCGAACTGCCGAAGTTCTGCACCTGCACGTCGCCGAAGTTCAGCTTTTCGACCGTGCCCCGGATCTTGTCGACATCCGCGGTCTGCGCGTACGTCGTCTGCATGACGATGCCGCCGGTGAACTCGATCGAAAGATGCAGGCCCCGGGTCGCGAGGAAGAACACCGCGGCGACGAACGTGACCAGCGAAATGACGTTGAACACCAGCGCATGCCGCATGAACGGGATGTCGCGCCGGATCCTGAAGAACTCCATGATGATTTCCTGTGGTTCGCTTGTTCAGGCGCGCTTGGAGCCGCCCGCGAGCGCATCCACCGGGGGCTTCCAGACCTGCCCGATCGACACGCCCTTGAGCTTCTTCTGGCGGCCGTACCAGAGGTTCACCAGGCCGCGCGAAAACACCACCGACGAGAACATCGACGTGAGGATGCCCAGCACATGCACAACCGCGAAGCCGCGCACCGGGCCGGAGCCGAATGTCAGCAGCGCCAGGCCCGCGATCAGGGTCGTGACGTTCGAATCGAGGATGGTCGCGAACGCGCGTTCGTAGCCGTTGTGGATCGCCATCTGCGGTGACGCGCCGCCGCGCAGTTCCTCGCGGATGCGCTCGTTGATCAGCACGTTCGAGTCGATCGCCATGCCCAGCGTCAGCGCGATCGCCGCAATGCCAGGCAACGACAGCGTGGCCTGCAGCATCGACAACAGCGCCAGCAGCAGCAGCAGGTTGCAGCCCAGCGCCAGCGTCGAGATCACGCCGAAGAGTTGGTAGTACAGGCACATGAACAGGGCGATCACGGCGAAGCCGAAGACCACGCTGTGAAAGCCCTTGGTGATGTTCTCGGCACCCAGGCTCGGGCCAATGGTCTTTTCCTCGATGATGTCCATCGGCGCGGCGAGCGAGCCGGCGCGCAGCAGCAACGCCGTGTCGTTGGCTTCGGCCGTGGTCATGCGCCCGGAGATCTGGAACCGCGACCCGAGCTCGCCGCGGATCACCGGCGCGGTGACGACCTCGCCTTTGCCCTTCTCGAACAGCAGGATCGCCATGCGCTTGCCGATGTTGTCGCGCGACACGTCCTTCATGATGCGCGCGCCCTTCGCGTCGACCGTGAGGTTCACCACCGGCTCGTGGGTCTGCCCATCGAAGCCGGGTTGTGCATCGGTGAGGTTGTCGCCGGTGAGCACGATCTGGCGGTTGACGATCAGCGGGCTCCCGTCGCGATCGGTGTAGCGCTCGTCGCCGAACGGCACCGGCCCGGCGCCGGTGGCCGCGGCGATCGCCTCGGCGCTGCTGTCGACCATGTGCAGTTCGAGCGTGGCGGTGCGGCCGATGATGTCCTTGGCCTTGGCAGTGTCCTGCACGCCGGGCAACTGCACGACCACGCGGTCCTGGCCCTGCTGCTGGATCACCGGCTCGGCCACGCCGAGTTCGTTGACGCGGTTGTGCAAGGTCGTGATGTTCTGCGTGATCGCGGCCTCCTGGAACCGCCGGGCCGCGTCGGGTTTGAGACTGCCATCGAGCTTGAAGTCGGCGCCGTCCGGCGTTTCGGTCCACTGCAAATCGGGCACCTGATCAACCAGCAGCGCGCGCGCGCTGTTGAGCGTCGCGAGATCGCGGAAACGAATGTCAACGGTGTCGCCAACGCGGGTGATGCCGGCGTGACGCAGGTTCTTGTCGCGCAACAGTGTGCGGATGTCGCCGGCGAGCGCCTCGGCCTTCTTGGTCAGCACCGACTTCATGTCGACCTGCATCAGGAAGTACACGCCTCCACGCAGATCCAGGCCAAGGAACATCGGCAACGCGTGCATCGCGGTCAGCCAGGCGGGCGAGCGCGACAGCAGGTTCAGCGCCACGATGTAGCTCGGGTTGGTGGCGTCGGGGTTCAGTGCGGCGTTGATCGCGTCCTTGGCCTTGCGCTGTGCATCGAGGTCGGCGAAGCGGGCCTTCACCGAGTTACCGGCGAACTGCACGAAGTCGGCTTTCAGGCCCGATTGGGTGAGGATCTGCTCGATGCGAGGCACGAGCGAGGGCTCGAGCTTGAGCGTGGCCTTGCCGCTACTGACCTGCACCGCAGGCGCTTCGCCGTAGAAGTTCGGCAGCGTGTAGATCAGCCCGACGAGCACGGCGATCACCAGGAGCGCGTATTTCCAGCGGGGGTATCGATTCATCGGGTTGTTCCTCTGGGCACGGTCGCGCGCCGAACTGCGCCGCCAACCTGCCGCAGCTGGGCGAAATGGCGAGGCACGCGCGCGCTCAACGGTCTACTTGGCAGCCACAGTGCCCTTGGGCAATACCTGCACCACCGAGCCGCGCTGAACCTGGATCTCGACGCCCGTGGCGATCTCGATCGTCATGTAGCTCTCGCCGATCTTGGTGATCTTGCCAAGCATGCCGCCGGTGGTGACGACCTCGTCGCCCTTGGCGAGCGCGTCGATCATCGCCTTGGCTTCCTTCTGGCGCTTCATCTGCGGGCGAATCATGACGAAGTACAGCACGACGAACATCAGCACCAGCGGGAGCATGCTGCCCAGGCTTCCGAACGGTGAATCGGCTGCGGCGGTTGCGGCGGTTGCGGCGGGCGCAGTTTGCGCAAAGGCTTCGGAAATGAACACGTGAGGTTCCTGGTTGGAGCCCGGCACGGCGCCGGTGGCACAAACTGTGAATTGTAAGGCGAGCCCCTGTGCTCCACGACGGGCATCCGGCCCCCGAATCCCTTGCACAAGCACTGCTCGTGGGATGAAGCAGGCAGCCTCGTTGGAATGAGTTCCGCTCGCAAAAACGCCCACTCGAAGTGGGCGCTTTGGCGCGGGCCCTTGCCCGCTTGATCTTCAGTATTCTGTGGTTGCGAGGGCAGGATTTGAACCTGCGACGGTTATGAGCGCGAAGAAAAAACGATGTACTTGTGCGGTGTCTGACGGTATAGAACGAGCTAACCCGTTGTCAGGTCGAAGATTTCTGCTCCGCCTCAAAGTGGCATTGTACCCGTCCAGGGCCCATTGAAGCCGACTTACATCGCTGGCCGCGCCATGATCGCCGAACCGAAGCGCGACGCGGCGTCGACCATTGGGCAGATGGCAGCGACGTTTGCCGGCGCTTGCGCTCGGCCAAGTCGAGCCCCTACATGGCGAGCGTCTTGTCGTCCCACCTTGCGTGACGGCGAGCGTGAGGATGGTGTCCACCTTCTATGAGGACTTGTTTGTCAAGTCGCCCACGACGATGACATCGGGTGGCGAAGCTGACCTCGTCTTTGCCTTCGCCATTTCGCAGCTGTCGCACCACCTCTTGACACACGACGGCTGGCGCGCAGCCGCCGAGACGCTGGTCATGCTGGTGGGCGTGTTCGGCGTTTGGTCCTACACGAGTGGCGGTGGCCGCGGTGACGATGACGGCCGTTGCTGCAGCAACCGCGGCGCAAACGCGGGCGGCGCAGCTCTCGGCGTCCTGAGGAAATGCATCGATTTGCAATGTCCGCTTTGGGCTGCATCGTCGATCAATTGGAGTTTGACCGGATCGAGCCCGAGTGGAGCTCGGATTCCGCGCCGGAAGCCTGCCATTCGCAGGTGCGCCGAGGCGATATTTTCGAGCACGCAGGGAAGTGCCGGTTATGGCCGCCCAGGCGCGGCGAAGGGGCACCAGCCGATGTCGGCGACCCGTTGCGTAGGCGTCGCAGCCGACTCGGCGGTCCGCTCTACGTCGCACTGCAGCCCGTCATCGTCGACACCTGGTCGGCGCTGGACGACCCAATGCGGACAGAGCCCCATGGAAATTGAGCGCCGCGAAGCGGTCATCGCCGAAGTCGCCGCACCGCAACCGAAGAAAGCCTTCGCTCAAGAACATGAGCTTGCGGTTTCGCGCCCTTCATGAACCTGCCTGCGTTCGGTCGAACCGCAATACGCGCAGCGGTGCTTCCCCGATGGTCTGGAAGTAGGCAGTGATGTACCTGGGCCCGGCAGTGTCGCTGCTCATTTGAAGGTGCTCGGACACCTACATGAACAAGGCGGCGCAGTCTTCAACCAACGATTGCGACCTCAAGCCTCCGGCTCGGCCTCCAATGCATCGCATCTAGATTATGACGGCGGCGCCGCCGAACAGCGCTGACGAGAAACGTTCACGCTTCGAGCACCTTCAACACCTCGTAGCACGCCCCCATGGTGTGGTAGTCGGTCTTTCCAGGCGGACTCTTTTCGTCGCTGATCTTTCGGTTGTCCGCCGTGAGGATCCGGAACCACGCCCCGTGTCGATGATCGACGAAGTGCTCCCAGCTGTAGGCCCACAGCCGCGAGTACCAATCCCAATATCGCGTCTCACCGGTGCGTTGGGCGAGCAGGGCCGCCGCGGCCAGACTTTCGGCCTGGACCCAGAAGTACTTGTCCGGATCGCAGATGACGCCGTCCGGGCCGAAGCCATAGTGGACGCCGCCGTGCCGGGGGTCCCATGCATGGCTCAGGGCGGCATCGAACAGCGCCTGTGCCCGAGGCACGAGCCAGGCATCGCCGCCGGCAAGATGTTCGCGGTGACGCTCGAGGATCAGCGGCAATTTGGCCCATTCGGTGAGGTGACCCGGCTGGTAGCCCCAGGGTCGGAAGATGTTGCTCTTGTCGGCCTTGTTGTATTCCCAGTCGACGGACCAGTCGGGCCGGTAGTGCTCCCACACCATGTCGCCGGCCAGCGCGGCCTGGCGCACGGTCACGTGGCGCGCAATCGTCTCGGCGCGGTGCAGGTAACGCAGGTCGCCGGTGGCCTCGAAGGCCGTGATCAGGGCCTCGCACATGTGCATGTTGGCGTTCTGCCCGCGATAGCTGGCGAGCACCTTCCAGTCGGCGCTCGCCTCGTCGGCGTAAAGCCCGTGCTGCGGCTCCCAGAAGTGCGCTTCGGCCAGTTCGAAGACCTCCGAGACATGCGGCCTCGCTTCGTCCAGGCCGGCCATCAGCGCGTGGGCATGGGCCAGCAACACGAAGGCCAGGCCGTAGCAATGGTTCGTGCCGTCGATCACGGCGGCATCGCCGTGCTCCCACCGCAGCTGCCAGGCGTAGCCGCCGGTGGCCGGATTGCGGTGGGCCTCGCGCAAGAATTTCAGGCCATGGCGCGCGCCTTCAAGGTATTCGGGTCGAGCGAAGTGCCGGTACGCCATCGCGTAGTTGAAGACGAAGCGCGTGCTGCTGACGAGGTGACGGGTCGCGTAGTCGTAGACCCGGCCGTCGTCCTTGAAGCAGTGGTAGAAGCCGCCGCTCGGGTCGAGGCAACGCGGATGGTAGAAGTCCATCGTGTGTCGAACATGGTCCAGCAGGAACCTGCGGTCGCGAAAGTTCGGTGTCATTGGTGCTCCTGATCCCGATCGCGCCACCAGCGGTGGCACTCGGGACGATCGACGGTCACGACCGAGATGGTGCACCGTCTCGACCCGGAACGCCGTCGATGGTGCTCAAGCGAGGGCGACTTCGGCGAGCGGGACACCGCACAGGGCGGCCAGCACTTCGATCACCAGCGCATGGTCGTCACGCTGCGGCAAGCCGGAAACCGTCACGGCTCCAACGCACGAGCCGCCAGTGACGAACAGCGGCACGCTGCCGCCATGACTCGCGTAGTCGCGGGTCGGCAGGCCCATCCTGGCCTCCAGCGAACTGCCTTCCAGCTCCAACGAGCGCCCCACACCATACGAACTGCGCGACAGCAACTCCACCGTGTTGCGTTTGCGCCGAGCCCAGTCGGCATTGGCCGGCGACGTCCCGGCCATCGCGCAGAAGAAGACCGGCTGGCGCGCCAGCCGCACTTCGATCGTCACCGCGGCGTCGCGGGCGACGGCAAGGGCTCTCAATCGAGTCCCGACATCCCAGGCCGCGTCCTCGTTGAAACTCGCGAACCGCAACCGCCGCTCCTGCTGCGCGATGCGGGCGATGTCGTGCTCAAGATCCATCACTTGCTCCTTGGGTCATGGCGGCTCCAGGCGCCCGCTTTTCTCCGAGGCGAACAGCGCATCGATGACGCGCATGTTCCAGCACGCGTCGTCGAGTCCGCTGGCGTCCGGAGCTTGCGTGCGCACGGCGCTCGAGAACGCCTCGGCCTGCAGCCGATACTGGTCGGCGGCCGGCAGCGTCACGCGCCGCATGCCGGAGCCATCCAGAGTGCCGGTGTCGTCGATCGCATAGTGGCAGGGAGCGTTCTGCGGTGCGTTGAAAGGGATCTGGATCTCGATGCGCCCGCGGGTGCCCACCAATTCGATCCGCTGGTGCGGGGCCGCCTGCGTCGACACCGAAAACGTGAGCTGTCTGCCGCGATCGAACTCCAGCAGACCGGTGGTGTTGCGGTCGGTGTTGAAGGACGGATCGCGCTCCATCGTCGCGACCACCCGCCTGGGGTTGCCCTCGAAGAACCAGCGACCCGCGACGATCGCGTAGCAGCCGATGTCGTAGAGCGCCCCGCCGCCGATGTCGGCGCGGTTGCGAATGTTGGCGGGGTCGTCGTTGAAGTAGCTGAACGGCACATGCATGAAGCGCAGCTCGCCGATGGCGCCGCGGCGCACCAGTTCGCGTGTCTCGATCCACTGCGGGTGAAAGCGGACCATGAAGCCCTCGCGGATGTGCACGCGCGAGGCGTAGGGCCTGAGCACGTCGAGCTCGGCCGCCGTGAGCGACATCGGTTTCTCGCACAGCACGTGCTTTCCGGCCTGTGCCGCGGCCAGCGTCATCGGCACGTGCAGATGGTTCGGCAGCGGGTTGTAGATGGCTTCGATGGTCGGATCGGCCAGCAACTCCGCGTATGAGCCATAGGCTCGGGCGATGCCGAGCTTGGTGGCCGCCGCCTGTGCCGTCGCCAGGCTGCGCGACGCGATGGCGGCCACCTCCAGCGCCGCGCTTTTTTGCATCCCGGGGATGACCTTCTGGGTGCCGATCCGGGCCGTGGAAAGAATGCCCCAGCGGACGGGTTTCATCGTGATGCCTTTCTGTGGTTGTCCGAGCCTGTTGCCCACCGCCGTGAGTCGATGACCGGTGCCGCACTCAGGCCTTTCGCCCGCGCTCACAGCAACTGCAGGATCTCCTTGCGCTTTTGCCGGTACTCGTCGTCGGTGATCAGGCCCTTGTCGTGCAGCCGCTTGAGCGTCTCCAGGCGGCGCTCGATGTCGGCGGCGCCGGCCGCGTCGAGCGGCTTGGGCGCCGGGGCCGGCGCCGCCTGGGGTGGCGCGGACGGTGGCACTGGCAGCGCTGCCGGGGCGGCGGACATCGGGGCGGGTGTCGCTGCCGGCGCCGCCGCCATGTGCAGCGGGATCGACAGCCAGTCGGGCCGCCGGTTCGACGCGCCCGCACTGCGGATCACCGCCTCGCCCGCCGCAGTGCGCGAGCCGTACGTGAATCGCGGCGCCACATGGGTGCCGCGGTAGGTGTCGTAGAAATCGAAGCGCGCGTCGTGCACGATCAGCTGCAGCTCGCCGCCCTGCACGAACAGCCGCGCGGTGACGGCGGTGGGCGCCATCAGCACGCCGCTGTCGCGCCGCGAGGCGCTCAGCAGCAGCACGTCGTCGTTCGCTCCGGCGCGGCCGAAGGCCTGCACCAGCGGCTCGACCAGACTGGCCAGCTCGTCGGGCGCGAACAGCGGCTGGGGCCCGCTGCGGCCGATGCTTTGCACCAGCGCGAGCTGCTGGCGCAAGACCTCGGGTTGGAGCTGCACCGGCTGCTGGTTCGGGCTCGAACCGGCTTCGCGCGCCACGAGCCGGACCATCGTGAACTCGCCGATCGGCCACAGGCGCTGACCCGGCCCGGGCTGGGCCGCCTCGGCCGACGCGCCACCCTTGCCGAACAGCGAGTCCATCCAGCCCGCCTGCGCCGGCAGCGCGCTGCCCAGCAGCGCTGCGCACAGCAGCAGCGGCGTCCATCGGGCCGGCGCAAGGGCCGACGTTGGTGCCGGCGATGTGGCGGGCGGGCGGGGCGGGGTCGGGCGGTTCGAGCGGTTCATGGCGTTCCTCGTTCTCGGGCCGAAGTGACCGGGCCCGCGTTGGCGGGCCCGGTGCAAAGGCAGATCAGACCACGGCGATCAGAACCACATCTCGACCTGGGCGCCGACGCTGGTGCCGCTGGTCTTGCCGTTGGCCAGACCGGTCAGCCCGTTCGGGCCGGCCGCGGCGTTGGCCGCGTCGTTCCACTTGGCGGTGGTCACGTACAGGCGCAGCTCCGGGCGGGTCCAGAAGCCCGGGCCGGTGGACAGTGCCGGGCCGATCGTGAACTTGGTCAGCTTCTGCGTCGGCGAGCCGTCCGGGCTCTTCTCCATGTGGCCGAGTTCGGCCAGCAGCTTCAGGTTGTTGGTCAGCGCGTAGGAGATGCGCCCGCCGACGGAGACTTCGCTGTACTTGGGGATCGGGACCACCGGGGTGTTGTTCTGGTCGTGGCGACCGTACAACGCGACGGCCTGGCCGCCGAAGGCGCCGACCTGCCAGTTCACGCTCTCGACGAGGCGGAACTTCTTGACGCTGGTGGTCTCGCCCATGTTGCCGAAGTTGCCGTCCAGCCCGGCCGAGCCGGTGGAGTACTGGAACCACAGGGTGTTGCCGCCGCCGATGGCGGGCAGTTCCTGGTTGTGCTGCAGGCTCAGGCCGACGCCGCTGTTGCCTTGGCCGGAGGCGGCGTTGTCGTAGTTGCCCTTGGTGTAGGTGGCCGTGACGCGCAGCTTGCCGCCGGGGTTGACGGGCAGCTCGGTCAGGTCGGCGTTCAGGCGGTTGCCGGGGTTGGTGTTGAAGCCGTTGCCCGAGTCGCCGAAGCCCGCACCGCTGTCGCTGCTGAAGTAAGCCAGGCCGAGCTTGCCGCCGGCAAACGCGATGTTGTCGGCGCCGGCGCCCACGCCGTCCATGCGCACGAAGAAGGTGTCGAGGATGTGCACGTCGGCACGGCCGTAGAAGCGCTTGCCGATCCAGAAGTTGGTGTCGGGGGAGACGTCGAAGCCCTTGCCTTCGAGGTACATCTGCTCGAAGCTGGAGCTGGACTTGCCGATGTCGGTGCCGTTGTTGTACTCGTTGATCATGACCTTGGCC